>CACHCH010000005.1:45000-89687 GCA_902578255.1 uncultured Pelagibacteraceae bacterium
CTTCGGCGCAGAAACTCTGTTAGACCGGTGAGCTGTTACGCTATCTTTAAAGGATGGCTGCTTCTAAGCCAACCTCCCGGCTGTTAAGGAATTTCCACATCCTTTCACACTTAATCATAATTTGGGGACCTTATCTGGTGGTCTGGGCTCTTTCCCTCTCGACCATGGACCTTAGCACCCACAGTCTGTCTGATAAAGAACAATACTTAGCATTCGGAGTTTTATTAGGTTTGGTAAGAATCTCTTCCCCCTAGCCCATTTAGTGCTCTACCTCTAAGTATCTATTTATTTATCGCACTACCTAAATAGTTTTCGCGGAAAACCAGCTATCTACGAATTTGGTTGGCCTTTCACCCCTTACCACAAGTCATCCAAAGACTTTTCAACGTCAACTGGTTCGGTCCTCCGGTTGGTGTTACCCAACTTTCAACCTGCTCATGGTAAGCTCATTCGTTTTCGGGTCTAATTCATAAAACTAATCGCCCTATTAAGACTTGCTTTCGCTGCGCCTACACCTAGATGGCTTAAGCTTGCTTTATAAATTAAGTCACTGACCCATTATACAAAAGGTACGCCGTCACTCTAAAAAGAGCTTCGACTGATTGTAGGCATGCAGTTTCAGGTTCTATTTCACTCCCCTAATAGGGGTTCTTTTCACCTTTCCCTCACGGTACTAGTTCACTATCGGTCACTGAAGAGTATTTAGGCTTAGAGGGTGGTCCCCCTATATTCGAGCAGGATTTCACGTGTCCCGCTTTACTCAAGAATTTTGTTAAACATTACTCATACGGGACTATCACCCTCTATGGTTAGCATTTCCAAACTATTCAAATTTTTTTAACAAAATTACTGGCCTAGTCCGCGTTCGCTCGCCACTACTAACGGAATCTCAATTGATTTCTTTTCCTCTGGTTACTTAGATGTTTCAGTTCTCCAGGTTGTCTCTTTAAACTTATGTATTCAGTTTAAAGTACCACATAAAGTGGTGGGTTTCCCCATTCGGAAATTTTCGGATCAAAACTTACATACAGCTCCCCGAAACTTATCGCAGTATATCACGTCCTTCATCGGCTTTCAGTGCCAAGGCATCCACTACACGCCCTTAAACGCTTGATTTATGCACAGAAAAAAATTCTGTGTTGAATCAAATTTTTTATTTTGAACATTAGCTAATAACATTACTAATGTTCGGATATAGATATTGATATTAATTATTATTTTATTCACAATTTTTATAACTAAGTGTTTTGGTGGAGGATAGCGGGATCGAACCGCTGACCTCCTGAATGCAAATCAGGCGCTCTCCCAGCTGAGCTAATCCCCCATGATATTAAATTGGTGGGCCGAGAAAGACTCGAACTTTCGACCCCACCCTTATCAAGGGTGTGCTCTAACCAACTGAGCTACCGGCCCCCATGCAAGAGAAACACTATTTTAAGAAGAGAAATGAGGACGGTCAACATTACCTGTGTATTATTTAGGATGAAATTTTACTTTCATCCATCCTTAGAAAGGAGGTAATCCAGCCGCAGGTTCCCCTACGGCTACCTTGTTACGACTTCACCCCAGTCGCTGACTATACCGTGGTCAAGGGTTTAAAGCCTTGCCTTAAGGTAGAACCAACTCCCATGGTGTGACGGGCGGTGTGTACAAGACCCGGGAACGCATTCACCGTGGCACGCTGATCCACGATTACTAGTAATTCCAGCTTCATGCACTCGAGTTGCAGAGTGCAATCCGAACTGAGGTATCTTTTAAGGATTTGCTTGACCTCGCAGTCTTGCTTCCTGTTGTAGATACCATTGTAGCACGTGTGTAGCCCAACACGTAAGGGCCATGAGGACTTGACGTCATCCCCACCTTCCTCCAGCTTATCACTGGCAGTTCTTTCAGAGTGCCCAACTTAATGATGGCAACTAAAAGTGAGGGTTGCGCTCGTTGCGGGACTTAACCCAACATCTCACGACACGAGCTGACGACAGCCATGCAGCACCTGTGTTTCGTCCGGCCGAACCGAAAACTCTAATCTCTTAGAGTCGCGACGAACATGTCAAGTGTTGGTAAGGTTCTGCGCGTATCTTCGAATTAAACCACATGCTCCACTACTTGTGCGGGTCCCCGTCAATTCATTTGAGTTTTAACCTTGCGGTCGTACTCCCCAGGCGGTGTGTTTATCGCTTTCGCTGCGACACTGAAAATAAATTTCCAACGTCTAACACACATCGTTTACGGCATGGACTACGAGGGTATCTAATCCTCTTCGCTACCCATGCTTTCGTTCCTCAGTGTCAGTAATGATCCAGAAAGCTGCCTTCGCAATTGGTATTCTTTCTAATATCTACGAATTTCACCTCTACACTAGAAATTCTGCTTTCCTCTATCATACTCTAGCTGAAAAGTTTTGATGGCAGTTCCAGAGTTAAGCTCTGGGATTTCACCACCAACTTTTTCAACCACCTACGAACTCTTTAAGCCCAGTAATTCCGAACTACGCTAGGTCCCTTCGTATTACCGCGGCTGCTGGCACGAAGTTAGCCGGACCTTCTTATTCGGGTACAGTCATTTTCTTCCCCGACGAAAGAGCTTTACAACCCAAAGGCCTTCTTCACTCACGCGGCATCGCTGCATCAGAGTTTCCTCCATTGTGCAAGATTCCCCACTGCTGCCTCCCGTAGGAGTTTGGGCCGTGTCTCAGTCCCAATGTGGCTGATCATCCTCTCAAATCAGCTATTGATCACAGTCTTGGTAGGCCATTACCCTACCAACAAACTAATCAAGTGCAGGCTCATCCAATGGTGCATAAAGCTTTCTCCGTAAAGACTTATCCGGTATTAGCACAAGTTTCCTCGTGTTATTCCAGGCCAAAGGGCAGATACCTACATGTTACTCACCCGTCTGCCACTAAGTATTGCTACTTCGTTCGACTTGCATGTGTTAGGCGTGCCGCCAGCGTACGTTCTGAGCCATGATCAAACTCTCAAGTTTAAAAACGGCGCACACTAGCTTCAATATAAATTCTAAGAATAAAATTTATATTATGATGAAGTGTGTACGACAAATTTTTGGTAACCTTAACCGTCCACACTTCTCTTCTTAAATTTTTACGTTTTAAATAGCTAATTGAGCTTAAAAGCGTCAATAATCCTCACTTATTTATTGTGTTAACAATAATTTTTAGAGAAAGTTCAGTGCTTATAGGCTAAAATAATAGGAAATCAAGCATTTAACGTCAAAAAATGTGGTTAAAATGCTTGATTTTCAAGGGTTTTTTTTGATTTTTAAGTTTCTGTAAACTAATAATTGTAACCTATTCATTTTGAAATGATTAAAAATATAAAAAATAAAATTAAAAAAAATATTCAGATTTTTGTCCTACTTTTTTTAATTTTTATTACAGTTGTCTCGACAAGTTATTTTAATTTTACAAAAAAAAACAATATCCAATCTTATAATGATTTTATTGATAATATTTATTTCAAAAAAACTTTAAGTCACTTAGTTAATAACCTTGATCCTAAATACAAAAAAATTAAACATAAAATTAAATCTGGAGAAACCTTTGATAAAATTTTAGAAAACTATTCAATTGAAAAAAGTGAAATCATTAAAATAAAAAGCTCTCTTGAAAATAAAGTTAATCTTAATAAATTAAATACGAAACAAATAATTCAATTTAATTTAGATAAAACAAATAATAAAATTAAAGAATTTATATATCAAACTTCAAATACTCAAAAAATATTATTAAAAAGAAATATTGAAAATGACGAATTTAAAGAAGAAATTTTATCAATTAAACTTGGAAAAAAAATAATTTATAAGGAAAATATTATTTTACAAAGTCTTTATAAGGCCGCATCCGACGAAAAAATTCCCGCTAATACAATAATTGAATTTGCAAGAATTTATGGATTTCAAATAGATTTTCAAAGAGACATAAGAAAAAAAGATAAATTTCAAATTATGTATGAAATATTCTTAAACGAAAAAAATGAGATAGTTGAAACTGGAGAAATTCTCTTTGCTAATTTAAAACTCAGTGGTCAAGATAATAGTCTGTATTACTTTGATAAAGATGGTAGTGAAGGTCATTATGATAAAAATGGAAAAAGTGTTAAAAAAGCATTAATGAAAACTCCAATAAATGGAGCTAGGCTTTCATCTCCTTTTGGGATGAGAAAACATCCGATAGATGGATTTAATAAAATGCATAGAGGAACTGATTTTGCTGCACCAATGGGTACTCCCATAATGGCATCAGGAGATGGTGTAGTAAAAAAAGCTGGATGGTGTGGTGGTGGAGGGAATTGTGTTAAAATAAGGCATAATTCAACTTATCAAACTATTTATGCACATATGTCAAAATTTGCTCGTGGAATTAAAACTGGTGTAAAAGTAAAACAGGGTCAAACTATAGGTTATGTAGGATCAACAGGTAAATCGACCGGCCCACATTTACACTACGAAGTTATAGTCAATGGAAAAAAAGTTAATTCACAAAAACTAAAGCTGCCCTCAGGAAAGATTTTAAAGGGTAAAGAGAGAAAAATTTTTGAGACTAAAAAAATTAAATTAGATGTTTTAAAATCTGAAAAAATTATAGGATTAAACTAAAGATTTAAGCTTGAGGCTCTGAAACTTTTTCTTCCTCATTCTCTTTATTGGAAACATCGACTAAATTACTTTTTGAAATTTCTTCTTTTTTAATCTTATTTGCGTCTGAAAGATTAACATTTTCATCACTTTTTTTCTCATAAAATCTCTCTCTTCTTACGCTCTCTCTTTCATTTAAAACCCTGGTAAAATGATCAGCGTGTTGAAGATAATTTTCAGATAAAATTTTGTCACCATTTGAAGTGGCCTCTCTTGCTAAATCATTATATTTTTCAATCAATTTTGGTGCATTGTGGTTGTTTCTACCAGGAGCTTTTCTTTTAAAATTATCATTATTTGAGTAATTAGATCCAAACTTTGGTCTGTCTCCATTTGATTTAAAGCTTCTGTCATTTCTTCTAAAATTACTTCTTCTATTGTTGTTATTGTTGTTGTTTCTAAATGTTACCATGGTTTTAAAAAAACTATATTTTTGTACAGACTATGCATCGATCATTATTTGCAAGATCTTTGTAAGCACTGTTAATATAAAATCCTTCTTTTTTTAATAAACTAATTACTCTTCTTTTTTGATCAAAACCTATTTCTAGAATAAGTTTGCCGTTCTTTTTAATCAGTTCAGACGATTTTTTAATTACTTTTCTGATTGCTGACAAACCATCTAATCCACCGTCTAAAGCTAGTTTTGGCTCAAACTTAGCAACATCTTTTTCCAAATATTTTAAAATTTTTTTTTCAATATATGGTGGATTAGATATAATTAAATCATATTTGCCAGAAGTGAATTTGTCAACATTTGATTTATATAATTTAAGTTTGGAACCTACTTTAAGGTTAATAGCGTTTAATTTACTTATATTTAAACAACTTTTGCTTATATCGATTCCTGTTCCATAAAAAGTTTTTCTCTCTTTTAAAATGGATAAAAGTATACACCCAGTTCCAATTCCTATCTCTAATATACTTATATTTTTTTTATGACCTGTTAATTCTAAAACTTTCTCAATAATCAACTCTGTATCTGGTCGAGGTATCAAGGTATCAGTTGACACTAAAAATTCTGAGTTCCAAAAGAACTTTTTACCAGTTAAATAAGCAATTGGTTTTCCAAATGATCTTTTTTTTATTAATTTTTGAAACATATTTAATTCATCCATATCGATTGGTCTTTTAGAATTAAGCAAAACATATTTTCTATCTTTATCGATTGCCTTAGCCATTAATATCTCTGAGTCTAAAAATGGATTGCTAATAAAGTTATCTTTTAAGACTATTGCTCCATTAATAATTGCTGAATTAATATTCATTATTTCAAATTACTTAGAGTCTCTTCTTGAGCTTGTAAAGTTAATGATTCAATCATTTCATCGAAGGCTTCTCCTTCTAGAAATTCTTCTAATCTATGTAATGTTAAATTAATTCTATGATCTGTAACTCTTCCTTGAGGAAAATTATAAGTTCTAATTCGTTCAGAACGGTCCCCAGAACCAATTTTAGTTTTACGATCTTTTGACCTTTCTTGATCGATTCTTGATCTCTCTAACTCATATAAACGAGCTCTCAGTATTTTCATTCCCTTTGCTTTATTCTTATGTTGTGATTTTTCATCCTGCTGAGAAACAGATAATCCGGTAGGAATATGTGTAATTCTTATAGCACTATCCGTTGTATTAACCGATTGCCCACCTGGTCCCCCAGCTCTAAAAACATCAATTCTTAAATCTGAGTCGTTTATCTTTAAATCAACTTCTTCTGCTTCAGGCAATACAGCAACTGTTGCTGCTGATGTATGAACTCTTCCTTGAGTTTCAGTATCAGGAACTCTTTGTACTCGATGTACTCCACTTTCATATTTAAGTGTTGAATAAATATTATTACCTTTAATTGAGGCTATAACCTCTTTTAAACCACCTGCATCGCTTCTGGAAATTGAAATAAGTTCTAACGACCATTTTTTTTTATGACTGACTTTTTCATACATTTTAAAAAGATCAGATGCAAATAAACTTGCTTCTAATCCACCTGTACCTGCTCTTATTTCAATAATAGCATTTTTTTTATCTGCTTCATCTTTTGGTAGCAAAAATAATTTTAATTTTTTTTCATTTGTCTCATGTTGTATTTGTAGATCACTTAATTCAGTTTCAGCCATATTTCTTAATTCCTCATCCAATGAACTATCATTTAATATTTTTTCTAATTCTTTCTTATCATTATCAAATGAGATATATTTTTTTGCATTTTCAATAATTTCATTTACATCCGAATATTCTTTTGATTTATCTGCAAATAACTTTTTATCTATAGTTCCGGAGGATAAATCCTTTTCTAGTGAAGAATGCCTTAATATAAGTTCCTCAATTGTTTTGTTGGGTATCATTTTTACTTTTCTAACTCAGATGCTTTTTTTTCAACCTCTGTAACAACTTTTTCTATAATATCTTTGGTCAAAACCTTTTCATTTTGAACTCCTGATAAATACAGCATATTATTTCCTTTTCCGCCTCCTGTAATTCCTACGTCAGTCATAGCTGCTTCTCCTGGCCCATTTACAACACACCCAATTATTGAGAGAGTTAATGGTGCTTTTATATGAGATAGTTTTTCCTCTAATATTTTGACAGTATCAATTACTTGAAAAGCTTGTCTTGCACAAGAAGGGCAAGATATAATTTTAACACCTCTATTTCTTAAATTTAATGATTTTAGAATTTCATTTCCAATTGTAACTTCCTTTATAGGATTATCTGATAGGGAAATCCTTATTGTGTCTCCAATTCCATCCATCAAAAGACTTCCAAGTCCTATAGAGGACTTTATACTTCCAGATACAAAACTCCCAGCCTCAGTAATTCCCAAATGGAGAGGATAATCACATACCTTAGATAATTGTCTGTAAGCACCGATTGATAAAAAAACGTCAGAGGACTTAACGCTTATCTTAAAATTAAAAAAATCTTTATCCTCTAATATTTTTATATTTCTTAAAGCACTTGCAACAAGAGCTTCGGGACAAGGTTCTTTAAACTTATCTAATATATCTTTTTCTAGTGATCCAGCATTTACTCCAATTCTTACCGAGCAACCATTATTCTTTGCAGCGCTAAGAACATCGTGAATTTTTGACTCCTCACCAATATTTCCAGGATTTATCCTTAAACATTTAGCTCCATTTTCAGCTGCTTCAATTGCTCTTTTATAATGAAAATGAATATCTGCTACTACTGGGATAGATACATGTTTAACTATTTCTTTAAGTGCTTTAGTTGACTCTTCGTCTGGGCATGAAACTCTAACTATATCAGCCCCTTCCTCTGTAATATCATTAATTTGATTTATTGTTGCCTTAACATCAGTTGTTAAAGTATTGGTCATGGATTGAACAGAAATTGGATTATCTCCACCTATTTTAACATCACCAACATTTATTACTTTTGTTTTTCTTCTGTTAATATCTCTAAATGGCCTAACACTCATTTAATTAATCTAATTTAAATTCTTTATGTAAAGATGCAATTGCTTTTTTAACATGCTTTGCTGATACTAAAACTGAAATTTTAATTTCGGATGTTGAAATAACTAAAATATTTATTTTTTTTGACGCCAAAGCTTGGAACATTCTATAAGTTATTCCTGGTGTTGTAATCATTCCAACACCAATTATTGATACTTTAGATACATTTCTGTCAAAAGATATTTTTTTATATGAAATATTTTTGTTTTCTTTTATCAGCTTTTTAGTTTTTTTAAGGTCCTCAGATTTAATCGTAAAAGTCAAATCAGTATTTTTCCCATTTTGTGAAATATTTTGAACAACCATATCAACATTAATCAGATTTTTAGATAATGGTTTAAAAACTGATGCAGCAACTCCAGGCCTGTCCTTAACGCCAACTATGGTAATTTTCGCATCATTTTTTGTTGATGAGATACCAGTTATTATTTGATCACTAAATGATTTTTTAGAATTTGTAATTAAAGTTCCTGACTTAGATGCAAAAGAGGACTTAACTTTAATATCTATCTTGTTCAACTTTGCATCTTGAATTGAAGTTGGTTGCATTACTTTTGAGCCTAATGATGCCATTTCAAGCATCTCATCATAAAAAATTTTTTTTATTTTCTTTGCTTTTTTATGCAAACGTGGATCAGTGGTATAAATACCTTCTACATCAGTAAATATTATACATTCATCAGCTTTAATATATTTAGCTAACATTATTGCTGTTGCGTCAGATCCACTCCTACCAATAGTAGTTATTCTATAATTTTTATTAATACCTTGAAAACCAGTAACAATTGGAATACCACCACTTTTTATATATTTATTCAATTCCTTAATATTTATTTTATTTATTCGAGCACCTGAGTAATTACCCTCTGTAACAATAGGTAGCTGCCAAGATAACCAAGATCTAGATTTTAATCCTATATGTTTCAATCTGCCTGCTATAAGCGAACATGAAACTTGTTCCCCAGTAGATACTAGTGTGTCATATTCTGCCAAATCAAAATTATTACTAATTGACTTTGATTTATTAACTAGATCATTAGTAACACCACTCATAGCAGAAGAAATTACAACCACCTTATAATTTTTCTTTTTAAAAGAGGCTATAATTTTACATACCTTTTTAATTCTATCGATGCTGCCTACAGAAGTTCCACCAAATTTAAGTACTACGGTTTTCATGATCAGCTGAATAATAATTATTTAATTAATATTTGATAAAATACATCTTAATTGCTATGTCAACAAATTATCTTATATGAATAGCGTAAATAAAAAAGAAATAGAAAAATTTTCAAATATGGCGGATGAATGGTGGGATCCGCATGGAAAATTTAAACCTTTGCACAAATTCAATCCAATACGAATTAAATATATTAGAGATAGTATAATTCACCAATTTAAAACAAGAAATAAAGCTAACCCTTTATCTGGAATTAATATTTTAGATATTGGTTGTGGTGGGGGATTACTTTCTGAACCAATGTGTAGATTGGGTGCTAATATTACAGGCATCGATGCATCAATTGAAAATATTAAAATTGCGAAAATTCATGCAAAAAAAAATGGGCTTAAAATAAATTATATTTGCTCATCACCTGAAAAATTAAAAATTACAAAAAAATTTGATGTAATACTCAATATGGAAATAGTTGAGCATGTAGAGGATATCTCTTTCTTTTTAAAATCATGCTCTAAACTTCTTAAGAAAAACGGATTAATGTTTGTTGCAACAATTAATAAAACTTTAAAATCATATGTGTTTGCTATAGTAGGAGCAGAATATGTATTAAGATGGCTGCCAATAGGGACTCATGAGTGGGAAAAATTTGTTAAACCTGAAGAACTAAAAGATATTTTGACCAAAAATAATTTATCTTTAAAAAAGTTTGATGGAATGAATTTTAATATTATTAAGGACGAGTGGAGTATTACAAAAGACTTATCCGTAAACTATATTGCGAAATTTTTGAAAAATTAATTTTCTTTATCTTCTATCCAGGGAAACATCTGAGCTTCTATTCCTTCATCTTTTAACTCTTTAAGATCTTGTGTTGAAGCACTTCCATAAATGCCTTTAGATTTTTTTTTATTATTATAATGGATTGATCTTGCTTCATAAGCAAAATTGTCCCCTACGTATTGAAAATTATCTTTAATAAACTTTTGATAATTTTTTATAGTTTTTTTAATTTTTTGATATTTTGCAATATTTAATTTTGTTTCAAATTTATTTTTGTTATTTATTAATTGTGGAGCCATTAAAGTTTTTTCCACTTTTGATGAGTTACAACTATGACAAGTCAAGAATTTTTTTTTTTTTAATTTTTCATATTCAACAGATGATGCGAACCAACTATCAAATTTAGAATTACAATTTTTGCAAATTAACTTGTATTTGATCATATTCTATAAATAGTTTTTAAATAAAAATTTTCAATATTATTTAGCTTCTGTAGTCTGCATTAATATTTATATATTTTTTAGTTAAATCCATCGTGTATGAAGTAAAATCTTTTTTTCCTGTGTAAACTTCAACACTAATATCAATATTTTCATTTTTCATATATTTAGATGCTACCTCTTCACTGTAATTTTCATAAAGTTTTCCATCATGAACTATTTTTATATTTCCTAATTTTATACTGAGTTTTTTTAAATTAATTTTTGGTCCAGCTTTACCTATCGCCATTATAATTCTTCCCCAATTTGGATCCTCACCTGCAATTGCAGTTTTTACTAGAGGTGAGTTTCCAATTGAAAAAGCTATTTTCTTTGCATCTATTTCATTTTTACATTTAGACACATTTATTGAAATAAATTTTGATGCTCCCTCACCATCTGCAACAACTCTTTTAGCTAAATTTAATAGAACGTTATTTAAGGCTTTATCAAAATTTTTTATTTTATTTTCATTTATACTTTTTATTTTAGAATTATTAACTTTATTAGTTGCAAAAATAGTTACCATGTCGTTTGTACTAGTATCCCCATCACAAGAAATAGCATTAAAAGTATTAACAATATTTTTTTTTAATAATTTACTTAAAATATCATTAGATAAACTCGCATCAGTAAAAATATAAGCTAAAGTTGTTGCCATATTAGGATGTATCATCCCAGAACCTTTAGCAATCCCGTAAATTTTAACTTTCTCACTTCCTATATTGCACTCTTCCATAGCAATTTTTGGCTTTGTATCAGTAGTCATTATTCCAAGAGCAGCTTTCATCCAAATAAATTTATTTTGTGTGTAACGAATTTTATTAATTAAATTAGGTATTTGATAAGATATTTTTTCAAATGGAAACTCTTCTCCGATTGTTCCTGTGCAACCAAATAGAATTTCTTTTGGATTTATTTTTTTAGGTGTTTCCTCGTCTTGTTTTTGTTTCTCTGTCAAATTTTTTGAAACAATATCTGCTAATTTTTTTAAACTTTCATATCCTTCTTTACCTGTAAATGCATTTGCATTTCTTGTATTAACAATTAAAGAAAATACTTTTTTAGTTTTTTGATTTAAGTTCCATTTGATATTTTCAGAAACAATTTTGGACTGTGTATATAACGAGGCGTGATTTGCACCATCTCTGAAATAAAACATTGATAAATCATCTCTGTCATTTTTATATAAATTTGCGCTTAGTACTGAAATTGATAGACCATCAATATGATCTAAGTCTTGAAAATCAATCATTTTGGTATTTTTTGATTGCGAAGACAGAAAATTTGTTAAATTAATTCCCATATTGTTTAAATTATTTATTTAATACATATATTAAACATAATACTTAAAGAATAAATCAAATAGTCATGTTTAATCCATTAAATCTAATCTCTAAATTCATTAAATCTAGCAACCAAAAAGAGCTTGATAGGGTAAGCAAGATTGTTGAAAAAATTAATTCACTAGAGGAAAAATTTATAAATTTAGACGACTCAGATTTTCCAAAAAAAACTTTAGAGCTTAAGGATCTAATTAAGAGTGGAAAATCATTAAATGATATAATGCCTGAAGCTTTTGCAATTGTAAGAGAAGCTTCGAAAAGAACCAGAAAAGAAAGACATTTTGATGTTCAATTAATTGGTGGTGTCATTCTTCATGAAGGTAAAATCGCTGAGATGAGAACAGGTGAAGGAAAAACTTTAACAATAACATTGGCAGCTTATTTAAACGCACTAAGTGAAAAAGGAGTTCATATTGTAACTGTTAATGATTATTTAGCAAAAAGAGACTCGATAGAAATGGGGCTAATCTATAATTTTCTAGGGTTAACTTCAGGTTTTATTAATAATAACCAAAGCGATGAGGAACGTAAAAAAAATTATAATTGTGACATAACCTATGCAACAAATAGTGAGTTAGGATTTGACTATCTTAGGGATAATATGAAATTTTCACAAAATGAGATGGTTCAAAGAGAACATTCATTTTCAATTGTTGATGAAATTGACTCTTGTTTGATTGATGAAGCAAGAACACCATTGGTAATCTCTGGATCTGCTGAAAATAAAACTGAACAGTACAAAGTTATCGATAAATTAATAAAATTTTTAAATGAAAAAGATTTTGAAATTGATGAAAAAGAAAAAAGTATTCTTTTAACTAATCAGGGAATTAATAATGTTGAAAGGCATTTTTCAAATGCGGGAATATTAAAAAATGATAATTTTTATGATCCAGAAAACCTACATTTAGTTCATCATGTTAATCAAGCTTTAAGAGCAAATCATTTATTTAAAAAAGGAAAAGACTATATTGTTCAGGATGGAAGCTTGAAAATAGTAGATGAGCTAACTGGAAGAATTCTTGAAGGGAGACGTTTTGGAGATGGGCTTCATCAAGCCCTTGAAGCTAAAGAAAAGATTGATATACAGGCTGAAAATCAAACATTAGCATCAATAACTTATCAAAATTATTTTAAACTTTATAAAAAGATAGCAGGTTGCACCGGAACTGCTTTAACAGAATCTGCAGAGTTTTTTGAAATTTATAATTTATCAGTTGTAGTAATTCCTACTAATAAAGAAATGATTAGAAAAGATTTTAATGATTTAATATTTAGAACTGAAGAAGAAAAAAATAATGCAATTATTAAAAAAATTATAGAACGTAATGAGCTTGGACAACCAATACTAGTTTTTACGTCAAGTGTAAATAAGTCTGAGGTTTATTCAAATCTATTGAATAAAAAGAATATTAAGCACGTGGTTTTAAATGCAAAAAATCACGAAAATGAGGCTGAAATTATAGCCAATGCAGGTAAAGAAAAATCTTTAATTATCACGACGAGTATTTCTGGACGTGGCGTTGATATCCAACTTGGAGGAAAAAAAGGAACTATTCCTGATGACCAGCTCAAAATTGAAAAAGAAAAAATAAAGTCTTTCGGTGGCTTGTTTGTTATTGGAACTGAAAGAATGGAGTCTAGGAGAGTTGATAATCAGGCAAGAGGTAGATCAGGAAGACAAGGGGATGAAGGAAGCTCAGTTTTCTATGTAAGTTTAGAGGATGATTTAATGAGGATTTTTGGGTCTGAATCTATGAATAATATGCTTGAAAAGTTAGGACTTAAAGACGGAGAAAGTATAGATCATCCTTGGATCAATAAAGCATTAGAAAGAGCGCAGCAGAAAGTAGAGGCGAGAAATTTTGACATTAGAAAAACTTTAATAAAATTTGACAACGTTCTTAATGATCAAAGACATGTTGTTTTTTCTCAAAGAAAAAATGCAATGAGTAGTGGGGATATTTTTGGTTACTCTGATGAATTTTTAAAAGAAATAATTGAGGACTTAATTAAACTAAAGATTCAAAAACTTTCAAACCCAAAAAGCAATGAATTTACTAACAGAATTAAACAAATATTAGGAAAAAGTTTCACAGATAAAGAATTTGAGGAATTAATTACATCTAAAGATGAAGAGTTAAAAGAAAAAATACTTTCAAAATTTAGTGAAACAAGAAATGAAAGAATAAAGATACTTGGAGAAGATTATGCAAAAGAAATTGAAAAAAGAATTTTTTTACAATCTATAGATTTAAATTGGAAATCCCACATTCAATATTTAGAACAATTAAGACAAGTTGTTGGTTTAAGATCTTATGGTCAAAGAGATCCCCTGGTTGAATACAAAAAAGAAGCTTTTGATTTATTTTCTAACCTCTTAGAAAAACTAAAATTAGACTATGTTACAATCTTGATGAATTTAAAGGTAGTTCAAGAAGAACAACCCTCAAATCGAAATATTAGAAATATAGAAAAAAATAATAATCCTAAATGTTTACTTATCACTAATAAAAATGAAAAAATTTCAAGAAATGACAGATGTGAAGCAACAGGGAAAAAATTTAAAAATTGCTGTGGAGCTTTATAATTTTAAGTTAATAAAAAAATCAAACCTAACAAAATAACACTTATACCAATACCAATTTGTATTTTTTTTGATTTTAAAATATTTTCAAATTTATTTTTTTTGACAGTCAATGAACTTAAATCTTCAGTTGTGCTTATAAATCCATCATTCCTTCCAATCTTTAAAAATTTATTTTTTCTTTCATTTGCTATCTCCTCTGGAGATAAGTCTTTGAAGTAATCTAAATTTTGTGTGATAGAAGTTTTTAAGTTTTCAAGCATCTTATCTCTATCTCGATGAGCACCACCCAAAGGCTCAGGAATAATTTCGTCGATAACTTTTAACTTCAATAAATCTTTTGCTGAGAGTTTCATTGCTTTTGCAGCATCGAGCATTTTCTTTGGGTCTCTCCAAAGAATAGTTGCACATCCCTCGGGAGATATAACTGAATAGATTGCATTCTCAAACATTATAACTTTATTTGAAGATGCAAGAGCGATTGCTCCTCCAGAACCACCCTCACCAATTATTATTGCAATTGTTGGGACCTTAAGTTCCATGCAACATTCTATTGATTTTGCGATTGCTTCTGCTTGACCTCTTTCCTCTGCGCCAACACCTGGATACGCACCTGGAGTATCTATAAAGGAAATTATTGGAATATTAAATTTGTTTGCCAAATTCATTAATCGAATTGTTTTCCTGTATCCCTCAGGTCTCATCATTCCAAAGTTTCTCTCGATTCTGCTATCTAAATCCTCTCCTTTTTCTTGTCCAATAACTAAAACAGAATTTCCTTTAAATTTTGCAAAACCAGTTAAAACTGATTTATCTTCACCATAATGACGATCACCAGACAATGAAATAAAATCTTCAAATAAATTGTCTATAAAAAATTTAGATTTTGGTCTGTCCTCATGTCTTGCGACCATAGTTGTTTGCCATGGATCTAAATTTGAGTAAATATTTTTTAGTTTTTCATCTAACTCTGCTTGAGTGCTAGATATTTTTTGAGTATCAACTTCTGATAGCCCTTCTTGATTATAAGGATCCTTTAATTTTTCTATCTCATTTTCAAGATTTTTAATTTCATTTTCAAAATTAAGGTAATTTTTCATGATTTAGTTATATCGGATAGTTAAATTATAAAAAAGGCCATAAAATGATAAATTATTTTAAGGTAATTGTTATTAATTGACTAAATAATTTTAACAGATAGAAGTTTATGATCGGGAGAGACTAAGCAATTTTTAGCGCCGAAGGAGCAACCACCCCGGAAACTCTCAGGCAAAAGGACCGATTTAGGCATAACACTCTGGAAAGAGATTAAATTCCGCCGAAGGAGCAAAACTCTCAGGCAAAAATACAGATGGGGTCACGAAAGTGCTATGCAAGAAAAATACATAAATATTAAAAGTTTGAAAGTTTCAAGTGATCTTGTTCAATTTGTTAAGGATGAGTTACTTAAAGAAACAGAGATATCACCAGAAAATTTTTGGGCAGGTTTCGAAAAAACCGTAAATGAATTAGCACCTAAAAATAGAGAATTAATAAACATTCGAAAAGATTTACAAAATAAAATTGATGATTGGCATATCAAAAATAAGGGATCAGAATTCAATTTTGAAGAGTATAAAAAATTTTTAATTGAAATAGGCTATTTAAAAAATGAAGGACCTGATTTTCAAATTCAAACAAAAGATGTAGATGACGAGATAGCAAAAATCGCAGGGCCTCAACTAGTAGTGCCAGTTATGAACGCAAGATATGCTCTGAATGCTGCAAATGCTAGATGGATGAGTTTATATGATAGTCTATACGGAACTGATATCATTGAGCAATCAGAAGATAGTGTTTCAGAGAGATATGACCCCCTAAGAGGTGAAATGGTTATTAAGTATGGCAGAGAATTTTTAGACAAATATTTTCCATTGAAAGATTTAAGCTGGAAAAAAATAACAAGCTTTGCCGTAAAAGATAGAAAACTAAAAATTCTTAAAGGTGCTGATTTAGTTAACTTGATAGATGAAGATAAATTTATTGGTCATAGAGGCGAAAGTGATAATCCTTCTGCAATTATTTTAAGAAATAATAATTTGCATATTGAAATTTTAAAAGACTCTAGAGCATTTGCTGCTCAACAAGACCATGCAGGTATAAGTGATATAATAATAGAGTCAGCAGTATCAACTATTTGTGATAATGAAGACAGTGTAGCAGCAGTTGATTCAGAAGATAAAATTATTTGTTACAGAAATTGGCTAGGTTTAATGCGTGGAGACCTAAAGTCAAAATTTGAAAAAGATGGAAAATTATATGAGAGAAAGCTAAATCCAAATAGAAGTTATATTTCTAGGGATGGTAAGGGTCTAAAATTGCATGGCAGAAGCCTTCTACTTGTAAGAAATGTTGGGCATTTAATGACAAACCCATCCATTATTTTAAAGGATGGAAATGAAGTGCCAGAAGGTATCTTAGATGCATTTATAACGACTGCTGCAGCACTTCATGATTTAAAGAAAAAAAATAATTCACGAACTGGATCAGTATATATTGTTAAACCCAAAATGCATGGACCAGAAGAAACAGCATTTACAGATTTAATTTTTTCAAAAGTAGAAGAGGTTTTAAGATTAAAAAAATATACATGCAAAATAGGAATAATGGATGAAGAAAGAAGAACATCCTCTAATTTGAAAGAGTGTATTAGGTCCTTAAAAAATAGAGTATTTTTTATAAATACAGGATTTTTAGATAGAACTGGTGACGAAATGCACACATCAATGATGGCAGGACCTATGATTAAAAAAGGAGAAATGAAGTCATCAAAATGGATTACAGCTTACGAAAACAGAAAT
The DNA here is from genome assembly GCA_902578255.1 of uncultured Pelagibacteraceae bacterium. GTDB lineage: Bacteria > Pseudomonadota > Alphaproteobacteria > Pelagibacterales > Pelagibacteraceae > Pelagibacter. The sequence goes on from CACHCH010000005.1 coordinate 62,341, forward strand.
GTGGATATTGGATTAAAATGTGGTTTTTCTGGTAAAGCTCAAATTGGTAAAGGTATGTGGGCTATGCCTGACAAGATGAAAGATATGATGGAACAAAAAACAGGCCATTTAAAAGCTGGTGCAAATTGTGCTTGGGTGCCATCTCCAACTGCTGCTGCCCTTCACGCTCTACATTATCATGAAATAAATATTTTTGATGAACAGAAAAAAATTTTAAATAGGGATCAAGCAAAACTTGATGATCTTCTAACAATACCAGTAGCAGATAGAACTAATTGGTCTGTTGAAGAAATAAATAATGAAATAAGTAATTCAGCCCAAACATTACTTGGATATGTGGTGAGATGGGTTGACCAAGGAATAGGTTGTTCTAAAGTTCCAGATATTAACAACGTAGGTCTAATGGAAGATAGAGCAACTTTAAGAATTTCCTCGCAACATATTGCCAATTGGATACATCATGGAATTACTACAGAAATTCAAGTAACAGAAATTATGAAAGAAATGGCAAAAATTGTTGATAGTCAAAATAAGAATGACTCTAAATATGTCAAAATGAGTGATGACTTCGAAAACTCAATAGCTTTCAAAACTGCATGTGATTTAGTATTTAAAGGCAAGCAGCAGCCCTCTGGATATACTGAACCATTATTACATATTAATAGATTAGAAAAAAAATTAATCTGAATTTGAAATTAAATTTGAACGGTTTTTAAAAGCTGAAAATAAAGTTCCATCATCCAAACTTTCTATCTCGCCACCAACAGGTAGACCCTGAGCCAACTTCGTTACTTTAACCTCAATACCTTTTAGACTGTCCTGTATATAATATGCAGTTGTCTGGCCTTCAACAGTTGCACTGGTAGCTAAAATTACTTCATCAATATTATCTTTTTTTACTCTTTCTACTAAAGAATTAATTAGCAAGTCCTCTTTTTTTTGACCGACTGATGAAATTGTACCTCCTAAAATATGAAAATATCCACTGAATATATTAGAACTTTCTATGCTCCATTGATCGGATATGTTCTCAACAACACATATCTTATTATATTTTTTATCAACAATCTTACAGTTGTCAAAATTACACTCGATTGAATTTGATTTTAAAGTCCCACAAATTTTACAACGAACAATATTTTTGTATACATCGGCTAGTGACTTTGCCAAAGGCTTTACAAGTTCATCACGATTATTTATTAATTTTAATACAATTCGCTTTGCTGATTTGGGTCCTAAGCCTGGTAGTTTAGATATTAGTTTAACCAGTTCGTCTATTTCATTAATGTTTTGCATGAATTATAAAGGCCATTTAAAACCAGGTATACCAAAACCACCTGTAGCTTTTGAAATTTCTTCAGAAGTCTTTGATTTTAACTGAGCTTTAGCGTTATTGTGAGCGGCAACAATTAAATCTTCAATAATAGCTTTGTCCTCTTTCATAATCTCATCAGATAATTTTATTGTTTGCATTTCACCTTCACCATCAAGAGTTATTGTTACAGAATTAGAGCCAGAAACGCCCTCTACTCTTATTTCCTTAATTTTCTGCTGGCTTTCTTTCATTTTTGCCTCAAGCTCTTTGGCTTTATCTAAAATCTTACTAAAATCAGTCATTCTGACCCTCATCCTTTTTTATCTTAACGTCAATTAATTCTGCATCAGGAAAATTTTCTATTATATTTTTATAAGCTTCTGAAGATTTTGCTTCATCAATTAAAAGTTTCTTATTGTTAAGTTGTTTTTCTTTTACAGACATTTCGCCCTTAGATTTACTAAAAGTAATAATCCATCGCTCAGCAGTCCAATCATAAAGTTTCGATGATAAATCTTTAACAAAATCTTTATCTAAACTATCGTTAAAAGATATCTCAATTCTATTTTTTTCAAATTTTACTAGATTGACATTTTTTTCTAATTCATATTTCAATTTGATTTCTTTTTTTTCAGAGCAGATTAATAATAGATCATCAAAAGAATTTATTAGTATTTTATTTTCTGCCTTAATTTCAGTTTGTACTTGTGGTTTATTCTTTTCTTCTTGGGAAATATTTTTTATTTGGTCTATTATTTTATTTGAGCTTATATTTTCTTCAATATCATTGGTTGATCTTTTTTCAGTTTCAGGCTCAATTTTTTTTTGAGATTTCGCAGACTGTAAATGCATTAATCTGATTAGAAACATCTCAATCGACAAATGTTGATTTGAAACTATATCTAATTCTTCAAGAGAGCTAATTGCAAATTGCCAGAACAGTACCAACACATCAGACTCTACTTTATTTGAAATACTTTTTATTTTCAAAAACTCCTCATCATTAAGAGAAAAATTTGTACTTTCTAGTGTTAAAGAATTTATATTTTTAAAGTAATACAATAATTCTAAGAAATCATTTATGAATACTTTAGGTTCTACTCCTTGATCATAAATTTTTCTATAAATATTTATTACTTTTGTTTCTTCACCTTTTAAAATAAGTTCAAATAAATCTATTAGTTGAGATTTATCAAAGTAGCCAAATATTTTTTGTGCTGAGTTCAAATCTAATTCGGTATTTTCATCTAAGCTTAATAAAGCCCTATCTAATAGAGATAATGCATCTCTAACTGATCCCTCAGAAATTTTTACTATTAATCTTAAAGCGTCGTCAGTAACTTTACCATTTTCTTTATCTTTAATTTTTTTTATAAACTCAAATAATTCTGATGATTTAATTCTAGATAAATCAAATCTTTGACACCTAGATACAACTGTGATTGGTATTTTTTTAATTTCAGTAGTTGCAAAAATAAACTTCAGATATTCTGGTGGCTCTTCTAATGTTTTTAAAAGAGCATTAAAAGCCTGTTTGCTAAGCATGTGTACTTCATCAATTATAAAAATTTTATATTTAGCTGAAGTTGGTCCATATCTAGAAAATTCTATGAGATCTCTAACATCATCTACACCAGTTTTACTAGCTGCATCCATTTCCAAAACATCAATATGATTGGAACTTGCAATGGAGTCACAATTCTCACATTTTACTTTGCATTTATTTTCAATGCCATTTGAACAGTTAAGAGTCTTTGCAACAATCCTGGCTATTGTGGTTTTACCAATTCCTCGAATGCCTGTGAATAAATATGCATTTGGAATTTTGTCTGCTTTAATTGAATTTGTTATTGTTTCTGCAACCACTTCCTGGCCTATTAGATCGTCAAAAGTTTGCGGTCTATATTTTAATGCCAGTACTTTCGAATTATTGTTCATATATATTAGGAGACTAGAACCTGAATAACTGTCTCTACGACTGCTTCCGTTAAGATCTGGTCGGGTTCAAGCAGCATCCACCTCTAGCCTCCAAAAGTATTATAGCAGTTATATTTTCTAATCTACAAGAAAAGATTATTACTTATTTTCTCTCAACTTATCTGCTTCAAAAACACCTAAGACGTGAAAATCTTCACAATGAAGACCTAGTTCCTCTAAAGATTTTTGAACTTTTTTATCTTCAATGTGTCCATCTAGGTCACATAAGAAAAAATAAGAGTCGAATGTATTTTTTTCAGGATAGCTTTGAAGTTTAGTTAAATTTACTCCATTAATTGCAAAACCTCCTAGTGATTGATAGAGAGCAGCTGGTTTACTTTTGAGTTTAAATAAAAAAGACGTGATATAATTTTTATTTTTAAACTCAGGTTGAGAAATATTTTTACCCATTACTAAAAATCTTGTTAAGTTTCCATTCTCATTTTCAATATTTTTTTTTATTACCTCTAGTCCATAAATTTCAGCACTTAAAGATGAAGCTATAGCAGCTTGCTTAACATTTTTAGTTTTTGAAATCATTTCAGCAGAACCAGCAGTATCTGCTCTAATATGTTCTATTAAATTATTTTCCTTTATAAATTGTGAACATTGAGATAGCCCTTGTGCATGAGAATATACTTCTTTAATATCTTTTAATTTCGATCCTGGTTGACCTAACAAATTATGTTCAATTTTTTGAAAATGCTCCATATAAATATTTAATCTATGTTTAAATATCAAATACTCAATTCCAATGTTTCCTGTTATTCTATTAGACTCGGGAATAATTATTTTGTTTTCAGGTTCAAGTGAAGCCTTACTAAAACATTCATCAAAAGTTTTACAGGGTATAATTTCAGCATTTGGATCAACTGATAAAGCTGCCAAGTGAGAATATGCACCAAATGTACCTTGAAAATAAATTTTACTCATTAATCTTTATATTCCATAATTTTTTTTAAGGCCATATAATCTTCTTCGGTGTCTACTCCTATTGGAGGAGATTTTGCTAATGCAACATTTATCTTGATACTATTATCTAGTGCTCTTAGCTGTTCCAATCTTTGCTCTATTTCATTTTTAGTCTGATTTAATTCAACAAATTTTTCAAGAGTTTCCACAGAATAACAATAGATACCAATGTGATGATAAATTTTGTCTAATTTTTTAGATATCCGTAAAAATACTTCTGCTTCAGAAAAAGAGTCTTCTTGAAGATTAGATTTTGTTTGAACTTTGACAATATTTTCATTTTGAAAATCTTTTTCATTTTCGATTTTTGCAGCAAGAGTCCCTATTTTTGATTGGTAGTTAATCATTTTGTTTTTTAAACTTACTATGTCTTCTATATTTATTGCTGGCTCGTCTCCTTGTAAGTTCATTATTAAGTCCACATCTTTAAGTTTCATGTTTTTGAAAGCTTCATATATTCTGTCTGTACCAGTTTTGTGGTTATTGCTAGTTAAAATGGCTCTACCTCCATTCATAGTCACATCTTCAACAATTTCCTTATTTTCTGTAGCTACTACCACATCTCCAATATCAGCATCTTGAGCTCTTTTAAAAACATGTGAAATTATTGATTTATTATTAATCTTTAACAAAGGTTTCCCGGGTAATCTGGTTGCTCCTAATCTTGATGGTATAATGATCAAAGTTTTCATAAATACTTAATTAATTATAGCTATTAAATACCAATAGAGGCAAATTTATACAGATAATTTTGATAATTTTTTAATTTATCATGATATATGTTCAAAATTATTTAATAAAAAATGGATTCTTTCGAAATTAATAAAATAGTTGCTGCAGTTTTAATGGTTGCACTTTTAGTAATAGGTATTGGAAAATTATCAGATGTTATTTTTCATGTAGAAAAACCAGAAACTCCAGGTTACGCAGTAGATGTAGAAGAAGCAACAACTGTTTCATCCTCTACAAAAGCAAGTGTAGAAGAGAAAATCGATATTAATGCATTAATGGCTATGGGCGATCTAACTCATGGAGAGAAAGTTTTTAAGAAATGTGCTGCATGTCACTCTATTGTTAAAGGTGGAAAAAATAATATTGGTCCTGCTTTGTATAATGTTGTTGGAAGAAAAATTGGCATAGTTGAAGACTACAAATATTCCAAGGCTTTAGCATCTTATGATAAAGAATGGACACTCGAAGAGCTTAATGGTTATTTAATCAAACCTGCTAAATGGATCAAAGGAACTAAGATGGCTTTTGCTGGATTGAGAAAAGAAAAAGATAGAGCTTCTGTAATTAAATATCTGAACCAAAACTCAGATAATCCTTTACCATTACCTTAGTTTTCCAAAACAGTATAATAAAATACTTTTTTGAACATGAACTCTATTTAGAGCTTGTTGCCAGACATGGGATTTTTTTCCTAAAAAAATATCATCTGATACTTCATTTCCTCTTGGAAGACAATGTAAGAAAATACAATTTTTTTTTGTATATCCCATAAGTTTTTTATTAATTTTAAATTTTTTAAATTGAGCTATTTTTTTCTTCTTATTAACTTTATCATTTAAAGAAATTACTTTATCTGAAAAAATTACATCTGCATTTGAAGCTGCTTTTTTTGGATCGTTGTAAATAAAAATTTTCTTTTTATTTTTTTTAACCCAATTTCTTACTTTTGCGCTGGGTTCAAATTTTCTTGGACAACCTATACTTAATTTAAATGAAAATTTGACTGATGCTGCAATCAGACTGTCTAAAACATTATTAGAGTCTCCAATCCAGCAAATATTCAGTTTTGAAATTGGTTTTTTCTTTATTTCTTCAACTGTAAATACATCTGATAAAACCTGTGTCGGATGTGATGATGGGCTAAGACCGTTTATTACTGGGATTGAAAGATATTTTTTAAAATTTTCAACTTTTTTGTCACTATCAGTTCTCAGCATAAATCCATCCCCGTATGTTGAGAGAATTTTTGCAGTATCCGCAATACTTTCACCACCCTGACCGAGATGAAGCTCATTTGATCTAAGAGTTAAAGTGCCCCCTCCAAGTTGTTTAATTGCTAGATAAAAGCTTAATCTAGTTCGTAAGCTTGACTTTTCAAACATTTGGATAAGCAACTTCCCCTTCAAAGGAGCACCTTTATCAACTTCGAGTGTGCTTAATTTTTTTCTTAAATTTTTTCTTCTCTTTGCATCTATTATTATTTTTTTAAGATCTTTAGATGGAATATCTTTTAAATTGATAAAGTGTTTCATTCTAATTTAATTCTTTGCAAACTTTATTTATTATTTTTAAAGCTTGATCAACCTCGTTTTTTTTAACATTTAGTGGTGGTAAAATTCTGACCACATTTTCTGCCGCACGTATAGTTAGTAGCTTATTTTGCATAAGTTTTTTTATAAATTTTGTCTGGTCTGTATGTAACTGAATACCTATTAAGAGTCCCTTACCTCTTATATTTTTTATTATATTTGGATAAAGTTTTTTAAAATTATTCAATTTTAAAAAAAAATATTTAGAAATATTTTTAACATTTTTTAAAAATTTTTTATCTGAAACAATGTCCATTACTGTATTTCCAACAGCCATTGCTAATGGATTACCTCCAAAAGTAGAACCATGTGTTCCTGGTGTCATCCCAGAAGCTACTTTCTTATTCATTAAAACAGCTCCAATAGGAAATCCACCTCCAATTCCTTTTGCGATTGGCACAATATCTGGCTTTACTTTAGATTTTTCAAATGCAAAAAAGTCACCAGATCTTGCAATTCCACACTGAACCTCATCTAAAATTAGTAATATTTTTTTTTGATTACATAAATTTCTCAATTCAACTAAACACCAATCAGGTATTACTTTAATTCCACCCTCACCCATTATCGTTTCCACCATAATAGCAGCTGTATTTTTGGTGATTTTTTTTTTCAACGACTTGTGGTCTCCAAAGTCAAAGTGATCAAATCCACTTACTTTTGGACCAAATCCCTCAGTCATTTTCTTTGATCCACTTGCATAAATTGCAGCCAAAGTTCTTCCATGAAAGGAATTTCGAACACATAATATTTTATTTTTATTCAATTTACCAATTGAGTAGAAATATCTTCTAGCAACTTTTATCGCAGCCTCGGTAGCTTCTGCACCACTATTTTGAAACATTACATAATCAGCAAAAGTTTTTTTACACAATTTTCTAGCTAACTTTTCTCCTTCTGGAATTTGAAAAGCATTTGAAACATGCCATAATTTTTTTGCTTGAGTACTAATCGTTTTTGTGAGTTTTGGATGTGCATGGCCCAATGAATTTACAGCAATACCCTGAACAAAATCTAAATATTTTTTGTTATCAGTAGAGAACAAATAACTTCCTTTGCCGTACTTAAAGGAAATTTTTTTTCTGTTATAGTTTTTTGCTAAATAGGTCATATATTAAATTTGTTTTATAAATTTTAATTATTAGATACAAGCTATGATTGAAAATACATATCTAATAAGTTGAACCAATATGTGTTGATAACTATCATTTTTTGGTTGTTTAATTAAATTTAATATCAGTATATTGTTGATATTAATAAGTTTAACACAAGATATTGATATATGAGTTGGACAGACGAAAAAGTTGCAAAATTAAAAGAACTTTGGGGTTCAGGTAAAACAGCAAGTCAAATAGCTGAAATAATAGGCGGGGTTACTCGTAATGCTGTCATCGGGAAATCTCATCGGATGAATTTGTCAGCTAAAATAAAAACGAGAAAAGCTACCTCAAATCAAAGTTTTGAAAATTCATTAGAAGAAAAAAATATAAAGAATAGAAGAGGTCGTAAAAGTAAATTTAAATCTTTAATAATTGAAAAAGACTTTGAGCCAGAAAATCCTAAACAATTAGAGGAGCTGGATGAAAGTTTATGCAAATGGCCAATTGGGCACCCAGATGAAAAATCTTTTTACTTTTGTGGTAGGTCGTCATTAAAGGACTTTTCCTATTGTAAATTGCATCTCCTATATGCATATCAACCAAAAGGTAAAAAAGATGAAACAGCTGATAAAGAAGAGGTCCCTGATTTTATAGAAAAGAAAATACAAACAGGTTAGATTTTAATTTAAACTAATATCTGAATTTTTTTTTGAGTTGTATTTTTCAGTGGAAAATTGCCCACCCTCTCTCCACATATAACAATACTTTTTAACCTCTTCATCAAAATGTCTCATGCTTGGAACACCGATATCTGAATTTGTTTTATATTTACCAGATGCAATGTTGTCATATTTTAAAAGTTTTAATTGATCTTGTGTCAGCAAGGGTTTAGGCATTATTTCGAATATTCTCGCGGACATTTTAGCTATAGGTAAAGGCATAGGTAATAAAATTCTTTTTTTTCCAATCAAATTTAATAATTTCATTATTATTTCTTTGAAAGTAAAAACTTCTGGACCCACACATTCAATAACTTTAGAATAAATATTATTTGAAATCACGTGATAGATAGTATCTGTCAAATCAGAACAATGTATAGGTGAAAACTTTGTGTTTCCATTGTAATATAGAGGAAAAAATGGAAGCCTATTTAAAAGTGTCATAAAGTTTGTCGTAAAGTTATCATCTACAGAATAAACTATGGATGGTCTTAATATTGTTGCAAGAGGGAAGTTTTTCAAGATGTTATTTTCACCCTCAACTTTACTACTTGCGTAGACTGAATCTTTAGCTTCATTTATACCTAGAGCTGATAAATGAATAAAGTGTTTAAGGTTATATTCTTTTGATAGTTTTGCTAATAATGAAGGAAAAACTGTATGAATGTTTTTAAATGAGTTTCCTTTTTTTTTTTCAAATAAAATACCTATTAAATTTACACATATATCAGATTTCTTAAAAAGTTCTCTTATTTTTCTTTCATCGAATATATTGGATTCAACAATATCTATATAGCCAACATTTGCTTGAGTTTTAATAATATAACTTTTTTGATGAATATTTCTAGTTACCACAGTAACTCTAAAGTTATTCTTAGTGAGTTTTCTTATAAGGTTTCTACCAATTTGGCCACTACCACCGAAAATTAGACAATTTTTTGCTTTCATATATATATGTTTAAAAATGACTAATAATATTCATCTTCACAAAAATGATCTACCAGATGATTTGAAATTAGGCAATATAATAGCAGTTGATGGAGAGTTTATGGGTCTTAATGTCAGACGAGATCCTTTATGCTTAATTCAAATATCTTCAGGAAATTCAGATGCCCACATTGTACAATTCGATAGAGATAATTACAATGCACCTAATCTAGTTAAAATATTAAAAGATGAAAATATTACTAAAATCTTTCACTATGGTAGAGCAGATATTTCTCACATTAAATATTATTTGAAAACTGAGACTAATAATATTCTTGATACAAAAATAGCCTCAAAACTTGCAAGATCATATTCTGATAATCACTCTTTAAAGACATTAATTAAAGAATTTGTAAACATAGATATTAGCAAGCAATTTCAAAATTCGGATTTTGGAGGACAATTAACTCCAGCCCAACTAAAATATTGCGCAAATGATGTAATTTATTTGCATAAAATACATGAGAAATTAGAAAAAATATTAGAAAGAGAAAATCGTATAAAGCTTTATAAAGAATGTCTGAAATTTTTAAGAACTAGAGTTGATTTAGATTTGGCTCTTTTTAAAGATGATATCTGGTCACATTAATGATTAAAAAAAAATTTATAAACATAGCAAGGAGTGTTATAAGTTTAGAAATTAAAGCTCTCCAAAACTTAAAAAAAAATATTAATAATTCATTTAATGATGCTGTAGTTGAAATTAGTAAGTGTCAGTCAAAGGTTATACTGTGCGGGGTAGGCAAAAGTGGTTTGATTGCATCTAAGATTGCAGCAACACTTGCATCTGTTGGAACTCCATCATTTACTTTATCTGCAAGCGAAGCTTCACACGGAGATCTTGGAATGATTTCTAAAAAAGATGTTTTAATTTTGATCAGCAACTCCGGTGAAACAAGTGAACTTAAGAATATTATTCGATTTGCAAAAAGAAATAGAATTATATTAATTGGAATAGTTACTAAAAAAGATTCAATTTTGTATAAAGAATCAGACATTAAACTTTTAACACCTAAAGTAACAGAGGCTGGTGGAATTGTTCCAACCGCCAGCACCACAACTCAATTAGCTTTGGGTGATGCATTGTCAATCGCAAGTATGAATTATAAAAAATTTGGTAAAATGGACTTTAAAAAATTACACCCCGCGGGTAGTTTGGGTGCACAATTAAAAACTGTTGAGGATATAATGCTCACTGGAAACAAAATTCCTTTTGTTCATGAAAATATTAAAATGAATAAAGCTCTAAAAATATTAAGTAAAAAAAATCTAGGAATATTGATAATAAGAAATAAAAAAAAAATAACTACAGGTATAATCACAGATGGTCAGATAAGAAGATACAGTCAAAATAATTTAGACTTACAATCAATTACTGTTAATAAAATTATGACAAAAAAACCTATTAGCATTAACAAAGACGCCTTAGCTGTAAAAGCTCTATCTTTAATGAATAGTAAAAAAATTACTTCGCTGTGTGTATTTGAAAAGAAAAATAAATTTAAAACAATAGGAGTAATTCATATACATAATATCTTAGAGTCAAACATTTCATAAATGAAAAACAAAAAAATTATGGGGTTTTCTTTAACAATTATCCTTATTGTTATAAGTTATTTTATATATTTAAATTTTTTAAAAAAAAAAGACACTAATAAAATAGACTCTAATTCTTTGGAAGAAAAGTCTTTTTCATCTAACACTATTAAAGATGTAAGCTATCTGTCTAAAGACTCTAAAGGCAATGAATATAATATTAATGCAAAAAGTGGGGAAATAGACATTAATAACCCTGATGTAATTTACCTGACCAATGTAAGAGCTGAAATAAATCTTAAAAATTCAAATAAAGTTGTGATCACTTCTGAATATGGAAAATACAATACAAAAAATTTCGATACAATTTTTTCGGAAAATGTAATAATAAATTATTTAGATAACAAGATAACAGGAGAGTATTTGGATTTTTCACTTGAAAGAAATTTAATGGTTATATCTAGGAATATTATTTATACAAATCCTGAAAATATTATGCTAGCAGATGTATTGGAAATGAATATTAAGACAAAGGATACAAAAATATTTATGTACGAGGACAAAAATAAAGTAAAAATTAAAAGTAGAAATTAATATGGGAATTATTAAAAAATTTAGAATTAAATCATTTAAAAATAAAAATTCAATAATTGAGTTTAAAAATATAACCCTTTCTTATGGTAAAAGAATAATTTTAGATAATATTAATTTTAAAATAAACGAAGGCCAAATTTTTGGAATGCTTGGACCAAATGGTGTTGGTAAATCTACGATTTTCAATCTTATAACTGGACTGATAAATCCAGATAGTGGTCAAATAAAAATAAATGAAGAGGAAGTTACTAATTATCCTATATATTTCCGTACTAAAAAATTTAAAGTTGGCTACGTCCCTCAGTATGGTGGATACTTTAACGAGCTAACTCTTCTTGATAATTTAAAAGCTATTAGTGAAATTGTTATTGATAATAAAAATTTAAGGTCAGAAAAAATAAATTATTTACTTTCCAAGTTTGAGTTAGAAAATGTTAAAGAAATCAAAGCAAAATTTTTATCTGGAGGACAAAAAAAGAAATTAGTTATTGCGCTTTCTCTTTTGAGTGATCCAAAAGTTTTATTATTAGATGAATGTTTTGCAGCACTTGATGTGCTAACTATTAAAATGTTGCAGGAAATTATTGTTAATTTGCAACAAGAAACAAAAATTACTATTTGTATTTGTGATCATCAGGCAAGAGATCTCCTTGCTTGTGTAGATGTTGCAATGATATTAAGTAATTGTAAAATAATCGCCCAAGACACACCTAATAATTTAGTTAATGATATAAAAGCCAAGAATGCCTACTTTGGTGAAAGTTTCAAATTTAACTAATATTCATGACCGAAACGATTATACTTAAGAATAAAATTACAGATTTTAATAAAAGAATAAATATTAGTGGCGATAAAAGTTTGAGTATAAGATGGGTTTTATTTGCTTCCTTAGCGAGTGGAGTTTCAAAATCAAAACACCTGCTTATGTCCGAAGATGTTTTGGCGGCAATCAATGCAATTAAGAAATTGGGTATTAAAGTAAAATTTAATAAAGATGTTTGCAAAATTTATGGAAAAGGTATTAATGGCTATAAATATAAGAAAAATATAGTAATAAACGCTCAAAATTCAGGTACCTTAGGGAGGCTTATTCTTGGACTCTTAATAAATACTAATTACCCAATTAGATTGATTGGTGACAAAAGTTTATCAAAAAGAGATTTTAAAAGAATTTCTGATCCATTAAGTAAGTTTGGTGCAAATTTTAAACTTAGGAATAACAAAAATCTTCCTTTAAAAATATTTGGATCTCCAAAATTAAAACCAATAAAATATATTGAAGCAAGAGGATCGGCTCAATGTAAAAGTTCTATCATTTTTGCAGGAATGAGGACAGACGGAACAACTTATATTAAAGCAAAAAAAAGTAGAAATCATACAGAGTTATTATGTAAATACTTAAAACTTCCAATTAAAATTAAAGAAAAACAAAAATATGATTTAATTAAAATTAAAAAAATAAATAAAATAATTCCTTTAAATTATAATATTCCTTCAGATTTAAGCTCTAGCTCTTTTTTTATAGTTTTAACAGCTTTGGCAAAAAATTCAAAACTTCTAATCAAGAATGTAAATATTAATCCATCAAGAACAGGTATAATAAATATTTTAAAAAGAATGGGTGTTAAGATAATATTAAAAAATCAAAGAAATTATAAAGGTGAAAAAAATGCTGATATTTTTGTCAGAAGCTCAAAAAAATTTAAATCTATTAATTGTCCAACAAAATTTAATAGTGGTGCTATTGATGAATTTTTATTAATTTTCCTAGTAGCAGCAAAAGCTAATGGAATTTCTTACTTTAAAAATTTGGCAGAATTAAACCAAAAAGAAAGTCCAAGACTCAAATGGGGCTCTAAAATTTTAAATCATTTAGGTGTAAAAAATATTTTAACAAAAAGTTCTATTAAAATATTTGGTAACCCAAATCTTGATATATCACATAAAATAATTATTAAAAATTATTTTAAAGATCATAGAGTATTTATGACAAGTGTAATTGCAGCTTTGTCATTTGGGGGTGAATGGAAAATATATAATAAAGACTCAGTAAAAACATCTTTTCCAAAATTTATGAAAATAATAAATGAGTTACAAAATTAATAAAATTAACAAAAGAAAAAATATTATAAAAGTTGCAATAGACTCCCCTGCTGCTGCAGGCGCAGGGACACAAGCAAAATTAATCTCTAAACACTATAATTTACTTCAATTAGATACTGGTCGAGTTTACAGATTTGTTGCAAATATTAAAATTAATGAACCTTATAAATTTAATTATGCCTACTTAAAAAAAAAAATTAATAAATTGAAAATTGAAGATTTAGAAAATAAAAATTTACTTTCTGACAAAGTTGCAATAGTTGCGTCTTTAGTTGCTAAAGATAGAAAAATAAGAAAATTAGTTCATACATTTCAATTAAAATGTGCCTATAACCCACCAAAAAAATATGCTGGTTCTTGTCTTGATGGAAGAGACATATGTTCTGTTATTGTGCCAGATGCAGATATAAAGTTATTTATTACCGCAAGTCTTAAAACGAGAGCATTGAGAAGATATAAAGAGCTCAAGGCTAAAAATAACTATATTTCTTATTCAGATGTTCTAAAAAGTATTAAAAAACGTGACAAAAGTGACATAAACAGAAAGATTTCACCTTTAAAAAAAACAAAGGATAGCATCTTGCTAAACACATCTAACCTAAGTATAAGACGTTGTTTTTTAAAAATAAAAAAAATAATAGACAAGAAAATAATTATTTAATGGAAATTTATAAAGATTTATCAAATCCAGCCTCACAAGAATTCGAAAAATTACTTAATAGTCAGCTCTCAAAAATTCAAATAGAAGAAGGAAAAATTATAGAGGGTAAAATAAATAAAATTACCGAAAAATTTGTTTTCCTTTTTGTTGAAGGGCTTAAATCTGAGCCTGTTCTAGATATTAATGAATTAAAAAGTATGGGGCTATCTGAAAAGATTAAAATTGGAGAAACTATATCTGTCTTACTAGAAAAAATTGAGGATAAGCATGGTGAAGTTTTAGTTTCTGCTTCAAAGGCACAAAAAATTAAAGGATGGGATAAATTAGTTGAAGCGTACGAAAAAAATGAACCAATAATGGGTAAAATTACTTCAAAATGTAAAGGAGGTTGCATTGTTGAACATATTGATACAGGTTCACTCATGTTCTTGCCAGGTAGTCAGATATCAGACAAACCTTTAAAAGATATTAGTCATTTGATGAATGAACCACAGAAATTTGCATTAATAAAACTAGATAAAGTCCGTGGTAATGCATGTGTTTCAAGAAGAGAAATTATTTCATCTTTTAAAAAAGAGGATAAAGCTAAGATAATTGAAAAATTTAAAGTAGGTGACATTATAAAAGGTGCTGAAGTAAAAGGTTATAGTTCTTTTGGTTGTTTTTTTAATGTTAATGGAGAATTAGATGTGCTGGTTCATTTACAAGAAATTTCATACTCTAGAGTTAATCATCCTGATGAAGTATTTAATATTGGTGAAAAACATGATCTAAAAGTTATAAGTGTTGATAAAGAAAAATTACAAGTTGGATGTTCAGTAAAACAGTTATCGCCAGATCCTTTTGAGCATATTGAGAATTACGAACTTAATAAAATCTATAAAGTCAAAGTTGTTAAATTGATGGACTTTGGAGCTTTTTGTGAATTAGAGCCAGGTCTAACTACTCTCTTACATTCAAGCGAACTTAGCTGGACAAAGAAAAATTTGTCAGCAAAAAAAATGTTTAAAATCGGTGACGAAATAGACTGTGTAATTACAGAAATAGATAAAGACAAGAGAAGAGTTGCTATTTCTCATAGATTAACACAAGAAAATCCTTTTGAAACTTTTGAAAAAAAATATCCGATCAATACAATTGTTGAAGGTGAAATTGTAAATAAAAATGAATACTCTTTGTTTGTTAAAATTGAAAATTTAGATGTTGATGCTTTTTTGCATTGCAATGACTTAACCTACTTGAATAATGGAGAAGAAGAACTAGCAAAATATAAGAAAGGTGATAAAATTAAGGTGATGGTTCTTGAGATAAAATCCTCAGAACAAAAAATTAGAGTTGGTTTAAGACAAACTAAAGCTGATCCTTTTGACTTCTTTAAAGATAAAACTAAAAATCAAACAATCACAGTAAAAGTTATATCAACTGATAACAAAGGTTTAATGGTTAGACCTGAGAATTGTGAAATGGACTTTCAAATTAAAAAATCTGCAATTGCGATCAATGCAGCAGATGCAAGACCAAGCAGATGGACAGGCGGAGAAAAACTTGATTGTGCAATAGCTGATATAGATTTTAACAAAAGGAAAGTTGTTTTAAGTATAAAGTTACTTGAGGAAATTGAAAAAAAAGAAGCTTTAGAAAAATATGGATCAGAGGGATCAGGCAAAAACTTACCATTTTCGTCTTTATCTGAAGACTTAAAGAAAAAAGAAGAAGATAATTAAAAATTAAGAAGATCTAAATTGGCTATTGTAAAATCAAAGCTTTTAAAAGAACTTTCAAACAATTACCCTAATTTCTTAAAAAAAGACTTAGAAAAGTTTACCAACATAATTTTAAACGAAATAAAGAGAGCTCTAAAAAGAGGAGATCGAGTAGAACTGCGAGGTTTTGGAGTATTTTCTACAAATATTCAAAAAGCCAGAATATCGAGAAATCCTAAAACGGGAGAAAAGGTCAATACTCCTGAAAAAAAAACTATTCACTTTAAAATGTCTAAAGACTTGTTTAAAAAATTAAATAATGAATAATAAAACTATATTTGTTGCATGTGATGCATCAAACATAAAAAAAATTGAAGATATTATTGTTCAAACAAAAAATAGTAGATTAAAGATCATACCAAAATTTGGATTACAACTTTTTTACTCAAAAAATGGAAGAAAGTTCCTTGAGAAGTTTAAAGAAGATTTTTGGTTAGATTTAAAAATAAACGATATTCCGCAAACTGCTCTTTCAGCTATAGATAGTTTGAAAGATTTAAAAAAATGTAAGTATATTACAGTTCATTCAAATGGTGGTCTTGAAATGCTTAAGGCTGTAAAAAAACAAGCTAAAAAAATTAACAAAAACTTAAAAATTTTAGGTGTTACAATTTTAACTAGCATGAATAGTAAATCTTTGAAAGAGATAGGTCATACAAAAAATGTCAAACAATTAGTTTTAAAGCAAGCTGAACTTATCAAAAAATCAGGTTGTCATGGAATTGTATGCTCGCCACAAGAGTCCAAAATTATTAGAAAAAAATTTAAAAATATATTGATAATAACACCTGGAATAAGATTGCCAGGAGATCATTCAAATGATCAAGCTAGAATAATGACCCCTATAGACGCTTTTAAAAATAAGGTTTCAGGGATTGTAATGGGTAGATCACTTACCAAAGGTAATGTTAAAAATAATGTAAAAAAATTAGTTGATCATTTAAGCCAATGATTAAGGGTTGTAAAATCTGTGGAGTTTCAGATCTAAATACATTAAGCTTTATTGTTAATCATCCCTATCCACCTAAATTTATTGGTTTTATTTGTAACTATCAAAAAAGTCCTAGATATGTTGAGTTTAAGAAATTGGAAAAATTGTTAAGTATAAATAAAAATAATTGTCATTATGTAGCTGTATTAGTCAAACCCAATGAAGAAATATTAGAAAAAATTAAAAATCTACCTTTTGACTTCTACCAATTATATGATTGTACTCCTGAACAAATAAAATCTATCAAGATAAATTATAATAAAAAAATAATTACTGCATTTACTGTTAAAGACAAATCAGACCTACAAAAATATAAGGATTTTAATGAGGTAACTGATATTTATTTATTTGACAGTAAAGGTTATGAAAAAAGTGAAGCATTTGATCATGATCTAATTAAAGACATAAAAATTAATAAAAAATTGATGATCGCTGGTGATATTAAGTACAATGACGATTTAGAAAATTACGGAAAAATAGCAGATTTTATAGATTTATCTGGAGGCTTAGAAACTTCTGGATTAAAAGATCTTTCCAAAATAGAAATTTTTTTAAAAAAAATAAAACAATTTAAAAATGAAACTTAAAAAACGTATTCCATTAATTGATCAACATGACCAATTTGGTTTTTGGGGAGGAAAATTTGGAGGAAGCTTTATTCCTGAAACTCTAAAAAAACCTGTGGAAGATTTAACAGAAGAGTTTAAAAAATTAAGAAAAGATAAAAAATTTATTAAAAAAAGAGACTATTATTTTAAGAATTATATTGGCTCTCCAACTTCATTTGTTAAACTGGAAAATTTAACTAAACACTTAGGTGGTGCTCAAATATGGGCAAAAGTTGTGTCTGAAGCTAACGGGGGTGCTCATAAAATATATAATGCGACTGTGCATGCTCTTCTTTGTAAAGCTATGGGTAAAAAATATATCATTGGTGACACAGGTGCAGGATATGCTGGAAAAATGCTAAGTATGGCAGCAAAAAAGTTCGGTTTAAAATGTAAAATATTTATGGGTGCTAAAGATATTAAAAGGCAAAAACCAAACTGTGATGCAATGAAAAAAAATGGAGCGGAGATTGTGCCCGTATATTCTGGTAGTCAGACTTTGGTAGATGCTGTTAGTGAATGTATGAGATATTGGGTATCAAATTGTGACAATACTCATATGTGTGTTGGTAGTACTGTAGGTCCAAATATATTTGTTAAAATTTGTGGGTGGAGCACAGCCCAAATATCAAGAGAATTAAAGTTACAATTAAAATCAGAATTTAAAAAAATCCCAAAAAAAATTAAACTTATTAATTGTGTAGGTGGTGGAAGTTCAGCCTACGGTTTCTGGAGTGAGTTTATAGATTTCAACAAAAAACAAATTGAGCTGATTGGAGTTGAAGCAGGTGGGCCTAAAAAATCAAAACTTCATGCAGCTCCATTAAGTAAAAATGCTAAAATTGGAGTTTTACATGGAGCTGCCTCTTATGTTTGCCAAGATATTGAAGGTCAAATTAATGAAACTGAGTCTATAAGTGCAGGACTAGATTATCCGGGGGTAAGTCCTATTCATTGTTTCTTAAAAGATACTAAAAGAGCAAGATACACTTATGCTACAGATGAGGATGCTTTAAATGCTCACGTTATGGTAACTAAGTTTGAAAACCTAAATCCAAGCTTGGAACCTAGTCACGCATTTGCAGAAGCAATTAAAATTGCACCTAAGCTAAGTAAGGATACCATTATAATTGTAAATTCTTGTGGAGATGCAAAAAAAGATAGGGATATTTTAAAAGAGAGATTGGGTAAGAATTAATGGTCTCGTTAATTAATTTAGCTTTTAAAAAAGCAAAAAGTGCTAACAGAACAGCATTGTTAACTTATACAGTTGCTGGTGATAATACTAAAAAAAAATCTTTGGATATTCTTAAGTCAATATCAGCTCATGCTGATATATGTGAACTAGGTTTTCCTCATAACACTCCTATTGCAGATGGTGGTCAAATACAAACAAGTGCTTACCGAGCCATTAAAAATGGAATTAAAATAAATGATGTTTTTGCAATCGCTAAAGAGTTTAAGTTATCAAAAAAAACAACCCCTATTATTTTAATGGGCTACTACAATATGATTTATCAATACGATGAAAATAAATTTTTAAAAAAATGCAAAAATTCAAAAATAGACGGTTTAATTGTTGTCGATCTTCCTTATCCAGAAAATAAAAGTTTTTCTAAAAAATGTAAAAGCAAAGGTATAAATTTTATACAATTAGTATCACCTACTACATCAAAGATAAGGTTAAAAAAAATTATTAAAGACTCACATGATATGATTTATTATATAAGTATGTTATCAACTACAGGAGGAAAATTAAAAGTTTCTCCTAAAAAAATTTTAGAAAATTATTTCAAAATTAAAAATCAAAACAAAACAAAAAATGTTGTAATTGGATTTGGAATCACCGGAAAAACTATTAAATCACTTAAAAAAGCTGATGGTTTGGTTGTAGGAAGTGCAATTTGTAAGGAAATATCTAAATCAATTAAAAACAGACAAAATGCTGTCACAAATGTTACTAATGTAGTTAGAAGATTAAAAAATAAAATTAAATGAACTGGATTACAAAAATATTAAAAGCTGGTGAGAAAATCAAAACAGCTATCAAAGAGAGAGCTTCGAAAGAAGATATTGCAAATAGTGATTGGACTTCATGTTGTATAGGCCCAATACTTAAAAAAGATTTAGAAAGTAATTTATGGGTTTGTCCTGAGTGTAATAAGCACCATCGAATAAAACCTAAAGATAGATTTGATATTTTATTTGGCAAAAATAATTATGAAATATTTAAAACTCCTATTCCAAAAGATGATCCATTGAATTGGACTGACTCAAAATCATACAAAGACAGATTAAAAAGTGCCCGAAAAAAAACAGGACTAGAATGTGGAATGTTGGTTGCATCTGGCAATATTGATAATATTAATATTACTGCAGTTGCATCTGATTTTGATTTTTTAGGTGCCTCAATGGCTGCTGCAGAAGGTGAAGCTTTTTTATATGGAATTCAACATGCGATAGAAAATAAAACTCCTTTTTTATGTATTAGTGCTGGTGGTGGGATGAGAATGATGGAAAGTTTAATTTCATTATCTCAAATGACGAGAACTACTCTAGCAATTAATGAATTAAAAAAAAAAGGTTTACCTTACTTAGTTTGTATTACGGACCCTACTGCTGGAGGAATAACTGCCTCTTATGCGATGCTTGGTGATATCAATATTGCAGAGCCAGGTGCATTGATTGCATTTGCAGGAGCTAGAGTTATTCAGGGTACTGTTAAAGAGGAGTTACCAGAAGGTTTTCAAAAAAGTGAATATGTTGAAAAAACTGGATTTGTTGACCTAATAGTTGAGAGAAAAGAACTGGCTTCTAAAATTAGAACTCTATTATCAATATTGTTAAAGCGAAATTCTGTTATAACTTCTGAACAAAATGAAACTGCAGAAGATAGTCAATCGCTTACAAAAGTTGCATCCTAAAGAGATAGATCTAAGTTTAAATAGAATAAAGAAACTCTGTAAAACCCTTGGAAACCCACAGGATAAATTAAAAGCTATTTCGGTAGTTGGAACCAATGGTAAATATTCAACTATTCAGGCTTTATTCGCAATTTTAAGAGAAGCAAATATCAAGTGTAACATTTATACCAGCCCTCATATCAAAAGAATAAATGAAAGATTTGTATTTAATAATGAACAATTAAATGATGATGATCTTGGAATTCTTTTTGAGGAAATTGAAGAAGCAAATAAAAGTGAACCAATAACCTTTTTTGAAATATTAACTGCAGCCTACTTTTATAATGCCTCAAAATACCCTGAAAATATTAACTTAATTGAAGCAGGGTTGTTTCACCGTTTTGATGCAACAAATATACTTAAAGATAATTTAGCAAGCGTTGTAACTTCTATTGGTTTAGATCATTTAGATTGGTTGCCTGAAAATGAACAAACAACTAAAAAAATAATATTTGAAAAAACCTCTACTTTGATTAATTCTAATATTATTATTGCAAAGCAAAGTTCAACTGAAATTGTTAATGAAATAAAAAGTTCAATTTCAAAAAATTCTTCAAAAAAATATTATTTTAATGAAGATTATAATTATTCTTCAAATGAAAATGGCTTTATTTTTTATGAAGATAAAAATGGTGGTATTAAACTTCCAAAACCAAACGTTAAAGGCCAATTTCAACTTGAAAATATTTCAACAGCAATAGCAACTTTAAGATCAATCAAACATTTAAAAATTAGTGAAAAACATATAAAAGATGGAATTACTAAAATTAAAAGTATCGCACGACTTCAAGAAATAGATTCTGGTAAACTTAAAGAATTGGTAAAAAATAATAAATTACTAGTTGATGGATCTCATAACCCTTTAGGAGCAAAAGTTTTGAATGAATATTTAGAAAGTTTAAATTGTAATAAACATATTATTCTAGGTATGATGAGTAACAAAGATTATAACGATTATATGAGTTACTTTAAAAATATTTCCTCATTGACCACAATAGATATCCCCAATCAGCCAAACTCCATCAAAGGAAAAGTATTAAAAAGCAAGCTTAATAGCTTTAAAAACATTAATTATAAGGAGAGTATTATTGATGCTATCAAGTCAATTCCAGTCAAGGAAAACGACATAATATTGATTACAGGATCTTTGTATCTTGCTGGTGAAGTACTAAATTTAAACTAGATATTTTCGTCTAGGAATTCTTTCATGTGACTTTCAGGAACCCCTCCAACTTTACGGCTAACTTCTTGTCCTTTTTTATATATGATAACTGTTGGCACTCCTCGGATCCCAGCTGCAGAACCTGTATTAATTCCAGCATCTTCAATATCTGTAATATAAAAATTTGCTTTATCTTTATATTCGTCTGACAATTTATCCATCACTGGCTTTAGAGCTTTGCATGGACCACACCATGATGCTGAAAATTGAATTACTGATATCTCTTCGTTTTTAATTTTACTATCAAAATCCTCATCTTTAAAATCTATAAGCATAAAACCTTTCTATAAATTGAAGCCTTAAAGTCAACTAGGCAATTTCATATTTTTTTTCAATAGACATTATAAATTCATTAATTTCATCTAATTTTTTCAACTCTTCCTGGTCATCTCGATTGGATGCCTGATCTCTCAATGTGTCAATTTCGGTATAAGCCATGCCGATAGTTTGCCACTTTTCCTTATTTTTACTCAATATCCTCCGAGCTATTTCACTCTTAATATTTTTATATAAATCTGGAGGTAAAATATGTGGTGCCTCCTGATAAATGATTTTTTGACCAAACCAGCTACATCGTTTGTCTTGAAACTTATCTAATAATCTTAGTTTGTCCTCCCACGATGAACTATGCCATGTTTTAAATAATGCAGTATCTTTGTTGGGAATAAATTTTTCATACAAAGTTTCCTCTGGTAGCAAATCTTCTTGCGTTTGCGTTTGAGCTTTCTCTTCAGCTGCTTCCCTATTAATAATTTGAATATTTTTGCAAAAATTTTCACTACTTCTCACTAATTTTGACCTTTTTAGAATTATTTCTAAATCTAATTCTGAATAAGTTTTTTCTTTTAATGCAAATTTTTTATCTAAAACTACTGGAGCCTTATTAGTTTTTAATACTCTTAATGCTTTTGGGCTAATTTTTTTCAAATTTGCTTTAAGCTCATTAACTGACAAATTTAAATAAGGTTCTGGATCTCTTCGTAAATCCCAAACATATCCCCAAGACGCATAGGCAGGATGAAAACAATGCTCCGGATGAAGTGTACAAACTAGATACATCATGTTTCGCCCTTTTACATTTTCAAAAATAGAATAAATTCCCTCACTTTTTAAAAGTGACTCAACACTACTTTTTGTTGAAGTACTTAAAAATTTTTCCCAATTATCTTTATGTTGATCTTTTATAATTCTGAGAATTTTTAAACTTGTAAAAGCGTCATGATAAGCTGTGTGTTGTTGAGCGGTATCAAATCCTTGTTGTCGCGCAAGCGCTTCTAAAGCTAAACTTTCATTTCCTGCTGGTGTTAATTCAGTTTTTAAAGTTTTA
Organism: uncultured Pelagibacteraceae bacterium; assembly: GCA_902578255.1. Classification (GTDB taxonomy): domain Bacteria; phylum Pseudomonadota; class Alphaproteobacteria; order Pelagibacterales; family Pelagibacteraceae; genus Pelagibacter. The sequence continues at coordinate 85,500 of CACHCH010000005.1, forward strand.
GAGTTTATAGTTTGAGCAGCTCTTGCAACATGTAGACCATCAGATTCTTTATTAGGTGAAGAGTGGGTTAAATAAGGATACCTGTTTCCTTTAAAAAAATTAAAATGAAACATTCGACGATCAAAATTAAGATTGCTCCAACCCATAAACAAAGATGGAGCTGCTTTTGAAAAGAAATTTTCTACAGCTCCTAGAAAATCATAATGTGAATAGTTGCCTTTAGTAAGTAAATCAATACTTGTAGAATTTACCAGAAGTGCTTTTGCACTAGGCACTTCCCCTTCTGGCATTCTGCCTCTGATATTTAACTTTCCAATTTCTTTAAGGTTTTTATCTACTACCACTGCACCAACCTCAATAATGCTTCCCCAGATAGTACTATTTGTTGTTTCAGTATCGTAGATTACAATTTTATCCATTTTATATTTAAGCTAAATTTGAAAGCTCATTAAATTTTTTTAATCTTCCCAAAAACAAGTTCTGATAGACAACTAAATCATGACTTTGAATTTTAAATTCTTGGAACAATTTATCTACTGTGCAAACTAGAATTACACAAGAAGTGATATTAGAGTTATACACAATGTTATGAGCTAAAGAATATGCACTCGTTTGTAGAAGCCATGAATCAATATATTCTGATTTTTTTGGCTTGTTGCTTTGTTTAAAATCAATAATTGTTTCTCGTCCCTCGTAAACTCCTACACAATCTGCTGTACCAGCATATTTATCTGGATAGTAAAGTGTGCATTCAACTCCCCAAATTTCTTCCAATCTATTTTTTAATCCATTTTCAATAATTTCTTTTGCCATTAGTTTATATTGTTCGTTATCATCAAAAAAACTTAAGTTTTCTCTTCCTAGAAGATAGGACTCTAAATAATTGTGCATTAGGGAACCCCTGCTACTTGCTGCTTTTGTTATTGCCTCTGCCTCTTTATAACCTGTTCTTTCTCGCCAGTTAGCGAGCGCAGCTTTATCTTCTTCAGAACGGGTTTGATCAAGAATACTAGTCACTGATGGTAATTTGGCCTCTCCCAATAAATATCTTCTTATACCATCGACTGTAGCTCTTGAGGATTTCGGATAATCGTATTTCTTATTCCACTGCATGTAATTTCTTATATTCTTTATTGGAGAAAAATAGAAATTAATTTTTAGCCTGTTTTGAGTGATCAATAAATTTTTCTACATTTTCAGTTTGAACTGCTTTTTCGAGTTGTTCAGGGTCTTTAATACTTTCAAGAGTTCTAGAGATTGCTCTAGCATCTGTTCCAAACTTATCAACAACAGACATGGCCTCCTCTAATTTTTTTCTTAATGAAATTATATTGTCAAAGTGTTTTCCAAATCTTGAACTAATTGTTTTTAAATGGTTATAGATTTCTGTTGCACCTTTTTGAACTTTTAATGATTGAAAACCCATATGAAGAGATTGTAAATAAGCTGAGAGAGTATTTGGTCCACAAATTACAACTTTATATTTTTTCATTAATTCTTGAGTTAATAATTCTTTAGTACTTGGATCTTGGTATTCAGATAATTCTTTATATAAACTCTCAGTCGGTGCATAGATAATTGCAAAATCTGTGGTTTTTGGTGGAACAATATATTTTTCATTAACACTCTTAGCTTTAGCTTTAAAAGCAGTTGCTAATTTAGCTCTTGCATCTGCAATAGCTCTTTTATCGTCGGCGTCATAACCTTCTGTAATTGCTTTAAATTTTTCAATAGGAAAATGACTGTCAACTGGAACCAAAATATCTCCTTGAAGCTTAATTGCAAATTCAACATTTTCACTTGTATCCTCTTTCATCTTCACATTTGTCATAAATTGAGATACAGGTAATAAATCTTTTATTAAAGCATCTAAACTAAATTCCGCTAGCGTTCCATATTTTTTAACTCCAGCTAAAATTTTAGTGATCCCCTCTTGACTTTGATTTAATAACTTTACTTGTTGATTAAAATTTCCAACTTTTTCATCAACTTTAGTTAAGGCTTCAGTCATATCTTTTGTTACCCCTGTTGATAGATTATTAAAGGAGGTGGACATTGAGCCTAGTGAGGTATTAATAGTATTATTGAGAGTATCTTTTAAGTTCTGTATTTCAGTTTTTAAATTAGATATCTCCTCGGCTTCCTTATCTTCATAATTATCTTTAGGCTTAGATTTTAGATTAAGATAAAGAGTCGATGATGCAATCCCTACTAATAAAACTAACAAAACAACTAAAATTATGTCCATGATTCTAATAATATATTTTATATTAAAAATATGATTAATATATTTAATTTATTGGAAAGATCTAATTCTTAGAAAGTAAGTTAGCCAATTTTTTCACTTTTTTATTTTTAAAAGAAGATTTTGATATCATCATACAAGCCTCGGATTTTAATATTTCTCCATCTTTTAAAATACGTAGATTATTAGCTTTTAAAGTCTCACCTGTTGAAGTTATGTCTGTGATAATCTCACTTGATCCAGTGAAAGGGTAGGCCTCCGTTGCACCTAAGCTACCTACTAATTTGAATTGTGTTACTCCTTTTGAAAACAAGAACTCTCGAGTTAAATTAGGATATTTCGTAGCAACTCTTAATCTTTTTTTCTTTTTATCTTTAAACTCAAATGCAATTTCTTCTAAATCTGCAACAGTTTGGACATCTATCCAGGGATCTGGAATTGCCACAACTAATGTTGCTTTTCCAAAATTATATTTTTTAGTAACATAAATTTTATTTTGAATATTAATTTCACTTTCTTTTAGTAAATCAAATCCTGAAAAACCTAGATCTAATGAGCCATCACCAAGTCTTTCAACAATTTCTCTTGCATGAAGATACAAAACTTTAATATTTTTTATTTGTTTAATAGAGCCTAACAAGTCTCTTTCACCACGTTCAGAAATAAGATCCAACCTATTTTTTTTAAATATTTTTAAAATATCATTTCTTAGTCTACCTTTGCTAGGAATTCCAATACTAATAATATCTTTTGTCATTAATTGCTTAAGTTTAAAGCAGCTCCAACTGCTGGTATTTGTTTTTCAGAGCCAAGATCAGAAATTAATTTATCATATCTGCCTCCATTAATTATATTTCTATTTTTTGACTTGGATTTAATGTCAATTTTAAAAACCATACCTGTGTAGTATTCTAATTGCCTACCAAAAGAAGCTGAGAAAACTACATTAAGTTTTGAAATTTTATTTTTCGAAGTCGGGAAATATTTTTGATCTACCACCAAATTAATCTTATTTTTTTTAAAAAATTTATTTAATTCAGCCGCTGCTTTATTTATTGGGCATTTTATTTTAAGAAAATTTTTTATGATCTGTGATGCGTTTTTTCCTTTACTAGCCCCTCTTGGGTCCCTAATTTTATTATCAAATCTTTTTAATATTTCATTAATTGATCTTCCTGCAATAAATTTAGATAAATCTTCTTTTAACATTTTAAAATATCTTTTTTTATCAATCTCAACAATTGTTGGATCTACATCTGAGTTAGTTTCTAATCTTTTTAAAAGATCATTAAAATATTTCTCTCTCCAAAAATGTCTTATCAATCTTAACTTCCAACGCTTTGGGATATTAAGTTTTGAAATTAATAAATTAAAGATTTCAACATTCCCAATAGTTAATGTTCCTGTTGTATATTTTATACTTTTTAGAGACTCTAGAGAAGTATTTATGATTTCTTTATCGTCATTCTTTTCATCTTTAGATCCAATGATCTCAAAGCCAACCTGATTTCTTATTATTGAGTCTTTTTTATTTTGTACCTTCCTGTAAGCCTGACCACTATAGAAAATTTTCTCTTTACCTTTTAATTTTTCTTCTAAATATCTTAAACAAGAAGCAATTGTTAAGTCGGGTCTTAAGCATAATTCCTTGCCATTTATATCTATAAAGGAAAACATGAATTTCCTAAAGTTCTCTCCTGATCTTTGAACAATATGATTTGCCTCTATTACAGATGGTAGCTCAATATAATTAAAACCCTTAGATTTTACTGACCTAAGGATTTTTTCAGATAAGTTTTTTGACTTCATTGATTAAATCTTCTTTTGGGACTGTTTTGTTATTTTCGCCCTTGATACCTTTTAAATTTTTTATAGTTACAGTATTTTCATTAAATTCATTTTCACCACAAATGATTGCAACTGATAAATCTCGTTTATTTGCA
>CACHCH010000006.1 GCA_902578255.1 uncultured Pelagibacteraceae bacterium
TGATTGTGGATCAATACCTCTTTCAAATCTAAATTTAGCATCAGTGTCAATATTCAATAATTTTGAAGTTTTTCTAATAGATCTTGGCAAAAAATATGCCGACTCTAACAAAATATTTTTAGTATTAAACTCAGTACCTGATCGTGTGCCTCCTATTATTCCACCCAAGCCTAATACCCCAGACTTATCAGAAATAACACACATATCATTATCTAATTTATACTTTTTGTTATCAAGAGCTTCAAACGTTTCACCTTTTTTTGAGGTTCTGATAATAATTTCCTTATCAATTTTATCTGAATCATATGCATGAAGTGGTCTATTTAAATCCAACATCACATAATTAGTTATATCTACAATTGCTGAAATAGGCTTCTGACCTAGAGATATGATTTTATCCTTCAGCCACTTTGGACTTTCTTTGTTTGTAACATCTTTAATTAAACAGCTGCCAAATATGGTACAGCCTTGATTTTTATCTTTTGTAATAGAAACTTTAATTTTTTGAGGCCCACTATTTTTAATTTTCATATTAGAGATATTTTTTAATTTACCAACTCCCGCTGCTGCAAGATCTCTTGCTACTCCTCTTACACCTAAACAATCAGGTCGATTAGGAGTAATGGATAAATCAATAACTTTTTCAGTATTATTTTTAAAAAAATTTTTACCTATTTTGTCAGAGTACTTATTTGACTTTAGTTCTGTTATCCCATCACTTTCATCAGATAAATTTAATTCTGACTCTGAGCACAGCATTCCGTATGAAGTTACACCCCTTATTTTGCTAACTGTGAGTTTCATGTTATTTTTCGGAATCACAGATCCAGGTCCAGCATAAACAGTCAAAAGGTCCTTCTCGGCATTAGGTGCTCCACAGACAACTTTTACCGTATTTTGTTCCCCTATATCAACATCACACACTTTTAACTTATCTGCATTTGGGTGTTGCTCAGCATTTATAATTTTTGCTACTTTAAAATTATCTAAATCGGAACCAACTTTTTCAAAGCTCTCAACTTCAAGCCCAACATCTGTCAACTTCTCAATTATTTGATTATCCTTAAACTGAGTATCAAGATGCTCTTTAAGCCAGCCTATTGTAAATTTCATCGACTAAGGCCTCTGTAATTTGATGGTACGTCTAATGGATCAAACCCAAAGTGATTTAGCCACCTATAGTCTGTCTCAAAAAAAGCTCTTAGATCATTTATTCCATACTTAAGCATAGCTAATCTATCTATGCCAATCCCAAATGCATAACCTTGATACTTGTCTGGGTTTATTTTTACATTTTTAAGTACATTTGGATGTACCATCCCACAACCTAAAATCTCTAACCATTTATCTCCTTCACCGATAACTATTTTACCATCTTTCAATTCATAACCAATGTCGACTTCAGCTGATGGTTCTGTAAATGGGAAGTGACTTGGTCTAAATCTCATTTTGATTTTATCTACTTCAAAAAAGGATTTTATAAAATAATTTAGGCAGCCTTTTAAATGTCCCATATTTATATTTTTATCAATATGAAGTCCCTCAACTTGATGAAACATAGGAGCATGAGTTTGATCACTGTCTGATCTATATGTTCTTCCAGGAGCAATAATTTTAAAAGGAGGTTTACCTTTTAACATTGTTCTTACTTGAACTGGAGATGTGTGAGTTCTTAAGAGTAATTCTTTTTTATCATCTAAATAAAAAGTATCATGCATGTCTCTTGCTGGATGGTTGTCCGGAGTATTTAGTGCAGTAAAATTATAATGCTCATTCTCTACATCTGGACCCTCCTCAACACTAAAACCAATTTCAGAAAATATTGATGATATTTCATCTATAACTTGAGAAACAGGATGTATCTTACCTCTAACAATATCTCTCTCAGGCAAAGTTACATCTACTTTTTCATTCTCTAGCTTAGAATTTATTTCTCTAATTTCTATTTCTTGAATCTTTTTATTAATTTTTTCTTGTAATTCATCTTTTACAAAATTTAAATCTGATGCAAATTTTTTACGTTCTTCAGGAGGTAGTGATCCAAGATTTTTAAAAAAATTCGAAATTTTACCACTCTTACCAAATAATTCAGATTTAATTTGATTTACACTTTCAATGTTTAAATCTTCACTTAATTTATGTAAAAATTCATCTTTTATTTTTTTAATATCAGACATATCTGTAGAATATTTGTTAACCTTAGAAAAACAACAATGAAAATTAATTCAATGCTGATTGGGCTTTTTGTACAATTGTTTTGAATGCTTCTGGGCTATCATAAGCAATTTCGGCAAGAATCTTTCTGTCTATTGCAATACCACATTTACTTAATCCGTTTATGAATTTAGAATATGTCATTCCTTCAGCTCTGACACCTGCGTTGATTCTTTGTATCCATAAAGATTTGAAATCTCTTTTTTTGTTTCTTCTGTCTCTATAAGCATATTGCATTGATTTTTCCATTGCCTGCTTTGCAACTCTTATAGTATTTTTTCTTCTGCCCCATTGTCCTTTTACAGCTTTTAAGACTTTTTTATGCTTAGCTTTACTTGTTACACCTCTTTTAACTCTTGCCATTATTAACCTCTTAAACTGTAGGGCATGTAAGATTTAACAATTTTTCCATCTTGCTTGGACATTGTTGTAGTGCCTCTTAATTTTCTAATTTGAGAATTTGTTCTTTTAATCATGCCGTGCCTTTTTCCAGCTTGGGCTGTCATCACTTTCCCCTTGGCTGATATCTTAAATCTTTTTTTTGCTGAGCTTTTTGTTTTTAATTTAGGCATAATTCAGCGGACTTATACAAAGAATGGTATAATTTTACAACCTCTATTAAACCCTATAAAGGTTGGATAACCATAATCATTTGCTTACCATCAAATTTTGGATGAAGCTCTACCTTACCAATATCTTTCATGTCTTCCTTAATTTTGCCCATTAACTCGTTTCCTAAGTGTGAGTGTTGTAGTTCTCTACCTTTAAATCTAATTGTGAATTTTACCTTATCCCCTTTAGCGATAAATTTTTTTGCATTTTTAACTTTAAAATCATAATCATGCGTTTCTGTTACAGGTCTCATTTTAATTTCTTTTAACAAAACTATTTTTTGTTTCTTTTTTGCAAGATTTGCCTTTTTTTGGGCATCATATTTGTACTTACCCATATCCATAATTTTACAAACTGGAGGGTTTGCATTTGGTGCTATTTCAATTAAATCAAGCCCTTGATTTTTTGCCATTGAGATAGCCTTATTGGTATTAAGCACACCAAGATTTTCACCATCGCTTGCAATAACCTGAACATCAGGTGAGGAGATTCTATTATTAGATCTTGGGCCTCTATCCTTAGTTCTTCTTTGAAAATAATTTTGTTTAAAATCTGCCACTTAGTTTGAAGATGCTTTATTTAAAGCAGAGAAAGTTTTTAAAAATGTGTCTATATCCATATTTTCTTGTTTGTTAGAGTCTAATCTTCTAATCGTTACAGAATTGGAGTCAACTTCTTTTTTACCACAAATTAATAAAAGAGGGATTTTAGCTAACGAATGATCTCGTATTTTATAATTTAAATTTTGATTTTTTAAATCAACAGAAGAGCTAATACCTACATTTATAATTTTCTTAGATATATCAGTAGCATAATCATTAAATTCTTCTGAAATAGGAATTACCATTGTTTGTAAAGGCGATATCCAAAATGGAAATTTACCTGCATAATTTTCAATTAAAATTCCAATAAATCTTTCTAAAGATCCAAATAGAGCTCTATGGAGCATTACAGGAATTTTTCTACTCCCATCTTTATCAACATAAGAAGCACCTAATCTCTCAGGTAAATTTAGATCAACTTGCAAAGTTCCACATTGCCAATCTCTTCCGATGGCATCCCTTAGAACAAACTCAATTTTAGGACCATAGAATGCTCCTTCTCCCTTGTTAATACTATATTCTAATTTTGAGGCTTTTACTGCCTCTAGCAATGATGCTTCTGCTTTATCCCAAACTTCGTCATCACCAACTCTTACCTCTGGTCTATCTGCATATTTTAGAATTACATTTTCAAACCCAAGGTCTTTATAAATATCCAAAATTAAATTAGTAACAATTAAACACTCACTTGTAATTTGATCCTCTGAACAAAAAATATGCGCATCGTCTTGTGTAAAGGCTCTCACTCTAAGTAAACCATGTAAAGCTCCGGATGGTTCATATCTATGAACTTTTCCAAACTCCGCGTAACGTAAAGGAAGATCTCTATAACTTTTTATTCCTTGATTAAATACTTGGACATGTCCTGGGCAATTCATTGGTTTTATAGCAAATACCTTCTCATCTGGTGTTTCAGATGTATACATGTTGTCACCATATTTTCCCCAATGTCCTGATTTTTCCCATAATTGTCTATCCAATACTTCAGGTGTATTTATTTCTCTGTAACCAGCTGCATCTTGTCTATTTCTCATGTAGTTTATTAAATTTTGAAATAACGCCCAGCCTCTTTCATGCCAAAAAACAGATCCTGGACTTTCTTCTCTGAAATGAAATAAATCCATTTCTTTTCCTAATTTTCTATGATCTCTCTTCTCTGCTTCTTCTATTCTTTTAAGATGTTCGTCTAAATCTTTTTGGGTTGCCCAACTAGTACCATAAATTCTTTGAAGCATTTCATTTTTTGAATCTCCTCTCCAGTAAGCACCAGAGACTTTGGTTAGTTTGAAATACTTTCCAATTTTACCTGTTGAAGATAAATGAGGACCTCTACAAAGATCATGCCAATCACCATGAAAATAAATTGAGACATCTTCTTTCTCTGGTATAGCTTTAATTAATTCAGATTTATAAATTTCACCTTTTTTTTTAAAATGATCGATAGCCTTATTTCTATCCCAAACTTCTCTCTTTGTAATTTCATCTCTGTCCACAATTTCTTTCATCTTATTTTCAATTTTTACTAAATCATCTTCGGTAAAAGGTTCTTTTCTAGCAAAGTCATAGTAAAATCCATTTTCAATAACTGGACCAATTGTAACTTGAGTACCAGGAAATAATTCTTGAACAGCCATTGCCAATATATGCGCAGTATCATGTCTAATTGTCTCCAGACCCTCTGGATTTTTTGAAGTAAAAATTTTGACTGAGCAGTCTTTTTCAATTAAATAATCTAAATCCTTAAGTTCGCCATCAACGCTTATTACTATTGCTTGTTTTGCCAATGACTTACTTATTTTTTCAGCTACCTCAGCACCGGTAACTTTTTTTGAAAAATTTAGATTATTTCCGTCTGGTAATGTTATTGTAGGCATTTAATTTAATAGTCTTTTATACTCTGAATAAGTAGAAAAACACATTTTTTCAACATTAAATCTTTGAGTTACGTTTTTTCTTGCCTCTATTCCCATGATTTTTAAAGATGCTTCATCCATATTGAGAACTCTTAAAATCTGTTTACTTAAAGATTCGGCGTTGTTTGACTCAAATAACAAACCTGTTTTTTCATTGATTACTGTTTCATTAGAGCCACCAATATTGCTAGCTATTATTGGTTTTCCCATTGATTGGGCTTCTACTGACACTCTTCCAAAAGCTTCAGGTTCATTTGAAGCTGAAACTATTATATCCGAAACTTTATATGCCAAAGCCATATTTTTACAATGGTCTATAAATCGTATTTGTTTTGACATTCTATATTGTTCAGACAGTCTAATTAATTTTTTTTTGTAAAGCTCACGACCTTGATCACTGCCAAGAATGACTGTATAGAATGCCTCATATCCAAGTTCTATATTAACTAAATTAACTGCCTCAATAAATACTTCCTGACCCTTCCATGAAGTTAATCTACCTGGTAAAAGTATAATTTTTTTATCTTTCTCAATATCCCATTTTTTTAATAATTTTTTTTCATCATTTTCAAGAGTTGTAGATGAGTCAAAATAATCAACATTAATACCTCTAAAAATTACCAAGAATTTTTTTTTATTATTTAAGTACATAGAATAATTTTCTTTAATATGAGAAAATATAAAATTCGATCCTGCAATAATTAAATCAGATCTTACCATGACAGAATTATAAAATTTTTTAAAATTAGTTTTAAAATTGTAAGTACCATGAAAAGTTGTCACAAATTTTCTTCCAGTAATTTTTGATGCTATCAAACAGGACCATGCAGGTGCTCGACTTCGAGCATGAACTATTGAAATATTATTTAGTAAAATAATTCCAATTAAAATAATTGAGTTAATAAAAATTAATAAAGGATTTTTACTTTGTACAGGAAGCTTAAAAATTTTTACCTTTTTTTTATCAACAAACTTAAGTAATTCACCACCACTTGTTACAATAAATGACTGACAATTATTTTCTGGCAAATAATGGGCTATATCAAAACAGCCTGTTTCTGCCCCCCCGTATCCTAATTTGGGGATGACTTGTAAAACTTTTAAATTAGTTGCCATCTGGTAAACTTATATATTATTAGACTAAATATATAAACGAAATGGCAAATTTCAGATATCATAAGATCTCAAAAACCAAGAAAATTAGATATATTTCTAAAATTTATAAAAATAGTTTGTCTATAGTTTTTCTGCATGGATTTATGTCAGATCTTGAAGGAGAGAAGCCTAAAGCATTATTAAATTTTGCTAAAAAAAATAAAATAAATTTCTTGGCGCTTGAATATTCTGGGCATGGTAAATCTTCAGGAAAATTTACAAAAGGTAATATTTCAAAATGGAGTGATGAAACTTCAAAATTAGTTAGGAGATATTTAAAAAACCACAAAATAATATTTATAGGTTCAAGCATGGGTGCTTGGATTGCTTTAAAACAATTTAAAATTTTTAAAAATCAAATAGTTGGTTTTTTAGGAATTGGTGCAGCTCCCGAATTTTTAGAACATATTATGTGGAAAAAATTTTCCAAAAAGATGAAAAAAGAAACAATTATAAAAGGGATTTATAATTTAAAACACGGAAATTATGAATATCCTATAACATATCAACTAATTAAAGATGGAAGAAAAAATAAAGTTTTAAATAAAAAAATTAATTTAAAAATTAAAGTTACTATGGTTCATGGAGAAAAAGATGAGGCCGTTAAGATTTCTTATTCTAGAAAAGTTTTAAAACTTTTTCCAAATGCAAAAAAAAGGTTAAACATAGTCAAAAAAGGCGATCATAGTTTGTCTAGTAAGAAAGGTCTAAAAATAATTCTTAAAGAATTGAAACTATTAATTTAACTAACTTTTTTAATACCTTTAAGAGTAATTGGTTTGTCTAGTTTGTCTAACATTTCTTTAGGACAAACTTGAACAAAATTAATTAACTCCTTTTCATAATTTTTAATTATATTTCTTGAAAATTCAGATCCTGTTTCTTTGGAGTGTTCAGATATTAAATTCTTTAAAATTTCTTTCCAATAGTCTGTTTCTACAGTTTGCCAAACAACTGACTCTGGATTTACTTTTTTTGTAAATTGATTCGATTTATCGTAAATAAAAGCCATACCACCTGTCATTCCTGCTGCAAAATTATCTCCTACCTCTCCTAAAATTACTACCATTCCACCAGTCATATATTCGCAACCATTTGAATCACATCCCTCAATTACTGTTGTAGCTCCAGAATTTCTTACAGCAAATCTTTCTCCTGCTTGACCTGCTGCAAAAAGTTTACCAGAGGTAGCACCATAAAGAACTGTATTTCCTAAAATTGTATTTTCATTGGAAACCAAATTACTTTCCTCTGGCAATTTAATTGAAATTGTTGCACCTGATAAACCTTTTCCAACATAGTCGTTAGCGTCTCCTTTAAGAACTAGTTTTAACCCTTTAGAAGAAAATGCTCCAAAAGACTGTCCAGCAGAGCCTTTAAAATTTAAAGTTAAAAAATCATCATTAAGTTTTTCATATCCATATTTTTTGTAGAGATGATGAGAAATTCTTGTTCCAACAGCTCTATGTGTATTTTGTATTGGATAAACCTTTTCAATTATTTCTGAACTATCTAAAGACTTTTCTATTTCAGGCCAAATCTTTTGATCCAAAGTATCTGGTACACTGTTTATTTCTGGAATATCGCAATACCTTTTATTATTTCCTGTATCAGCTTGAACAAATAATGGATTTAAATCTAAATCGTCTAAGTTTGGAGATCCTTTACTAACCTGTCTTAATAGATCAGTTCTACCAATTATATCATTTAAAGATTTAAATCCTAGTTTTGCTAATATTTCTCTTACTTCAGTTCCAATAAATGTGAACAGATTAACTACCTTTTCTGGTGTACCAGTAAATTTTTCTCTCAATTTTTCATCTTGGGTACAAACACCTACTGGACAGGTGTTCGAATGACATTGTCTTACCATAATGCAGCCCATTGCTACCAAGGCTGTAGTAGCAACACCATACTCTTCAGCTCCCATCATGGCTGCAATAACAACATCTCTTCCAGTTTTAATTCCTCCGTCTGTTCTCAAAGTAACTTTGTGTCTAAGGTTATTTAAAGTTAAAACTTGATTAGCTTCAGTCAAGCCCATTTCCCATGGTATTCCAACGTATTTAACACTTGTTTGAGGTGTTGCTCCAGTTCCACCATTATGTCCTGATATCAAAATTATATCTGCTTTAGCTTTGGCAACACCAGCTGCAATTGTTCCAACACCAGAAGAAGCAACTAGTTTTACTCCTATCCTTGCTTTAGGGTTAATTTGTTTCAAATCATAAATTAATTGTGCAAGATCTTCGATTGAATAAATGTCGTGATGTGGTGGAGGAGAAATTAATGTTACTCCTGGTGTAGAATGTCTGAGTCTTGCGATTTCCTTAGTAATCTTAAATCCTGGAAGCTGGCCGCCTTCTCCTGGTTTTGCTCCTTGTGCAATTTTAATTTCAATTTCATTACAATTATTTAAATAATTGACTGTTACTCCAAATCTCGCAGAGGCTATTTGTTTTACCCTAGAATTTGCGCTATCTCCATTTTCTAATACCTTAAATCTTTTTTCATCCTCTCCTCCTTCTCCACTGCAAGAGGCACCTTTAATTCTATTCATTCCAGTAGCTAATGTTTCATGAGCTTCTTTTGACAAGGCACCATGTGACATGCTCCCACTTCCAAATCTTTTTAATATATTTGCTAGAGGCTCCACTTCTGAAATATCAATTGATCCGTTTAATTTTTTTGTTCTAAAATCAATTAAATCTCTTAAATTTATTGGCGGTAGATTATAAATACCCTCTGCATATCTTTTGTAAGCATCATAAGAATTAGAACCTACAGCACTTTGAAGTAAATGAATTAATTTTCCTTGATACTGATGAGTCTCTCCATTTTTTCTATATCTATAAATTCCACCTATAGGGAGAATTGTATCACTACTTTCAAAAGCTTCTTTGTGTATTTCTCTAATTTTTTTTTCAATTCCTGTTAGTCCTATACCCGAAATTTTTGATACTACTCCAGGAAAATAGTCTGCAACTATTGTTCTACTTAAACCAACCGTCTCAAAATTACATCCTCCTCTATAAGAACTTAAAACAGAAATACCCATCTTAGACATTATTTTTAAAAGTCCTGCATTTACCGACTTGATATATCTTTCAACACATTCATCAAAACTAAATTTTCCAAACAATTTCTTTTCATGCCTTTGATATAAACTGTCAAAAGCTAGATACGGATTTACTGTAGTTGCACCAACTCCAATTAAAGTTGCAAAAGAGTGAGTATCCATTGCTTCTCCTGACTGGACATTGATAGAAACATACCCTCTCAATTTTTTTTCAATTAAAAATGAGTTGATCGCACCAACTGCGAGTAACATCGGAATTGGAAGCTTCACGTTTGAAAACTCTTTGTCACTCAAAATTAATTGAGTAACTCCTTGTCTTACTGCTATTTCTGCGTCTTTTTGAATTCTTTTTATAGACTCATGCAAATTTTCATTGTTTGAGAAAGTACAATCAATTATGGAAGAATTTTTACCAAAAAAACTAATAAATTTCTCAAATTGTGAATTTGATAAAATTGGACTATTTAAAACGTAAATATTTTGCTTTGTTAGATTGTCAAAATTAAGGATATTTCCAAGATTTCCAAATCTTGTTTTTAAACTCATCACTTTATTTTCTCTTAAAGAGTCTATCGGAGGGTTTGTTACTTGACTAAAGTTTTGTCTAAAAAAATGATATAGAGGTCTATATCTGTCTGATAATACTGCCAGAGGAGTATCATCTCCCATCGATCCTATAGCTTCTTTAGCATCCTCTGCCATCGGATGTAATATCAATTCTAAATCTTCTAAACTAATTCCAAATGCATATTGTCTTCTTCTTAATTCGTCTCCAGAATAAAAATTTTTCTCATCAGAAATTGTTAATTTTTCATCTAAGTCAATAATTTGAGAATTAAAATGTTTGTACTCTTTTGCTAGATAATCTTTAATTTGCTTATTTTTAAAAACTTTTCCTTTTTCAATTCTAACACCAATGATTTCTCCTGGTCCTAATCTACCCTTAGAAAGTATTCTTTTTTCATTTAGTTCAATCATGCCAGTCTCTGATCCTGCAAATAATAATTTATCTTTTGTAATTGCATATCTTAATGGTCGTAATCCATTTCTGTCATTAGCAGCAATTACCCATTCGTTATCTGTTCCTGCAATAGCTGCTGGACCATCCCATGGTTCCATTGTACTGTTTAAAAAATTAAACAATTGTTGGTGATCTTTAGGTAAAGTTTCATTTTTTTTAGACCACGCATCTGGAACCAACATTAACTTAGCTAGAGGTGCAGGCTGACCAGAAATATTGAGCAATTCAAACACGTTATCTAGCGCAGCAGAATCTGAAGTACCTTGTTGAATTACTGGTTTTAAATTTTCTATATTTTCAAAAAGATTACTATTCATTTCTTGTTCATGAACTTTCATCCAATTTTTATTTCCTCTGAATGTATTTATTTCACCATTATGAGCGATTGCTCTAAATGGTTGGGCTAAATTCCAACTTGGAGCCGTGTTCGTCGAAAATCTTTGATGAAAAATTGCAAATCTTGAAATAAATCTTTCATCTTTTAAATCTAAATAAAAATCTGAAATTGCCTCAGCTAAAAACATACCTTTGTAAATAATTGACTTAGAGCTTAATGAACAAATGTAAAAATGATTTAAAGATTTTTTAAATGCCTCATTTTCTATTTTTCTTCTAGTTTCATATATTTTTCTTTCTAGATCTTTATTTGTAAGTTCTGGATCATACGATTTAAACAAAACCTGAATGATTTCAGGCATAGTCTGTAGTGCCTTTTCGCCTAATACGTTTGGATTAATTGGAACTTGTCTCCAACCATAAATACTAAAACCATTTTTTGTTAATTCACTCTCCACTATTGTTTTGCAGCTTTCTTGAGCTTCATAATCATTTCTAGGTAAAAAAATCATACCAACGCCTATTTCAGAGTTATCATGGGTATGACCAGTCACCTCTATTTTTTCGACAAAAAAACCTTTTGGAATTTCAACATGAATACCTGCACCATCTCCTGTTTTTCCATCTGCATCTACTGCGCCTCTGTGCCAAACAGCTTTTAAAGCTTCAATACCATACTCAACAACTTTACGAGATTTTTTACCTTCAGTGGATGCAATAATTCCAACTCCACACGCATCATGCTCCATATCGTCAGAGTAAACATGATTTTGTTTTAATAATTCTTTATTCTTAATGTATTTTTTCACTAAGCTACTCTTCTCTCTTTTAAAGACTTATTTTCTAAATAATTTTTAATTGAAGTTGCTGCATCTCTTCCATCTTTAATTGCCCAAACCACTAAAGAAGCACCTCTAATTATATCACCAGCAGCAAATACACCTTTAATATTGGTCTCCATAGTATCAAAATCAGCTTTAATTGTTCCCCATTTTGTCACTTGTAACTCATTTGCTTCAAACATTTTTGGTAAATCTTCAGGGTCAAAACCCAAAGCCTTTATAACCATATCAGCATTTATTTCATAACTTGAACCCTCCTGAACTTGTGGTTTCCTTCTTCCACTTTCGTCAGGATCACCAAGTTTGATTTGATCTACAACTAATTTTTCAATTTTATTTGTACCTTTAAATTCTTTTGGGCTTGATAGCCAAACAAATTGCACTCCTTCCTCCTCAGCATTAGCAACCTCTCTAGCTGAACCAGGCATATTTTCTTTATCTCTTCTATATAAACATTTTACAGATTTTGCTTTTTGTCTAATAGATGTCCTTACACAATCCATAGCAGTATCACCGCCTCCAATTACAACAACGTCTTTACCTTCGGCGTTTAAAATTCCTTTGTCAAATAATTCAACTTTATCTCCTAAACCTTTTTTATTTGAAGCAGTTAAAAAATCCATGGCTGGGAAAATATTATCCAAATCATTTCCCTTTAACTCAACTTCTCTTGCTTTATAAACTCCAGTTGCGATCAAAATTGCATCATGCTTTTTACGTAATTGATCTAAAGTTGCATCTTTACCAACCTCAAAATTTTGAACAAACTCTATTCCTCCATCTTTTAGAAGTTTCGTTCTTCTTTCAACAATTTCTTTTTCTAATTTAAAATTTGGAATTCCATATATTAACAAGCCACCTGCTCGATCGTATCGATCATAAACACTAATTTTATATCCAATTTTTCTTAATTGCTCTGCAGCTGCTAATCCTGCTGGACCTGCTCCAATAATGCCTACACTTTGATTTTTTTCTTGTTTAACTTGAATTGGTTTTACCCAGCCTTGTTCCCAAGCATTATCAGTAATATATTTTTCTACTGAACCAATCGTTACAGTTCCATGACCAGATTGTTCAATTACACAATTTCCTTCACACAATCTGTCTTGAGGACATATTCTCCCACAAACTTCGGGCATATTATTTGTGCTTTGTGATAATTCATAGGCTTCTTTAAGTCTCCCTTCAGCAGTAAGCTTTAGCCAATCCGGTATATTGTTGCTTAAAGGGCAATGGACTTGACAAAAAGGAACTCCACATTGTGAGCATCTACTAGACTGCTCTTTAGCTTTTTCATTTATATATTCGTCGTAAATCTCGTTAAAATCCTGTTTCCTAGACCCAACTTGCCTTTTAGGTGGTGTTTGTTGACCTATTTTAACAAATTTTAACATTTTATCAGACATAATAATTTCTTAATTTTTGGCAAATTATAGCTTGATTTTATTTAATAAAGTATAAAATAGGTCATAAATTATGA
Source organism: uncultured Pelagibacteraceae bacterium (assembly GCA_902578255.1). Taxonomy (GTDB): domain Bacteria; phylum Pseudomonadota; class Alphaproteobacteria; order Pelagibacterales; family Pelagibacteraceae; genus Pelagibacter. The sequence goes on from CACHCH010000006.1 coordinate 13,255, forward strand.
CCTTAATTTGATGACTCTACCCGAATTTAAACAACTTTCTAATAAATGCATACCTAATATGATCAAATCGAATTGTTTTAAATCCATATTTTATAAGCTACGAAGAAGCGATGTTTCAAAATATAATAGAAGTATTAATCCTTTCAGTAATACAAGGTGTGTCAGAGTTCTTGCCTGTAAGTTCGTCAGCACACTTAATTCTGGTTTCAAGCTTATATGAGTTTAAGTCTAATTCGTTGTTAATAGATATTAGTCTTCATTTAGGATCTTTGTTAGCAATAATTTATTTTTTTAGAGAAGAATTATTAGACGTTAAAAATAACAAAAGATTATTAAGTTTAATTGTTCTTGGTTCTATTCCATTAATAGTTGTTGGATATATTTTATACTCTACAAATTTTATTTATGCTCTAAGAGATATAAAATTAATTGCATGGACCACCCTTGTATTTGCAATAGTTTTATACATCGCAGATAAAAATAGATTTGATAAAAAAATTTCAACTAATTTAAATATTCAAACAATATTTTTCATTGGTCTTTTTCAAGTTTTATCGCTTGTGCCAGGTGTAAGTAGAGCAGGTATTACCATAACAGCTGCTAGAATTTTAAAATTTAATAGAGTTGACTCTAGTAAAATATCTTTTTTACTTTCTATACCCGCACTTGGTGGAGCAAGCTTTTTGGGATTAAAGGATATTGTAAATCAACCTATTGAATTAAATTATTTGGTGTTTGTCGCAATAATATCATCTTTTATATTGTCTTTTATGACAGTCAAATTTTTTTTAATTTATATAAATAAATTTTCTATGAATGCTTTTGTAATTTATAGAATAATAATAGCTTTAATTTTATTTAGCTTAATTTATTAAGCATACCCTTTTTTCATTAAAGGAAGTAACTGAGATAATAGTACTCCACACAAAATAAAAAAACAGCCAAGTAAGTTATTAATATCTAAAATCTGGCTCAATAGAAACCAAGCAGCTATTGTAGCAAACACTCCCTCAAGTGAAAAAATAATTGCTGCTGGCGCAGGTGAAATATTTTTTTGCGCATAAATCTGTAATACAAATGCTAATCCTCCAGATAAAATTCCAGCATATAGTATTGAGTCTAATTCTTTTAATATATTTCCTAAAATAAATTCCTCATACACTAAACCAATAGCAAATGAAAATATTGAGACTATTAATGTTTGTACAGCACCTATAGTAAGTGGTAGATTGTATTTTTTTACTATAATTCCGACAAAAATAATATGGGTACTCCAAAAAAGTGCCCCTAAAATAACTAAACCGTCTCCAAGCCTAATTGTAGCATCATAAAAATTTGTTAGTAAATACCCTCCTATTAAACATAAAATTACAGATGGCCATATACTCCAATGTATAGAAATTTTTCCAAACAAAAAAATTATAATCGGCACCATTGGCACATAAAAAATTGTAAAAAAAGCTGCATTAGCTACATCGGTATAAAGTAAAGCAACCTGTTGCAAACCAGAACCTAAAAAAAGAGAAGAGCCAATCAAAAAAGAGAAAATTGCAAATGTTTTAAAATCAACCTTGAACTCGGATTTCATTTTTTTTACCTCAAATAGGAGTACCAATGGTATAATAGCTAAAAAACCTATAAAAAATCGGGCCGCATTAAATGTAAAGGGTCCTATATTATCCATTCCAGTATCTTGAGCTACAAATGTTGTTCCCCAAATAAAAGTGCACAGTAAAGCACTGAGTAAAGATATAGATTTTGTCATAAATAATTATACGGCTAACTTATAAGCGAAATTATTTCCTAAATTTTCTTTTAAATCGTTATTAAACCGAGCAGCTTCTGCTCCGTCAATAATTCTGTGATCATAAGATAGAGAAATTGGTAACATCGTTCTTATTTGAAACTTTCCATTTAAAAAAACTTGTTTTTTTTCTGACCTTCCAACACCCAAAATAGCTACTTCAGGATAATTTATAATTGGTGTAAAGAAAGATCCGCCAATTCCTCCTAGACTTGTAATCGTCATTGATCCCCCAAATAATTCCTTCTTATCTATTTTTAGATTTCTACAAAGTTCACTGACTTGTTTTAATTCTTTACCGATCAATGAAATTTTTTTATTATTTGCGTCTCTGATTTTTGGAACCATCAATCCATTTGGAGTATCAACTGCAATTCCAATATGATAGTATTTTTTTAAAGTCATTTTTCCGCTTTCAATCTCATCTATTGAAGAATTAAAACTTGGAAACTTTTTTAAAGAAGCAACTAATGCTTTAATAATAAATGCCAAAGGAGTAATTTTTATTTTTTTTCCAGTATAAACATCTTTCAAAGAAGTTCTAAAACTTTCCATTTCGGTTATATCTACTTCATCATGATTAGTTACATGAGGAATGGTTGTCCAAGAATTTGTAAGATAAGTTGAAGCTAATTTCTTTACTCTTGGTATATCTTTAATCTCAACTTTTCCAAAATCTGCATGTTCATACTCATTCTTAATTTTAATTGGTTTAATTTCCTTTGCTTGATAATTATTTCCTTTTTTTGATGAAACAAATTTTTTAATATCATCCTCTATTACTCTTCCATCTTTTTCACTACCTACGACTTGGTTGATGTTAACACCTAGCTCCCTTGCAAATTTTCTAGCTTTTGGACTTGCTGAGGAAATATTTTTAATTTTTTTTTCGGATATAGAAATTTGTTCTGTTGCTTGTTTTAATTCTACAATCGGTTCAGATTGTTTTTCAATTTTTGTTTCTTCTTTAATTTTACCATTACTTGACAAACTTTCTAATATTAAAATTAAATCACCCTCTGAAACTTTATCGCCAACTTTTAATTTAAGAGATTTAACTTTTCCTTCAAAGTTTGATGGAATTTCAACGCTGGATTTATCACTCTCAATTGTTATTAATGGATCATTTTTTAAAATATCTTGGCCTTCATTTACCAAAACCTCTATTACTTCAACGTCTGTGAAGTCACCAATATTTGGAACCTTAATATTAATCTCTTTCATTTTATAATTTAGTGGGCATTGGCTTGTTGCCATCAATGTTATATTTTTTCATTGCTTCTTTTGCATGTTTTGAGGCTATAAGTTGCTCTTTCGCTAAAATACTTAATCCATATGCAACTATGTGCTCTTTATCCACTTCAAAGAATTTTCTTAAATTTTTTCTTGTATCACTCCTACCAAAACCATCAGCGCCCAGAGAGTAGAAACTTTTATTAGTATAAGGTCTAATTTGATCTGAATTCATTCTCATATAATCTGAAGCAGCCATAATCGGACCCTCTGTTTTACCTAAACATTCCTCAACAAAAGATATTTTTGCTTCTTTATCTGGATTTAACAAATTATATCTCTCAACCTCCATTCCATCTTTTCTAAGTTCATTAAAACTAGTAACACTCCAGATTTCACTATCAATTTGATAATCTTTTTGCAAAATTTCAGCTGCAGAAATCATTTCTCTAAGTATTGTACCTGATCCAAGAAGTTGAATTTTAGTTTTTTTATGTTTGTCAAAATCTTTTATTTTGTACATCCCTTTTAATATTCCCTCTTCTGTATTTTTATCTTTTGGCATCTCTGGATGAGAGTAATTTTCATTCATTGTCGTAATATAATAAAAGACATTTTCTTTTTTCTCATGCATTCTTCTCAAACCTTCTCTAAAAATTACTGCTAGTTCATAATGAAATGTTGGATCATAAGTTACACAATTTGGAATGGTAGAAGCAATTAAATGACTATGACCATCCTGGTGTTGTAGACCTTCCCCAGCCAATGTCGTCCTTCCTGCAGTAGCACCAATCAAAAAACCTCTGGCTTGACTATCTCCAGCTGCCCAAGCAAGATCTCCAATTCTTTGAAAACCAAACATAGAATAAAAAGTGTAGATTGGAATCATTTCAATATCATGATTTGTGTAAGCTGTTGCTGCAGCTATCCATGAAGACATAGCACCTGCCTCATTAATTCCTTCCTCTAGAACTTGTCCACTTTTTTCTTCTCTATATGAGCTTAATTGTGCAGAGTCTTCTGGTTCATATTTTTGACCTTCATGAGCATAAATTCCAATTTTTTGAAAAAATCCTTCCATACCAAATGTTCTTGCTTCATCTGGAATTATAGGAACTAATCTCGGAGAAATATTTTTATCTCTCATTAAATTGGTTAACATTCTAACAAGAGCCATTGTAGTAGACATTTCTTTTTCACCAGTTGATACTTTCATAAAATCAAAAATATCTTTTGAAGGTGCTTTAATAGGTTTTGCAAAAGTCGACCTCTCTGGTAAAAATCCACCTAGTTTAATTCTTCTATCTTTTAAATATTTAATTTCTTGAGATTTTTCATCAGGTCTAAAATATTCAATATTTCTAACTTGTTCATCTGTCAAAGGTACATCAAAGCGATCTCTGTAATACATTAGATCATCCACATCTAATTTTTTTGTTTGATGGGTTGTGTTCACACTTTCTCCAGATTTTCCCATACCATATCCTTTAATAGTTTTAGCAATAATAACAGTCGGGCTTCCTTGATGTTTGGTTGCTTTATCATATGCTGCATAAACTTTATGTGGATCATGGCCGCCTCTGTTTAATCTCCAGATATCTTTATCTGATAAACTTGAAACCATTTCTAAAGTTTGAGGATATTTTCCAAAGAATTTTTCTCTTACATAAGCACCATCCCTTGCTTTAGCTGCTTGGTATTCTCCGTCAACTGTCTCATTCATAAGTTTTACTAAATGACCTTCTTTATCGTTAGCCAGTAAAGAGTCCCAATAAGAACCCCAAATTACTTTAATTACGTTCCAACCAGACCCTCTAAAACTCCCCTCAAGTTCTTGAATTATTTTTCCATTACCTCTAACAGGCCCATCCAGTCTTTGAAGATTACAGTTAATAACAAAAATTAAATTATCTAAATTCTCTCTAGCAGCTAAACCAATTGCTCCCATAGACTCTGGTTCATCCATCTCTCCATCACCTAAGAAAGCCCATACTTTTCTTCCTTCATCTTTAATTAATCCTCTATTAATTAAATATTTCATGTATCTAGCTTGATAAATTGCAAGCATAGGACCAAGACCCATAGAGACTGTTGGAAATTGCCAAAACTTTGGCATTAACCATGGGTGCGGATAAGAGGATAATCCTCCAGGTTTAACCTCTTGTCTAAAACTATCTAATTGTTTTTCATTTAATCTTCCCTCTAAATATGCTCTTGCATACATTCCTGGAGCGCTATGACCTTGAAAGTAAATTAAATCTCCGCCAAATTTATTATTTTTTGCTCTCCAAAAATGGTTCATACCTACATCATAAAGAGTTGCTGCTGACGCAAATGTACCTATATGTCCACCTAATTCAGGAAATTTTTTATTAGCCCTAACTACCATAGCAGCTGAATTCCATCTAATTAATGATCTTATTCTTCTCTCAATATTTTGATCTCCATTGGATTTTACCTCAGCTTCAGGAGGTATTGTATTAATGTATGGTGTATTTTGAGTATAAGGAATATTTGCGCCTTCACGGTAAGCTTTATTTATTAATTCTTTAATTAAAAAATGAGCTCTATGATTTCCATCTTTGGAAATTACAGCTGATAAAGATTCTAACCAATCTTTTGTTTCCAGAGGATCTATATCTGCACCATTGCTGACTTGAATAATTGATTGTTTTTTTTCGGAAATAATATTTTTTATTTCTTCTTCATTCTCTTTATCTTTCTGGACAGCAATAACTTCTTCTGCTTGTTTAATTATATTTTCTGTATCCTTTGGAATTGTATCGGTATTTGTAGTTATCGTTGAAGATAAATAATTTAAAATTAAATCCCCTTTTGAGACTTTATCACCAACTTTAAGCCCAATGCTTTCAACTTTTCCATCCACTGTTGAAGGAATTTCAACGCTAGATTTATCACTTTCAATAGTTATTAAAGGATCATTTTTTTTTATTTGATCACCTGATTTTACTAGTATTTCAATTACTTCAACATTTTCAAATTCACCAATATCAGGGACAAGTACTTTTTCGCTCATTATTTTTATTTGTTTTATATACTCAAAAAAACTTTATTAAATTCTATTTTTATCACATTAATATGTTTTTTGTTAATGTTGTTAAGATATTGTGCAAAAAAATTCGCAAAAAACATAATGTACTGTGTTAATTTCTCTCAACACACATGGCTATACCCATACCTCCACCAATGCAGAGTGCCGCACATCCTCTCCTTTTTCCTTGTCTTTTAAGTTCATGAATTAATGTGACAAGTATTCTTGTTCCTGAGGCACCTATAGGATGACCTAAAGCTATTGCTCCACCATTTACGTTAACCTTTTCTTCTGGAATTTTAAGTTCTCTTATAACTGCAATAGATTGTGCTGCGAAAGCTTCATTGATTTCAAATAAATCTACGTCCTCTATTTTCCACTGAGCTCTAAGAAGAGCGTCTTTAATTGAAGGTATCGGTCCAAGTCCCATAAGAGAAGGCTCGACTCCTGATGATGCCCAAGACACAATGTTTGCAAGTATTTCTAAGGATTTTAACTCGGCTCTTTCTCTAGTCATCAAAACTGTAGCAGCAGCACCATCGTTTAATCCAGATGAATTTCCAGGTGTAACAGTTCCATTTTCTTTAAATACTGTTTTAAGTTTTTCTAAGTCATCCAGATTTATGTTATTTCTCAAATATTCATCATGTTCAAAAATAAATTTTTCATTGTTAGTTTGGATTTGTAACTTTATTAATTCATCCTTAAACTTTTTTTCTTCATAAGCTTTTTTTGCTTTTTTTTGGGAACTTATTGAAAAAATATCCTGCTCTTGTCGCGAAATATTATATTTTTCTGCAATATTTTCCGCTGTAATACCCATATGATAATCGTTAAAAGAGTCTGTAAGTCCGTCCTTAATCATGGTATCTATCAAATTGTCCTCAATAAATTTTTTATCATCTTTTAAGAATATCGCATGTGTTGCTCTAGACATGCTCTCTTGACCACCTGCAACAACAATCTCATTTTGCTCTAACTTTATTGATTGATAGGCAGATACGATGGATCTTAAACCAGAACCACATACTTGATTTACAATATGTGCTGGTTTTGAAACAGGAACGCCTGCATGAATTGAAGCCTGTCTTGCTGGATTTTGACCAAGACCTGCTGTGAGAACATGTCCCATAATAACCTCATCTACATCTTCTCCTTTAAGGCTTGATTTGAAAATTGCCTCTTTAATAACCAATGCACCAAGCTTATCTGCACTGATGTTTTTGAGAGATCCTTTGTATTTACCTATTGGTGTTCTTAATGCAGAGGTAATAACTACGTCTTTAGGAATTTTACTCATTAAATTGTCAACATATTATTTTATAAGTTAAATTACATCAAAAACTTTGATATATAAAATATATAACTAATAAGGACCGCTGGCCAAATTGGATAAGGCGCTCGGCTACGAACCGGGAGATTCCAGATTCGAGTTCTGGGCGGTCCACCAAAAGGAATTAAAATGTTTGATTGGCTTATAAAAGCTTCTTTACAAAAATCAGTTGTATATTTTTTTATTATTATTGTGATAATTTTATTAATTTTAACTTACATTTTATAAAAATGACTAAAGAATTTGAACAAATAAGTATCAAACCTGGGTTTATGAAACATAACGGTGGTGTTTTGTTTAGAACAATATCTGAAACAGAATATGAATTTAAATCTGTAATAAATAAAAATCACTTAAATGCTATAAGCATAACTCACGGTGGATATTTATCGGCTTTGATTGATTCTGGAGCTGGAACTGCTGCTCATCGAGCCGCTGGTAATGTTCCCTGTGTAACAATTTCTCTAGACATAAAATTTATTGGGTCCTCAAAAGAAGGAGACGAAATAGTTGGTCACACTAGAATTTTAAAAAGAACTAAAACACTTATTTTTCTTTTTTGTGAACTCAGCTGTGATAAAAAAATTATTACCTCCGCTTCAGGTATTTGGAAAATTTTAAAAAAATAAAATGAGAACTTTTTGCACTCCGATTCGGTCATGTTTTAGTCTATTTTTGTTCTATAGCTGCAACAATATCTGGTAGGTAAAAAAAAAATAATACCAAACATAGAAATGAAAAAAAATAAAATTACTGCTGTTCTGGGCCCTACAAATACAGGAAAAACCCATCTTGCAATAGAGACTATGCTCTCGTTTGAAACTGGAATGATTGGTTTTCCTCTTAGATTGTTGGCAAGAGAAGTATATGACAAAGTAATAAAAAAGATTAGCACTGACAAAGTTGCTTTAATCACCGGTGAAGAAAAAATTATTCCATCAGATGCAAAATATTTCTTGTGTACAGTTGAGTCTATGCCAATCGACAAATATTTAGAATTTGTTGCAGTAGATGAAATACAAATGTGTGCAGATCATGAAAGAGGTCATATTTTTACTGATAGACTTTTAAATATGAGAGGTAAAAAACTTACAATGTTAATGGGATCTAATACTATAAAAAATATTATTACTAAGTTAGATGGTGATATAGAGTTTATAAATAGAGATAGACTGTCAAAACTTACCTATTCAGGTCATAAAAAAATTTCTAGAATAAATAGAAAAACAGCAATTATAGCATTCTCTGCGGAAGAAGTTTATGCAATAGCTGAGCTTATAAGAAGACAAAAGGGTGGGGCAGCTATAGTAATGGGTTCACTTAGTCCTAAAACAAGAAATGCTCAGGTAGAATTATATCAGTCGGGAGATGTAGATTTTTTAGTTGCAACTGATGCTATTGGAATGGGTATTAATATGGATTTAGAACATGTTTATTTTTCTAATCTTAAAAAATTTGATGGAAAAAAATTAAGGAGACTTAATCTTTCCGAGATAGGTCAAATAGCTGGAAGGGCTGGGAGATATTTAAATGATGGCAGTTTTGGTATAACTGGAGAATGTAAAGAAATAACGGCAGAAGATGTAGATCTTCTAGAGAATCACAAATTTGAGGAAATAAGAACATTATTTTGGAGAAATTCAAATTTAAATTTTAATAACTCTTCTAGTTTAATTAAAAGTTTAGATGAAAAACCTCACATGGAATGGTTGAGAAAAATACATGAATGTGAAGATGAAAAAGCTCTTAAATATTTTTTAAAAGATTCTAATTTTAATAATTTAAAATTTGATGAGAAAGCTCTAAGTCTACTATGGGAGTGCTGTCAAATTCCTGATTTTGTAAAAAAAACTTATGGTAACCATTATGAAGTTATTAGTAGTGTATTTAAGTTTTTAAGTAGTGATAAAAGAGCGATTTCAAGCGATTATATGAGATTACAGCTTATGAAACTTGACAAATTAGACGGAAATGTTGACTCTTTATCAAATAGAATTGCAAATGTTAGAACTTGGTCATATGTTTCAAATAAAAATAATTGGGTAGAAAATCAAGATTATTGGATTGAGAAAACTAAACACTTAGAAGATAGACTTTCAGATAGACTTCATGAAGAACTTACTAAAACTTTTATTGATAAAAGAGCAAGTGTACTTGCAAGAGGATTAAAACAAGACATGGAATTTAAAACCGAAATCTTAGAAAATAACGATGTTATGATAGATGAACAATTTATTGGAAGAATAAATGGCTTAAAATTAGAGTTAGATTTAAAAAAAGGTGCTTTAGAGACAGATATTAAATCCTTAAAAAAAGCAGCGAGACAGACTATTGGTCCAGAACTTGAAAGAAGAATTCAGACAATTATTGATACAGGTTTAATTCAGCTCCATGAAGATTTCAAAATTTATTGGAACGATTTTCCCATTGCAAAACTTTCTACAGGTGCAGATTATCTAAATCCTAATTTTAATTTATTAATAGATGACATAATTGATCAAGGTCCTAAACAAAAATTAAATGAATATATTTACAGGTGGATTCAAACAAAAATTAATGAGGTATTAAAAAGTCTTATTGATCTAAAAAATATTAAAGAAAATAACCCATCGATAAAAGCTTTGGCCTATCAGCTTTATGAAAAAAATGGTGTCTTAAAGAGAGATCAGGTATCTGAATATTTAAAAAATTTAGGTCAAAATGAAAGAAAAATTCTTAGGGAATTAGGTGTAAAATTTGGACGGTATCATGTATTTCTGCATCAATTGATTAAGCCTGAAGCTGTTTCTTTGAGAACTCTATTGTGGAAAAATTTTCACGAAAAATTTTATAATTTAAAACCTCCCACATTTGGTCTAAATTTTGTAGACAATAAAGACTTAAAAAATCAAAACTTCATGCTTTTGTGTGGCTTTGAAAAATTTGACGCATTCTTTGTTAGGATAGATATTCTAGAAAGACTATTCATGTTAATAATTAATTCAAATCCCAAAGAAAAAAGTGACATTAAGGTAGTTCCTGAGATGTTAAATTTATTAGGATGCAGCAAAGAAAACTTTAAGAAACTCTTAACAAAGATGAACTATAAAGTATTTGAAAAAGAAAAAGAAACATATTTTAAATATAATCCAACTAAAAAGTTCAAAAAAGCTCCTATTAAAAAAGTTTCAAAAGAAAATCCCTTTAAAATTTTAAAAAATTTAAACTTAAGATAATCATTATGTTTTTTAAAAAAAATGATAAAAAAATTGAAAATACCTTTTTAATTAAAGTTGGCGCTTTGTTAATCCATACAGCAAAAATTGACGAAAATTATACCGAAAATGAAGAAGAAATAATTAAACAAACACTTTTAGAATTGGGAGTTAAAAAAGAAAATCTTTCTTCCACAATTAAGGAAGCAAAAATTGTTGAAGAAAATTCAAATCAAATTCTTGAATTTACAAGAGAAGTAAAAAATTTATCTGAAAGTGAAAAAATTAAAATAATAGAAGCACTTTGGACTATAATATACTCGAATAAAGATGCTGATTTATACGAGACTAATTTAATGAGAAGACTTGCTGGACTTCTTTATATAGATAGCAAAATAATGGGAGATATTAAAAACAAAATTAAAAATGAAAATTTGAAATGACCTATCTAGTCAACGATAAATGTATCAAATGTAAATTAACTGATTGCGTAGATGTGTGTCCAGTTGATTGCTTTTATGAAGGAAAAAATATGCTTGTAATTAAACCTGATGAGTGTATAGATTGTGGCGTTTGCGAGCCAGAATGCCCGGTTGATGCCATTAAAGCTGACACTGAACCTGGAAGTGAAAAATGGTTAGAGATTAATACGAAATATTCTGAGATCTGGCCTAACATAAGTGAAAAAAAAGATCCTCCAGCGGATCATGAAAAATTTAAGGATGAGCAAAATAAGTACGAAAAATATTTTAAAGAAAATCTTTAACAGAAAAGTCGAAAAAAAAGTGAAAAAAAAAGTTACTAAAAAAAAAGTTGCTAAAGTTAAAGTTAAAAAAACAAAAAAAATAAAAAAAGTCACAAAAAAAATAAAAAAAGTTAAAAAAAAAGTTTCCACAAAATCTATAAAAAAAAAATCAATAAAAAAAACAGCTTCAACTCCAACAGAGCCAAAGGTTGACAATCTAAGAATCTCTAAAACTAACGAGGTAAAACCAGAGATAAAGAAAGTTAAGAAACAAGAAACTGAAAAAAGAGAATATAAAATTAAAGATTATGTTGTTTATCCCAAACATGGTGTTGGACAAATTACAGAATTTAAAAAAATAAATATAGGTGGAATTGACGTTGAAACTTACGTCATAAAATTTGAGAAAGATAAAGCAAATGGAATGGTGCCAGTCAATAAGCAGTCTAATTTGAGACCCTTGGCAACTATTAATCAAGTTAATAAGTGTATTTCGATTCTTAAAAGCAAACCAAAAATAAAAAGATCAATGTGGAGTAGACGTGCACAAGAATATGAAGCAAAAATTTCATCTGGAAAAATTTATGAATTAGCAGAAGTAGTTAGAGATTTGAACAAAGGTGATGATCTAATGGTAGATCAATCTTATAGTGAAAGACAGCTCTTTGAAAAAGCTTATGAGAGGATTTTATCTGAATTTCAGATTATTTTGAATTTATCATTAGAAGATACTCAAAAAAAGTTAGATAAAGCGTTAAAGAGAAACATGGGTACCCAAGTACAAGCTGCGCCAACTGCTAAAGCAGCTGCTACTGAGCTTCCAGTAGATGAACCAATCTCTGATACAGACGAACCTATTGAGGAATAAAAAAAAACGCCTCTCACACACGAACTGTAATGAGAAGCGTTTTTTGTAAAGAATACTAAGTTACTATTTTCTTCTTCTTTTTTTTGCTTTTTTCTTAGCTTTTTTCTTAGCTTTTTTCTTAGTTTTCTTTGCCGCTTTTTTTCTTTTCTTAGGCATCTTTAGCTCCCTTTTTTAGTTAAACGAATCAAAATGATTCGCTGTTAATATATTTTTATTTTTTTCTATAAGTTATGTCAAACCTTTAATTGAAACTTAAAATTTGAAAAATTATTTTTTATTTTTTATTTTTTTTTAAATTTTAATCTATTAATTAAGTTAATGTTTATGCGGTTAATAAACCATCTTATAAAAATAAATTAATAAAGATTTTCTAATTCATTTTTATATTTCTGTATAATTTTATATCTTTTTAATTTTAATGTCGGTGTTAACAGTCCATTTTCAATTGTAAATTGATCTTTAATAACAATAAATTTTTTTATCTTTTCTATTTTTGATAAGTTTTTATTCACTATTTCTAGTTTTTTTAAAATTATCTCGTCAAGTATGTTCGACTTTTCTTTATTTAAAACTAATAACGCAACCAAATAAGGTTTATTATCTCCATACACTAAAGTTTGCTCAACAAAGTCAATTTTTAATAAATCATTTTCAATTTTTATTGGTGAAATATTGTCTCCTCCAGGAGTAATTAGGATATCTTTTTTTCTATCTGTAATTTTTAAGTAATTATTTTCAAAATGACCAATATCGCCAGTAGATAACCATCCATCATTTAAAACTTTATTGGTTTCTTCCTCATTATTCCAATAGCCTAACATTACGTTTTCACCCTTGACCAAGATCTCGCCATCATCTGCTATTTTAACCTCATTTGCAATAAAAGCAGGTCCAACAGTATCTATCCTTATATCATCTTTTGGATTACAACTAACCACTGGAGAGGTTTCTGTTAAACCGTATCCCTGTAATGTCGGTAATCCTATTGCATTTAAAAATACCCCTACATCTTTATCTAAAGCACCACCTCCAGAAATAAATAACTTTAGGGAACCACCAAATTGTGCTTTTATTTTTTTTCTAACTAATTTTTCACAAATAATGTTTTGTACTTTTTCTAATTTAGATAATTTATTTTTAAATAAAACCTTTTCCCCAAGAGAAAGCATTTTGTTGATAAGATATTTTTTAAGGCCTTTTGTTTTGTTAAAAGATGCATTTATTTTTTGATATAAATTTTGATAAAATCTTGGGACAGCAGTCATTATATCAGGATTACATTCACCCATATTTTTTATTAGCTTGTCAATACTTTCAGCATAAAACACTCTGGCGCCTAATGCTATTTGAACAAATTGAACAGTATGCTCATACGAGTGTGACAATGGTAACCAAGTTAAAAATCTAGCTTTTTTTGAAATAAACTCTTTTAGTAAAAATAAAGCTCCTTCACAATTACTCAATATTCCTCCATGACTTAACATGACACCTTTGGGGTTTCCTTGTGTGCCTGAGGTATAAATTATACAGGCAAGATCTTTTCTAGAAATATCTAAATTTAGGAAATTTTTTTCCTGATATTTTTTTTTCTCAAAAATATTTTTGATATAAATAACTTCATTTGCATCTTTAATCTCTTCAAAAGATAATATTTTTTTTATGGAAGGTTTGGATTTAACTATATTTTTAATTTTATTATATTGTAAAAAGTCTGAAACAATTACAACTGATGGAGTACAATCATTAATTAAATATTCGTAATCTCTTTCTACATAGGTCGTATAAGCCGGAACAGTAATACCTTTTGATAACATTATTGCTAAATCAGAAATCATCCATTCAGGTCTATTTTCTGAAATTAACAAACAACGATCTTTATTCTCTATAAATGAACTTAACTCTTCAGATAGTTTTAAAATATTTAAATAGGTTTCTTTCCATGTAAATTTATTTTCTAAATTTTTTAATGATTTCAAAAAAATTTGATCAGGCTTTACTTTTAAGTACTGTTGATAAAAAAGTTCTAAAAGATTATTTTGTTTGTTTATTTCCATATCTTTTGGTGGGCGAAGAGAGAATCGAACTCTCACTTCTTGCGAAACACGATTTTGAGTCGTGCGCGTCTACCAGTTCCGCCATTCGCCCACTAATTTGAATTAAATTATATTTAAATAGTATAAGAACTAAAATTATATTAAAACCAAAAAATGTTTCAAACTCTTTACAGGAAATGTTTAGATTTAGCATCACATAAGAGCTCGAACTTTTATTTGGGTTTAGTTTCGTTTATTGAAAGTTCTTTTTTTCCTATACCACCAGATGTAATGATTGTGCCTATGGTCATTGCAAAGAAAAAAAATTACATAAAAATATTTTTGATAGCATCTATTTTTTCAGTTTTGGGAGGTGTTTTTGGATACTTCCTGGGATCATTTTTTTATGATCTATCTTTCAGTGTGATCGAATTTTATGGATATGAAAATAAAGTTGAAAAATTAAAATATAATCTCTCAATTGGAGAGGGGTTTCTAGCATGGCTAAGTATACTTTTTTTAGCAGGTTTTACTCCTTTGCCTTATAAAGCTTTCACAATTGCTAGTGGATTAATTGGTTTTAATCTGTTCATATTTATTCTTGTAAGTGTTATCTCTAGAAGTCTTAGGTTTTTTATTATTTCTTACTTGTCGTATAAATTTGGACATTTATTTACTGATTTTATGAACAGACATGGATCAAAATGGTTTACCATTTTGGGGATATTACTTGTTATTATATTTTTGATAATATTTTTATTTTATAAATTTAATGTTTAACCTAAGCAAAAAAAATTTATTTACAGGTATATTTTTAATAAGCTTTATTGCATTAATATCTGCACATTTCATAGAATACGTTCTTGGTCACCAACCTTGTAATCTTTGTGTATATGAAAGGATCCCATATTTTTTAGCAATCTTAATTGTATTAATAAATTATAAATACAATAAACTAGAAAAGTATCTAATTCTATCATTGGCTTTAATTTTTTCAATAGCAACAATATTGTCTTTATATCACTTAGGAATTGAACAAGGTTTTATACAAGAGTCTTTACTTTGCGATCTTGAAAAGGGAGCAAATATTCTTGATAAAGATGAAATATTAAAGCAATTACAACAAAAAAGTATAAGTTGCAAAGATGTAACATTCAAAATTTTTGGATTATCACTTACAAACTACAATATTATAATATCTTTATTACTAACTATTGGTTTAACAAAAATTTACTTTGGATATGAAAAGAACAGATAAAAAAAAAATTGAGGAATTTATAAGAGTGGATCACGCTGGTGAAAGAGGTGCTGTAAAAATTTATGAAGGTCAATTACTTGCTTTAAATACATTTGTAAAAAATGATAAATTAAAAGAAACTATTGAAGAAATGAAAATTCATGAAAAAGAACATCGTGATTTTTTTGAAAAGGAAATAAAAAAGAGAAATATAGCTCCTACGAAATTTTTACCTCTTTGGGATTTGTTAGGTGTAGGTTTAGGTTTTGGATCTACTTTATTGGGTAAAAAAGCTGCAATGCTTTGTACTGCTTCTGTTGAAGAAGTTATTGATGAACATTATTTAAATCAGATTAATCAACTTGATAATAGTGAAAAAACGTTAAAAAAAAAAATTATCAAATTCAGAGAAGATGAGCTAAATCATAAAGATATAGCTTATGAAAAAGGTGCTACCAAAAAAGGACCTTACTTTATTTTAGATAAATTAATAAAAACTGGATCTAAGATTGCTATAAATATATCAGAAAAAATTTAAGCTTCTAGTTCTACGTCCCAATATAGATAGTCCATCCAACTTTTATGAAGAAAGTTTGGCGGAAAATGTTTTCCATTTTTGTGTAAATCTTCTGTTGAAGGTCTATAAGGATACTGGTGTAATTTCATTCCTGAATTTTTTAATAATTTACCACCCTTTTTTACATTACAGGCAGAACACGCAGTAACAACATTATCCCAGTTAGTCTCGCCACCTTTTGATCTTGGAAGTAAATGATCAAAAGTAAGTTCCTCATCGCTACCACAATACTGACAACAAAATTTGTCTCTTAAGAATACATTAAATCTTGTAAAGCTAGGCTTTGATTGTGGAACAATATAATCTTTGAGTGCAATAACGCTTGGTAATTGCATATTAAAAGAAGGGCTTCGGATAATTCTATCATAATTGCTAACTATGATCACTCTATCTAAAAAAACTGATTTTACTGTGTCTTGCCACGACCATAATGATAAAGGATAATAACTTAACGGTCTGTAATCAGCATTTAAGACTAATGCTGGACATTTTTCTAATGAAACGTTTTGTTCAATAAAGTTATTCATAAACTAATTTTAACTTAGTTGATCTACTTAATCAATATTAAGAGATATTAAAGTTTCTTTAATATATAATTCAATGCTGTACTAGAAGCTTGTATAGGAATGTGATGATCACAATTTTTAATTAAAAGTGTATCAACTTTGACATTATTTCTTATTAAAAAGTCTTTAGCTTCTAGTAAGTTGATTGATGGGACAATTTGATCAGTATCACCATGAATAAGTAAAGTTTCAGTTTTATTTTTGATTCTATTTTTTAAGTTATCCTTATCAATAATTTTTCCAGAAAAACCAACGATACAAGAAAATTTTTCATCTGATGTTAAGCCAACATTTAAAGACATCATACAGCCTTGGCTAAAACCAGATAAACATATGTCTTTATTTGATAAATCAAATTCTAATTTAACTTCCTCTATAAATTTTTTAAGTATATTCTCAGCTTTAATTGATTGCTCCAATATATAAGATGGTTCTTCTTTGCTAAGATCAAACCATTGATATCCTGAAGGGTTCATAGCACATGTCTCGTGTCCATTTGGACATATAAAAACTGTATTTGGCATATGTCTTTTCCAATTTAATGAGAGCATACTAATATCCTTTCCATCACCACCATATCCATGTAATAAAATAATTGCCTTTTTTATTTTAATTCCATTTTCAGGTCTAATAATCACAGCGTTAAGGCAAAATGTCATAGTTAATTAATTAAGTGTTTTATTTTTAAAAACAATCTACAATACAAAAATGTTATCAGGAATTATAGTTAAAGTTCTATCTATTGCTCTTTTAATTGCAGTGGGTGTCGTCCTGATATTAGGTATAGGAACTCTTTTCAAGGGTGGAGAGACAAGCAAAAAATATTCAAATAAGTTAATGCAAATGAGAGTCATTTTGCAATTTATTGCTATAATTGCTTTGGTCGCTTTTGCTTATTTTTTTAAAGATTAGCTTAAATTTTTTAGCCAATTGATAAAGTTTTCATCATCAAAATTTATTGAACCAATAATCCTAGCAAATTCTTCTCCTTTAGAATTTAAAAGTATGGTAGTTGGAAGCCCTCTTAAAGAAAAAGTTTTTGCTAGAGTTGATGGATTATCAAAATAGGGCTCTAAATTATTTATATCTAATTCAGTAAAAAAACTTTTAACTTTTTTTAGATTTTCTTTACCAATATTAATTGGGTATATTTTTAAGTTCTTCAGCTTTTGATTTGCTTGTAATCTGTTTAAAGAAGGCATTTCCTCTTTACATGGTTCACACCAAGTTGCCCAAAAATTTAATATTATCAGCTTACTATCTAAATTTTGAATATTAATTTCTTCATTTGCATCATCTAAAAAAATAACATTATCGTATATTTTTGGGATTTTATGGACTACAAGATTTTTTAAATCTGGTAATTCGTTTCCAAGAGCATTTGTGATTAAAAAGGTAAATAATATTAAAATTCTCATATTAAATAGGTATAATTAAATATCATGGCAAAAAATAAAAACAACCAGGCAATATGGAACACACGTATTAAAAAAAATTCATCAAGCTTATTTCAAAAAGTCGGTAATTCTTTAGATATTGATAAAAGACTTTACAAAGAAGATATCAAAGGATCAATTGTCCACGTTGAAATGCTTTTTAAACAAAAAATTATCTCGTTTAAAATTAAAAATAAAATTATTTATGGTCTGAATAAAATTGAAAGAGAAATTTCTAATAAAAAATTTGAGTTTAATAAAAAATACGAAGATATCCATATGAATATTGAAAAAAGACTTTTTCAAATTATTGGTGATGAGGCCGGGTATGTTCATACAGCAAGATCAAGAAATGACCAGGTAATCACTGATTTCAAATTGTGGTTAAAATCTGCAACTAATGAAATAAATAATAATTTAGATAAAGTCATTAAATCTTCGATAAAATTAGCTGAAAAAAATATTCAAACTATCATGCCAGGTTTTACTCATCTAAAAAATGCTCAAGCAATTTCTTTCGCACATTATCTAATGACTTATGTTGAAATTTTTAATCGAGATAAAAAGAGATTTTCTAACAATCTAGAAAGTTTAGACGAAAATCCACTTGGTGTTGCTGCTTTATCTGGAACATCATTTAATATAGACAGAAATTATACAACCAAAAAACTTGGTTTTAAAAAACCTACAAACAATTCTATTGATACGGTTTCAGATAGAGACTTTGTAATTGATTTTCTTTATAGCGTATCAGTGTGCTCTATGCATATCTCAAGAATAGCAGAAGAGTTGATTATATGGAATTCAGATGGATTTAATTTAATTAACTTGTCTGATAAAGTTGTAACTGGATCTTCGATAATGCCTCAAAAGAAAAATCCTGATCTTCTAGAATATTTAAGAGGTAAATCTGGAAGTACCTATGGAAGTCTATTTTCTATGCTTACCATCTTAAAGGGTTTACCACTTTCTTATTTTAAAGATCTTCAAGATGATAAAGAGATTGTTTTTAATTCAAATGATACGCTTGTAAATTGTCTAAAAATTTTTGACGAGGTATTAAAAAATTGTAGTCCTAATAAAAAAAAAATGCTTGAACTTGCAAATAAAGGATACATTACTGCAACTGACTTAGCTGACTATCTTGTAAAAAATCATTCAATGTCATTTAGAAACGCTTATAAAAAAACCTCCGCTATAGTTAATTTAGCTGAAAAAACAAAAAAAAATTTAAACGAACTTTCTTTAGACCAACTTAAAAAAATTGAGCCCCAACTTACCGAAGATGTTTTAAAAGTGTTTGATTTAAACAATTCTATCAATTCAAAAAAATCTTTTGGTGGAACATCTTTTGATAATATTAAAAAGATGATAATGAAATATAAAAAATAAATATGATCAGAAAATTTACCTTAGCTTTGATGATGTGTTGCATATTAGTCTCTTGTGGAAAAAAAGGTGATCCTGAATATAAAGAGTCTAAAATTAAGAGAAGTATGCAACTACTTTTAATTAATAAAGCTTAATGAAATATAACAATAAACAATTAATAATAGAGAATGTCAGTTTCAAAAGTTTAGCACAAAAATTTGGCACACCCGCTTATTGTTATTCTTACTCAAAGTTAAAAGAAAATATAGATAATTTTAAAAGAAATTTTAAATCCTTTTCTCCATTAATCTGTTTTTCAGTGAAATCAAATACTAATGTAAACATGATTAAAGAAATTAAGAAATTTGGTTTAGGAGCTGACGTTGTTTCTAAAGGAGAACTAATGTTAGCTTTAAAAGCAGGGGTAGATCCAAGCAAAATAGTATTTTCAGGAGTTGGTAAAACTAATGAAGAAATTAATTTTGCTATTGAGAAAAAAATACTACTAATTAATGCTGAGTCAGAAAGTGAAATTCAAGAGATTAATAAAATTGCAAAACGAAAAAGAAAAATAGTAAAAGTTGGGATAAGACTAAACCCAAATACAGACGCAAAAACACTTAAACAGATTTCTACTGGAAAAAGTGAAAATAAATTTGGGGTAAATAGTAAAATATTTTATAAACTTGTAAACTACTGCAAAAATTCAAAAAATATTAGTCTACAATGCTTAAGTGTTCATATAGGTAGTCAAATATTAGACCACAAACCGTATGAAAGGATGCTTAAAGCTGTAAGCAATATAATTGATAAAACCAATCACAAATTTAAATTTGTCGATTTAGGTGGAGGAATGGGAATTTCTTACAGTGATAAAATTAAAAAGCTTAATTATAAAAAGTATAACCAAGCAATTAAAAATTTTTTAAAAAAACATGATTCAAAAATTATTTTTGAGCCAGGTAGATCAATAATCGGTAATACAGGAACTTTGATTTCCAGAATAATATATATCAAAGATGGTGGTAATAAAAAATTTATTATTTTAGATGCTGCGATGAATGATCTAATGAGACCGGCTTTATATGGAGCAGTTCATAAAATCTTACCCGTTAAGAAATCAAAGAGTATTTCAAAATATATTTATGAGTTTGCAGGTCCTATTTGTGAAAGCACAGATAAATTTGTAACTTTAAAAAAATTTCAAAAACTAAAAGAAAAAGATTTTGTAGCTATATGTGATGTTGGTGCCTATGGTATGTCCTTAAGCTCTAATTATAACCTTAGGCCAAAAGCAGTCGAATTACTAATAAAAGGAAGAAAAATTAAAATAATTAAAAATAGACAAAAGCACACAGATTTAATTTAGCTTTTGATAAAAATGATCAGAAATTCATTATTCTCAATATTTTTTTTTGTAGGAATAATTATTATTTCAATAATATTTTTACCTGCACTACTTTTACCAAGTAAAATTACCTTGCTTGGAGGAAAACTGATGGGTCATTGGGCTGGGTTTTGTTTAAGATTTTTTCTATCAGTAAAAATTATTATTAAGGGCAAAGAAAACATTATAAATGACCAAAAATTTTTTATTGCCTCCTCCCACCAGTCTATGTTTGAAACATTTTACCTACAAACTGTTTTCAATTCACCGGTATTTATTTTAAAAAAAGAATTGTTACGAATTCCAATCTTTGGATGGTACTTAAAAAAAATTGGATCTATCTCTATAAATAGAAACAAGGTAAGTAGAGATAATTTGGGATTTTTTAAGGATATTTTAAGAACAGTTAATAATAGCGATAGACCATTAATAATCTTTCCTCAAGGAACAAGAGTTTTACCTGAAGAACGTCCTTCATTTAAAAAAGGAGCAACAAGAATCTATCAGGAGCTAAATATAAACTGCCAACCCGTTGCTATTAATTCTGGTTACGTATGGCCGAAAAAAGGTAAAAAAATTAGTAATAGAACAATAACTGTTTCTATTTTAACGCCTATTAGTGCTGGAATGGATAAAGAAAAATTTTTACAAATTTTAGAAAGTAAAATTTATAATGAGCTCAACTTATTAAGTTAGCCTTTCATTGGCATAACGACATAAATACTATCAAAATCACCTGGATCTTTTATTAAAGCTGGAGAACCTGTATCATTAAAAAATATTTCTACTTTTTCTCCATTTAATTGAGAAGCTACATCTATTAGATATCTAGAATTAAAACTAATTTCTAAGTCGTGATCAAATTTTGCACTTAAGGTCTCCTTTCCATCACCACTGTTAGCATTATTAACTGATAAATCTAATGTGTCTTTAGATAAACTAAATTTTACTCCATCTTTTTTATCTAACGAAACTGATGCTACCCTATCAACAGAATTTAAAAATAATTTTAAATCTATTTCTAATTTTTTTTGATTATTTTTAGGAATTACCTGAATATAATTAGGAAATTTACCATCTATCAGTTTTGATATTAATATACTGTTATTTAATTCAAATTTAATTTTAGATTTAACATTTGAAACCTTTACTTCACCATCATAACTATCCAAAAGAGAACATAGCTGAAATATTGTTTTTTTTGGTAATATTATTGGATCAAAATCAATTTTTTCATCTAATCTAATTTTAGAAATTGACATTCGATGACTGTCAGTAGCTGCTGCTGTAAGATAATTTTTATCTTCTACCTCTGTTTGATGAAAATAAATTCCACTTAAGTAATGTCTAGTTTCATCATTAGAAACTGAAAATTTACATTTATTTAGTAATTTCAAAAGCTGTTTAGATTTAATGACAAATTCATTCTGGTTAAAATTTTCATCTGTGAGTGGAAACTCTGAAGGGCTTAAACAATTTAAGTTAAAAATAGATTTTTCTGATACTAAATGAAGTTTATTTGATTCATTTAAAGTTAAATTAATTTTTTTTCCAGATGATAATTTTCTTACAATATCGTATATAGTTGATGATACTGTTGTGGTTTTCCCTTCTTCCAATACTTCCACATTGTTTATTTTATGAATAAAAATTAAATCTAAGTCAGTTGCTGTTATTATTAAATTTGAATTATTTGCATCTATTAAAATATTAGACAAAATTGGCAAAGTGCTTCTCTTTTCTATAACTCCTTGACAATAATTGAGTGCTTGTTGGAGATCCTGTTGATTAACGTTAAATTTCATTATCTTTGTTATTGTATAATATTTGATTTTTTAATTTATTAATATTGTCAACCATCTCTGGGTCCTTTTCTTTAATTTTTTCAATAGTTTTAACTGAGTGTATTATTGTTGTATGATCTCTATTTGAAAACTCCCTTCCAATTTCGGGCAATGATTTTGAAGTAAGAATTTTAGTTAAATATATTGCTGTTTGTCTTGGTCTAACTAAATACCTCGATCTTCTTGAAGATAACATCTCATTTTTACTAATTTTAAAAAACTTACAGACTACTGTTTGAATTAAATCAATAGTGACTCTGTTTTCAGATAGATTTAATAAATCCTTCAGGACTACTTTTATTTCATATAAATTTGGGACTTTGTCATATATTCTTGAGAAAGAAACTACTCTATTAATTGCTCCAACTAACTCTCTTATACTGCCTTTGATTTCAGTGCTGATAAAATCTTGAATATCTTTTGAAATCTGTAATTGGTCGGAATATATACTGTTTAATTCCTCAGTTTTTTTTTGTACAATTTTTTTTCTTAATTCTATATCTGGTTTTTGGATATCGACTACTAATCCACCTGAAAATCTAGATTTAATTCTCTCTTGAATTCTTGATAATTTATTAGGAGGTCTATCTGCAGAGACTATTATCTGTGAGCCTTTGTCCATTAGAGCATTGAATGTATGAAAAAATTCTTCTTGCATGGCCTCTTTACCGCTTATGAATTGAATATCATCAATTAATAAAATATCAGTGTTTCTAAAGAATTCTTTAAACTTTACCATATCATTCGATTTAATTGATTTTATAAATTGATACATAAAACGTTCTGCTGAAATAAACATAACTTTATTATTTTTTTTTAACTGATAACCAATAGAATTTAACAAGTGTGTTTTGCCCATACCAACACCGCCATAAATATAAAGTGGGTTATAATGTGAAATATTTTCTGAAACCTTTAGTGATGCCTCGTAAGCCAGCTTATTGCTAGACCCTGTAATAAAATTATCAAATCGCTTATTGGGATCAATTCGATTATATTGCAAATAAGAGTCTTTTATAAAGGAAACATTCTCTTTTAAATTACCTTCTAATTCGTCATTAGTTTTAACAGAGTGATCTGGTTCAACTATTCTAAATTCAATTCTTATAATATCTTTTTTATAAGTTTTTATAATTTGTAATATTTGGTCTAAATATCTTGATGTTATCCAGTCTCTAATAAATCTAGTTGGTACAGAAAACAATATATAATTATTAAATTCTTCTATGAATGAAATTTTTTTTAACCAGCTTTCATAAACTTCGGATCCCAATTTATTTCTCATATCAGCTTGAAACAGTCTCCATTCAAAATTCTTGGGCTTAAAATTTTCTATGTCTTTATTATTTGTGAGTTTATTCATAAGTTTGGAAGAAACTTAGTTAGAACTTATTTCAAATAATTTGCAACAAGTTAATAAAAAATTTATAAAAAAAAATAAAATCTAGGATTGTGGATTTAGATGTCGCATAGTTAGGTTTAAATTTTATTTTATTTCAATGAATTAGAAATTAAAATTATTAATTGAATCAAACAATGATTGAATCAAATGTAGATTGAATTTATATAGAGAATATATTTACTAAATCTAAATATAGTAATACAAAACAATATATAAATAGATAATGTACTTACTAAAAGTTGTTTAATAAAATAAGATTTTTTTAACGCTTAGATTGCAGAAATCTTCTTTGTAATTCTGGAAACATTTCTAGAAGCATTTTGTTTCTTGATAATTCCCGTCTTGGCAATCTTCATTAACTCTGAGTTAAGTTTAGGCAAAAATTTCAAAGCTTCGTCTTTCTTTTTTTTTTCAATAAGAAGGTTCATTTTTTTTAAAGCGTTACGAAATCTACTTTTTCTAGCCTTATTGACTACTGTTTGCTTGGAAATTCTTCGGATTCTCTTAATTGCTGATTTTGTGTTTGCCATCTGCGCAGGGGTATAACTTGAGAATTTATAGTGGTCAACATAATATTTTACTATTTTTGGCAAGAATCACAAAAAAAAGTTGATCTATTTGATACAATTTTTTTTTTTACAACACTTAAACATCCAGTAGCTTTGCATCTGTTTCCTTCTTGCTGATAAACCTTGAACTCTTTTTGATAACCACCTAATTTTCCAGATATATCTTGAAAATTTCTAATACTGGATCCTCCTTTAATTATTGCTCTATGTAAAATTTTTTTAGAATTAAAAATTATTTTTTTACATTCGTTTTTAGTCAATAATTTTACCTGCTTAAATGGATCAATTTTGGATAAAAAAAGTATTTCGCTAGCATATATATTACCAATTCCTGAAACAAATCTTTGATCCAATAAAAAACTTTTAATATCTTTATTTTTATCTTTAAAAAAATCTATCACATAATTTAAATCAAATTTTTTATCGAATGGTTCTGGGCCCAAATGTTTAAATCTTTCATTTAAAGCATTTTTATTTTCAATTAATTCAAAAAAACCAAAACGTCTTGGGTCATTATAAATTACTTTAAAATTATCAAATTCAATCACAACATGATTATGTTTTTTAGGAAGTATTGGTGAGTGATAAAAACTAGTATTTGTGAATTTTGACGGTTTAAGCTTATCAACAATGTGGATTGTGCCTGACATCCCCAAATGAATTAAACAATAACCCCCTTCCCAAAAATGTATTATTAAATATTTTGAAAATCTATTTACTTTAATTATTTTTTTATTTTTAATATAACTTTTAAAATTATTTGGTATTAAGAATCGTAGATTTTTATTTCTTATTATTACTTTTTTAACCCTTTTTTTATTAATTTTTTTATTTAAGGATTGTCTAACAATTTCTACTTCTGGTAATTCTGGCATTTCACACTATATTCAATATATAATTTTTTATGCAACAATATCTTCAAAATAAAAAAGGGCTAGTAGAAGGTGTATTTGATCAAGTCTACGACCGTTATGATTTGATGAATGACTTTATGTCACTAGGTATACATAGGCTTTGGAAAAAAAGTCTAATTTATATGATGGGCCCATCTCTTAATAAAAAATTGGTAGATGTTGCTTGTGGCACTGGTGATATTGGTAAACTTTTTTTAGACAAAACCGATAATAAATCAAAAGTTACATCAATTGATCCTAATAAAAAGATGATTAACCAAGGTAAAAATAAATTATCAAAATATAAAAGTATAGAATGGATTACAGCTCCAGCTGAAAAGTTGCCTTTAAGTGATAGCTCTTTTGACTACTACACAATCAGTTTTGGTTTAAGAAATACAAAAAATCTAGATCGAGCACTTTCTGAAGCTTATAGAGTTTTAAAGCCTGGTGGTCGGTATCTTTGCTTAGAATTCTCTAAAATTCAAAACACAAATCTAAATTTAATTTACAAAAATTACTCAAAGTTAATCCCTATAATTGGTCAATTTATAGTGGGGGAAAAAGAACCCTATGAATATTTAGTAAAAAGTATCGAGCAGTTCATTAATCAAGAAGAGCTAATTGATTTGATGCAAAAACATAAATTTCAAAAATGTTCTTATAGAAATTTTTCTAACGGTATTGTTTCAATTCATAGTGGGTGGAAAATTTAATGATTAAAAAGTTAATTACCTTGTTTAAATTAGGAAGAAAAATTGCAAAATCAGATATACTTTCAATTGCATCAAAGTTTAAAAAACCTCCACTGATTTTAATTGTTTTATTTAAAATATTATCTTTTTCATTTCAAAAAAAAGAAGAACATAATTTAGATAAAGACGAAGGAGAAAGACTTTCTAGATCGCTAGAATCAATGGGTACCACTTTTATAAAGTTGGGACAATTTCTAGCTACTAGACCTGATATCATTGGGGAAGAATTATCGAAAAAACTTGAAAATCTTCAAGATCGTTTACCTCCATTTTCTTTAAGTGAGGCAAAACAAATCATTAGAGATGATCTTGGAGAAGAGTCTTTTAATTCTATAATTGATTTAAGTGAACCTGTTGCAGCAGCATCAATCGCTCAAGTACATAAAGCAAAAATTAATGACAATGGAACAATTAAAGATGTTGCCATAAAAATTTTAAGACCAGACATAAAAAAAATATTTAATGAAGAAATTGATGCAATGATGTTGTTTGCATTTATAATCGAGTCTTTTGTAAAAAAAACAAAAAGATTAAAACTAATAGAGGTTGTTTTTTTATTAAAAGAGATAACAAATCTTGAAATGGATTTAAGATTTGAAGCAGCAGCTGCTAACGAATATGCTGAGAATACAAAAAATGATGTTGGATTTAAAGTTCCAATGATTTATTGGAATTTTACTAGTGAAAATGTAATGACTCTGGATTGGATTGATGGAGTTTCAATTAGAGAAACTGAAGAATTAAAAAAAAGAAATTTAGATACTAGCAAAATAGCAGAAAATATTATTCAACATTTTCTAAGACACGCCGTAAGAGATGGCTTTTTTCATGCAGATATGCATCAGGGAAATATTTTTATTAATGATAGTGGTCAAATTGCACCAATAGATTTTGGTATAATGGGCAGGCTAGATAAAGTTAGTAAGAGATTTCTGGCAGAAATTTTATTTGGTTTTATTCAAAGGGATTATCGTAAGGTTGCTGAAGTACACTTAATGGCTGGGTTAGTTCCAAAAGATGTTCCAATAGACGACTTGGCTCAAGCTTTAAGATCAATAGGAGAGCCCATTTTTGGACAAGAGGTAAAAGATATCTCGGGTGGAAAATTATTGAAACAACTCTTTGATGTGACAGAAAAATTTAACATGCAAACTCAACCACAGTTATTAATGCTGCAAAAAACGATGGTTGTAGTTGAGGGTGTTGCAAGAAAATTAAATCCAAGTACAAATATATGGACGACTTCTAAACCTGTGCTTGAGACTTGGTTGAGAGAAACAAAAGATCCAATAACAAGTTTAAATGAGACATTAAAGAGTACTTCTGAGGTAATTAAGCGATTACCAGAATTTCCTGAGATTATGGATAAAGCTAATCAAGCTTTAACGTTTTTAGCTAGCGGACAAATCCCTCAGAATTCAAACTCCTATACTGCTTTAAATGATAAAAAAGCAGAAATGAATGCTTTTAGAAATCAGTCTATTATTGGTTTATTACTACTTGTAATTTTTGGACTTATAGTATTTTAATTCTTGAAATGAAAAATCTGCTAAACAAAAAAATTTTATTTATCATATGTGGTGGAATTTCTGCCTACAAAAGTCTTGAGACAATTAGGCTTTTCAAAAAAAGTGGTGCCGAAATCAAAACTATACTTACTGCAAGTGCTAAAGAATTTGTAACACCTCTTTCAATTACCGCACTATCTCAAGGCAAAGTTTACAGTGAATTATTCAGTGTAGAAAACGAAACGGAAATGGACCATATTTCGCTTTCCAGATGGGCTGATGTAATTGTTATTGCTCCTGCAACTGCAAATACTATTTCAAAGCTGGCTCAGGGCACTACTGACGATCTTGCTTCAACTGTTGTTCTGGCTTCAGATAAAAATATTTATTTAGCACCAGCAATGAACGTGAGGATGTGGGAACATAAAACTACCAAAGCAAATTTAAATAAATTGCATGATTATGGTTATAAATTAATTGGACCTGAAATTGGTGATATGGCTTGTGGAGAATACGGTGAGGGTAAAATGTCTGATCCAATAAAAATTGCTGAAGAGATAGACCATTTTTTTTTAAATAAAAAAAGAAATAAAAATTTAAAAGCTTTGGTTACAGCAGGACCTACTAATGAATATATTGATCCTGTAAGATTTATAACCAATAAGTCTAGTGGTAAACAAGGCTATGAGATAGCAAAATCTCTTTCTAAAAAGGGATTTGATACAACACTTATTTCAGGTCCAACTAACTTGGAAATTGATGATGATATTAATCTAATTAACGTTGAAACAGCAGAAGAAATGTTTCTTGCAACTCAAAAAAATTTGCCAACTAATGTAGCAATTTTTGCAGCAGCTGTAGCTGATTTTAAGTTACAAAAAAAAAATACAAGTAAAATCAAAAAAAAAGAAACCTTAAATTTAAATCTTGAAAAAAACGTCGATATTTTAAATTATGTTTCCAATCATAATTCAATGAGGCCAAGTCTTGTTATTGGTTTTGCAGCTGAAACTAATAACCACGAAATAAATGCAGAAGAGAAATTAAATAAAAAAAATTGTGACTGGATAATTTCAAATGATGTTGCAAATAAAAATATAGGATTTAATTCTGATTTTAACGAGGTAACTATTCATTACAAAAATAAAAAAAAAAACAACGAAAAACTTTCTTATAAAAAAAAATCTGAAATATCCGATGAAATAGTTGATAGAATTATTGATCAATTAAATTAATGGCAAAGGTTCTAATCAAAAAATTAGCTTCATCTGTTAAATTACCTTGTTATAAAACTAATGGGGCTTCTGGAATGGATTTAATGGCTTTTATTTCTGAACCAATAATTCTTAAACCACAATCTTCAAGTTTAGTACCAACAGGTATTTCTGTTGCTTTTTCAGAAGAATTTGAAATACAAATAAGGCCAAGATCTGGTTTAGCAGCTAAAAATAATATTAGCGTATTAAATACTCCCGGGACAATTGACAGTGATTACAGGGGTGAAATAAAAGTTATTGTTTTTAATCATGGAAATAAAGAATTTATAATTAATAATAATGATAGAATAGCACAAATGATTTTAACACCTGT
Source organism: uncultured Pelagibacteraceae bacterium (assembly GCA_902578255.1). Classification (GTDB taxonomy): domain Bacteria; phylum Pseudomonadota; class Alphaproteobacteria; order Pelagibacterales; family Pelagibacteraceae; genus Pelagibacter. The sequence goes on from CACHCH010000006.1 coordinate 42,652, forward strand.
TGTTAAAATGGAACTTGAAGAAACAGAAACTTTGCCAGAAACAATTCGAGGAGAGGGTGGATTTGGCTCAACTGGAAAATGAGAGCAAAATTAAATAAAAAAGAAATAGAAAAGTTCTCTCGTCAAATTATTTTAAAAAATGTAGGCGCACTTGGTCAAAGAAAAATACGAGAAGCAAAAGTTTTAATTATTGGAATGGGGGGCTTAGGTTGTCCAGCTGCAGAATTTTTAATACGATCAGGAATTGGAACACTAGGTCTTGCAGACTATGATACAGTTGGTTTATCAAATATACATCGACAAATTTTATATTCTGAGAAAGATATTAATAAGTCAAAAGTTAAAATTTCAAAAAAAAAGTTGAATGAAATAAATCCAAAAACAAAGATAAATATTTTTGATTACAAGCTTGATAAAATTAAATTAAATAAAATTATCAAAGATTATGATTACATTATTGATGGCACGGACAACTTTGAAAGTAAGTTTCTAATCAATGATTTGAGTTTAAAGTATAAAAAATTTCTTGTAGCTGGTGCTATAAGTAAGTTTGATGGTCATATTTTCAATTTTGATTTTAAAATTAAAAAAAATCCAAGTTTAAGAGATTTTTATCAGGAAGATATTGTTACCAATGATATTTTAAATTGTGAGTATGATGGTATTTTAGGTACAGTAGCAGGAATTGTTGGCACAATGCAAGCAAATGAAATTTTAAAAAAAATTCTTAATATTGGTCAAAATTTAAACGGATTTGTTTTAATTCTAGATTTACTAAATTTAAGTATAAGAAGAGTAAAATTAAGGAAAAGAAAATAATGATTTTAAAAATTAAAGAAATTTCTATGTCGCTTTGTTTATTATTTTATTGCTCTATCAGCTCTGCAAACGAAATATTTTTATCCTTAAAGAAAAGTAAAGTTAATGTTCGTTATGGTCCAAGTTTTGACTCTGATGTTAAGTATGTTTATAAAAAAATAAATCTTCCCATAAAACAAATAGATAAAAAAGAAAATTTTAGAAGAATAATTGACCTAAAGAGTAATAGTGGTTGGATACACGTTTCACAATTAAAAAAATTTAATTCAGTTATTGCAACAAATGATAAAATTTTATTCAAAAAACCTACATCGTTTGCAAAACCCATAGCATTAATAAAAAAGGGAAGGTTATTAATTGTTCAAAAATGTGAAAAAAATTGGTGTGAAATAAAAACTGACAATTTTAATGGATGGATTAAAACAGACAATCTTTGGGGTTTAACTAACTAAAATCTTCAGACAAAGAGGCTATATTTTCTTTGCTTAATTTAGTGGTGTGAGAGTATTCTTTGTGATCCATTCCAAGTTCAATATTAACATCACTCGATTTAAATTTTTGAATTTGTTCATCCGTAAAATTAAAATGTATAAATTGAACTGAAGAAGCCTTACCCTCAGCAGAAGTTCTGTCAACGTCCTCTTCAGGAACAGCTTTAATAGTCTCACCATTTAGCTTCATAAATACCATTTCTTCAATTCCACCAACTTTACCTAAAAAAGCCGCTCTAGATATAGGGTTATCTATTTCAAACATAAGTGTGGCTGTTAACTCTTTTCCATTTGGAATTAATGGATTGTATGCAATTAACTCATCCTGAAGCTGTTCGTCTCCCCCTTTTTCAATGTAGAGCATTTCTTGAACTTGAGCTAACATTGTCTCATAGCTTTCAAAATAAAATGTAGCATAAGGACCTAATGCAACTCTTCGATTTTTTTTAAAATTTACAATATTTTTTCTTAATTCTTTTCTATCTCTTATATAAGCATCTAACGGCATTATATCAGATTTTTGTATCTCTCTTTTCTCTTTTGGCATGATTATAATCTATAACTTTTTGCCATAAGTTCTATTGGATGTAGTGCCTCATCATTAGAAATATTAGTATCTACTTCTAACTGTTTTAAATGCTTTCCAGCTAAAGGACAATCAGATGCCATGTACTTATTATTTTTATTTTTTATTTGTCTTGCAGTTGGCCTTCCAACTTTATTTGCTAAATCATGTGTTTCCTTCATCACTCCAAAGGTTCCACCATGGCCTGCACATCTTTCGACAACATCAATTTTTACGTTAGGAATATTTTTTAACATATCTCTAGCTTTTATTCCCATATTCTGAGCTCTTGCATGACACGCATGGTGAACCGTAACGCCTCCATCAATTTCCTCTAATCCTTCAGCCAATCCCTCGTTATTAGCAATATCAACCACATACTCGTCAATATCCATTACATTTGAAGATAATTTTTTTACATTTTCACTTTCAGGTAATAACAAGGGCCATTCAAATTTTAACATTAAGCCACAGCTTGCAGTTAAAGTTATTACTTTGTAGCCTTTATCAATCCAATCAATTAAATCTTTTGATACTTTTTTGGCTTGTTCAACGACTTTTGGAAGATCGGCCTGTTCCAAGAAAGGCATTCCACAACAGCCTGGGTAAGCCTCTTGAACTTCTACACCATTCTTTTTTAAAACTTTTAATGCAGCTACACCTGTATTTTTTTTATTAAAATTTACAAAACATGTTGAATATATTACAACTTTTCTATCTTTATTGATCACTTCATAAGTAATTTTATTATTGTTCTTTTTAAAAAAGTTTGAAAATGTCTCTGAGTTATATTTTGGTAACTGAACTCGTTTATCTATTCCAGATATGAATTCTAAAATTTTTCTTATAAATTTATTTTTTATATTTGATGCCCAATTTACAAATTTAGAGAACATAACTCCAATTTTTGCATTTCTATCAATTTTAGCTAATTGAGCTGGTATAGTTGGCAATTTTCCTAACTTCTTCTGAGCAGTTCTGTACCTCAACATTAAATGAGGAAAATCTAAATCAAAATCGTGAGGAGGGACATAAGGACATTTAGTCATAAAGCACATATCACATAAAGTACAAGCGTCTACAACTGGTGCAAATTGATCACTGGATAAACTCTCAACATCTTCATCTTTAGACTCATCAATCATATCAAATAATTTTGGGAAAGAGTCGCAAAGATTAAAGCATCTTCTGCAACCATGACAGATATCAAATACTCTTCTCATTTCTGAGTCTAATTTTTCAGGATTTAAAAAATCAGGGTGCTCAAAATCAATTGGATGTCTAGTTGGTGCATCTAAGCTACCTTCTTTGCTCATAATTTTTGAATTTTTATTTGGATTTTTAGTGGACAAGTTACTGTCCACTAAACGAATTAATTAGCTAATAGACTCTAAAGTTTTTTGGAATTTACCAGCATGAGATTTTTCAGCTTTTGCTAAAGTTTCAAACCAGTCAGCAATTTCTTCAAAACCTTCTTCTCTAGCTGTTTTGGCCATACCTGGGTACATATCAGTGTACTCATGTGTTTCACCTTGCACAGCTGATGCTAAATTTGCTTTAGTTTCACCAATTGGCATACCAGTTCCAGGATCTCCAACTTCTTCTAAATACTCTAGATGACCATGCGCGTGGCCTGTTTCACCTTCGGCAGTTGATCTAAAAACTGTAGCTACATCATTGTATCCTTCGATGTCAGCCTTTTGTGCGAAGTAAAGATATCTTCTGTTTGCTTGACTTTCGCCAGCAAAAGCTTCCTTTAAATTTTCTTCAGTTTTACTTCCTTTTAATGACATTTTATTCTCCTTAAATTAATGATTATAAAAATATAATACTTCTAAAATGATTGTCAACAGTTTAGAATAATTATAATTTATAATTTAAGTAATTGATTTTATTGAATTAATTTTGATTTTGATTATCACTCGCAACTCTGACCAAAACTTCCACTGAATTAATTTTTTTTCCAGTTATATTGTTTTTAACCTTAACACTTTCTATCTCGTTCTCATTACAGTCTATTAACTGATGAGTATCTTCATCATAAAAATGGTGATGAACAGAAGTGTTAGTATCAAAATAGCTTTTGTTTGAATTTATTGATATTTCTTTCAAATATCCTTTTTTTTGTAAAGCATGAACAGTGTTATAAACTGTTGCAAGTGATATTTTTTCATTCAATTCTTCAGATATTTTTTTAACAAGATCGTTGATTGTAAAGTGAAAAGTTTTTTCTCTATTGAACAAAACCTCACAAATTTTAATCCTTTGCTTTGTAGGTCTGAGCCCAGTTTCTCTTAATTTTTCAATAAAACTGAAGTTTTTTGTCATATTTCTTTATAATAATTCTAAACTAAGATTAAATTGTATTGTTTTATTATATTATATTATCATTAAATCAAGTAATAAGGGAACTCAATTTTTATGAAAAAAAACTCCTACAGCTACGATGACCTAATTACTTGCGGAAATGGTGATCTTTTTGGCCCTGGTAATGCTAAATTACCCCTTCCTCCAATGCTTATGTTTGATAGAATAACAGAGATTAATGACAATAATGGGGCCTATAAAAAAGGATCTTTAAAGGCTGAGCTAGATATTAAAAATGATCTTTGGTTCTTTGATTGTCATTTTAAATCTGACCCCGTTATGCCTGGTTGCTTAGGGTTAGACGCTATGTGGCAGCTGGTAGGTTTTTACCTAGGTTGGCTAGGAAATCCTGGCAAGGGTAGAGCACTAGGTGTTGGAACAGTAAAATTTACTGGTGAAGTTTTGCAAAGTGTAAAAAATGTAAGGTATGAAATAGATATGAAAAAAATTATGTCACCAGGAGGTACGACTGTTGGTCTTGCTAATGGAGTAGTTTTTGCAGATGATAAAAAAATATATTCAGCAGATAGTTTAAAAGTAGGATTGTTTAAATAATGAGAAGAGTAGTAATTACAGGTTTGGGTGTTGTTTCATGCTTGGGTAATAATCAAGAAGAAGTACATCAGTCATTATTGAAAACAAAGTCTGGAATATCTTTTAGTGAAGAATATAAAGAACACAATTTAAAAAGTCATGTACATGGTAAGCCAAACATAAAACTTGAAGATTATATTGATAGAAAAACAATAAGATTCATGGGTTCTGGTTCTGCTTATAACTATATTGCAATGAAGGAAGCTATTGAAGACTCTGGATTAGAGGACAGTGAAGTAAGTAATTTTAAGACAGGAATTGTAATGGGTTCGGGTGGACCCTCAATTGAAAATGTAATTCTAGCAGCTGATAAGACTAGGGCTAAAACCCCAAAATTAATGGGACCATTCATTGTACCAAGAACCATGGCTAGTACAGCATCAGCTACACTTGCTGTTCCATTTAAAATTAAAGGGACGAACTACACAATGAGTTCTGCTTGTGCAACAAGTGGCCACTGTATTGGAAACTCAATGGAATTAATTCAAATGGGAAAACAAGATGTTGTTTTTGCAGGTGGTAGTGAAGAGATACACTGGGCGATGACTGCAATGTTTGATGCCATGACAGCCTTATCTTCAAAATATAATGATACACCAGAGACTGCATCAAGAGCGTATGATAAAACAAGAGATGGTTTCGTAATTGCTGGTGGTGGTGGAGTGTTAGTGCTAGAAGAATACGAACATGCTAAAGCAAGAGGGGCTAAAATATACGCAGAATTAACCGGTTATGGGGCAACCTCGGATGGATATGATATGGTGGCTCCATCAGGAGAAGGTGCTGTAAGATGTATGAAGATGGCTATGGCTACATCAAAAAATAAAATTGATTATATTAATACTCATGGAACATCTACTCCAGTTGGAGACATTACAGAATTAAATGCAGTAAAAGAAGCTTTTGGAAATGAAATTCCAAAAATTAGTTCAACAAAATCTTTGTCAGGTCATCCCTTGGGAGCCGCATCCGTTCATGAAGCGATATATTGTTTAATTATGATGAAAAATAATTTTATAGCAGGATCTGCTAATATTAATGAAATGGATGACGAGGCTAAAAGATTTCCAATAGTTGCTAAAACTGAGACAGAAGTAACTTTAAATACAGTAATGTCTAATAGTTTTGGTTTTGGTGGAACCAATGCTGCTTTAATTTTCGAGAAGATATAATTATGAGCTTGATGAAAGGTAAAAAAGGATTGGTAATGGGTGTTGCCAATGAAAGATCTATTGCTTGGGGTATTTCACAAAAACTTTCAGAAGCAGGAGCAGAACTAGCATTTACTTATTTAGGAGATGCATTAAAAAAAAGAGTTATTCCATTAGCTGAAAAATTAAATTCAAAAGTTACATTTAGCTGTGATGTAGAAAAGAAAGATGATGTAACAAAGTTGTTTGAAGATGTTAAATCACAATGGGGTGAGATTGACTTTATAGTACATGCAATTGCTTTTTCAGATAAATCAGAGTTATCTGGTGAATATTTAAACACAACTAGAGAAAACTTTTTAAGAAGTATGTTAATTTCATGTTTTTCATTTACTGAAGTTGCAAAAGAGGCATCCAAAGTAATGAAAGAAGGCGGAAGTTTAATCACATTAAGTTATGAAGCTAATAAAGCTATTCCAAATTATAATGTAATGGGTGTTTGTAAAGCTGCATTAGAGTCTAGTGTTAAATATCTTGCAAGAGATTTGGGTGCTAAAGGTATTAGGGTTAATGCTATAAGTGCTGGACCTATTAAAACGCTAGCAGCATCTGCAATCGGAGATGCAAAATTCCTTTATAAATGGAACGAAGACCATTCATTGCTCAAAAGAAATGTGGATATTCATGATGTTGGAAATTCAGCTTTATATCTATTGAGTGACCTTGCAAACGGTGTTACGGGTGAAATTCACTATGTAGATGCTGGATATAATAAGGTTGGGATGCCAGATCCTAAGAATATTACTTAATAAAATGGCAGGATTTGAACCTGCCACTCTCTAGTTTTGATTATTCAGAAGCTTGTTTCATAGAGAGTTTAACTTTACCTCTATCGAAACCAATCACTTTAACTTTTACTTCGTCACCTTCTTTGACAACGTCAGTAACTTTTGCAACTCTTTTGCCTGCCAGTTCTGAAATATGAACAAGTCCATCTTGTTTTCCTAAGAAATTAACAAATGCACCAAACTCCATAATTTTCATCACCTTACCTGAATAGATTTTATTCATTTCAGCTTTTGCAGTAATGTCTTTGATCATTTGCATAGCAATGTTTCTAGATTCTTCATCTGGAGCAGCAACTGTTACAACTCCTTCATCATTTACATCTACTTTTGCACCTGATTTTTCAACAATCTCTCTAATTGTTGCTCCTCCTTTTCCAATAACGGCAGCAATATCTTTTTTATCAACAGTTACTTGTTCCATTTTTGGAGTGTGTTTTCCAACATTAGATCTAGATTCGCCTAAAGCTTTATTCATTTCACCTAAAATATGAATTCTACCATCTTTAGCCTGCTTCAAAGCCTGCTCCATGATTTCAAAAGTGATACCAGTAATTTTGATATCCATTTGAAGTGAAGTAATTCCGTCTTTTGTTCCAGCAACTTTAAAGTCCATATCACCTAAGTGATCTTCGTCACCTAAAATATCTGATAAGACGCTAAAATCATCACCTTCTTTAATTAAACCCATTGCAATACCTGCAACAGGTTCTTTAATTGGAACACCCGCATCCATTAATGCTAAAGATGCTCCACAAACAGTAGCCATAGAAGAAGATCCATTAGACTCTGTAATCTCTGATACTATTCTAAAAGTATATGGAAACGACTCTTTTGAGGGTAATGAAGAGTTAATTGCTCTCCAAGCTAGTTTTCCATGACCAATTTCACGTCTACCAGTTCCAATTCTTCCAGTTTCACCGACTGAAAAAGGAGGAAAATTGTAGTGAAGCATAAATCTTTCCCTTTGAAGACCATCTAGACTTTCAATTCTTTGTTCATCATCTGATGTTCCTAAAGTAGTTACAACAATCGCTTGCGTTTCTCCTCTGGTAAACAAAGCAGAACCGTGGGTTCTTGGTAAAACACCAACTTCACATGAGATAGGTCTTACATCAGACAATCCTCTACCATCAATTCTGTTTTTATTTTTAAGGATATCAGTTCTAACAATTTTCTTCTCTAGATTTTTAAGCTGAGAGTTAACATCAAGATCAGAATAGTTTTCATTCTCTTCAAAAAGTTTTTTAGCTTTATCAGTAATTTCTGAAATTTGATTTGATCTATCTTGCTTATCTCTAGTTGCAAAAGCTTTCTTAAGGTCTTCTGTAAAAGTTTCTACAAGTTTTTTCTTAACCTCGGATAGATCTTTCTTTTCAACAGTCCACTCAGGTTTTCTACATTCTTTTGCAAGTTCCTCAATCATTTCAATCACTGGAACAAATCCTTCATGACCAAATTTAACTGCTGCTAACATTACTTCTTCTGATAGACCTGATGTTTCAGATTCAACCATAAGCACTGCATCTTTAGTACCTGCTACAACTAAGTCTAAACTTGAGTTTTCTAACTCCTCTTTTGATGGATTAAGAATATACTTGCCATCAATATAACCAACTCTAGAGGCTCCTACAGGACCCATAAATGGCATTCCTGAAATAGCTAAAGCTGCAGATGAAGCTGTAATTGCTAGAATATCTGGTTGGTTTTCTTTGTCGTAAGAAATTACTGTTGGCAACAACTGTACTTCATTTTTAAATTCATCAGGAAACAAAGGTCTGATAGGTCTATCAATTAATCTTGAGATTAATGTTTCACTTTCAGTTGGTCTTGCTTCTCTTTTAAAATATCCACCAGGAATCTTTCCACCTGCATAGTATTTTTCTTGATAATTAACTGATAAAGGAAAATAATCCATATCTGGATTTACTTTCTTTGCTCCGACCACTGTTGCTAGAATAACTGTTTCACCACATGTTGCAATGATTGCTCCGTCTGCTTGTCTTGCTACTTTACCTGTTTCTAAACTTATTTTCTTTCCTGCTACTTCTATTTCCTTCTTGTGTACTTTAAACATTTCATTTCCATTTCGTTTCGTTCGTTTCGTTCCATTCCGTTCTATCTATCTTGACTTCTATTTTCTTAAATTCAATTTCGACAGTACATTCTTGTAAGAATCCATTTTTGTTTTTTTTAAGTATTCTAACAATTTCTTTCTTCTATTGACCGCTCTCAACAATCCAACAGACGAATGTTTATCTTTTTTGAATTGCTTAATGTGTTTAGAGAGAGTTTCGATTTTATCTGTTAACAAAGCAATCTGTATCTCCGAAGATCCAGTATCTTTATCATGCGTTGCTAATTCTTGTGCCTTTTTGTTCATGCCTCGTTTTTCCTATTTATTTGTTTGTTTTATTAAGTTTTCTATTTTTTCCGCATACTCAAAAGACTCATCTTTTCTAAAAAGTAATTTTGGTAAAAATTTCATAACCACTTTCTGTGATAGAATTTTTCTTATTAAAAATGAATACTCTTTTAACGTATCTATTGTCTCCTCTGCATCTTTTCCTCCTAATGGAAGTACATATGCTTTAGCGATTTTTAAATCTGGACTCATTCTAACTTCAGTGACTGTAATCGTGTTTGTTTCTAAATTTGGCACTTTAGCCTCATTTCTTATAAAAATCATGCTTAAAGACTGTTTGATCATTTCTCCAACTCTAAGCTGTCTTTGTGAAATTGGTTTTCCAATTCTATCTGCCATTAAATTGACCTCTCTGTAGATGTAACACTAAAAGCCTCTATTGTGTCATTTTTTTGAAAATCCATATAATCTTTAACTGTTATTCCACATTCTTGTCCATCACTAACCTGTTTTACTTGATTTTTTTCTCTAAAAATAGTTCCAACTTTTCCTGTGTAAATTATAGCTCCATCTCTGATTATTCTGACATCTGAGGTACTAGTAATTTCTCCTTCAGTAATTTTTGAACCTGCAACTTTACCAGCTCCAGAAACTTTAAAAATTTCTAAGATTTGCGCTGATCCAGTTATAGTTTCTTGAACATCTGGAGTTAATAGTCCTGACATTTTTTGTTTAACATAATCAAGCACTTCATAGATAATATTATATGAGGAAATTTTTATTTTTTCATTTTCGGCAAGTTTTTTTGCTTCTTTACTCGGCTTAACATTAAAAGCAATCAATACAGCATTAGACGCTTTTGCTAAAGTAACATCAGTTTCTGTAACCATGCCAATGTCAGCTAAAATAATTTTAGGTTTTACTTCATCATGTTTGATTTGACTAATTGCATTTTTAATTGCTTCAGAAGATCCGTGTACATCAGATTTAATAATTAAATTTAATTCCTCTGAAGATTTATCTGAAAAGGCTGACTCTTGTGTAGCAAAGGATAAAGGATTTTTTCCATCCTTTGTTTCTTCTGCTCTATTTTCACTTAATGTTTTTGCTTCTTTTTCACTTTCAAGAACAATAAAATCATCGCCAGCTTTTGCTGCTCCATTAATTCCTAAAATTTCAACTGGAGTAGATGGAGGAGCCTCATCAATATTTTTACCTTTGTCATTTATTATTGCTCTAACTTTCCCCCACTTCAATCCACTAACAAAAAAATCTCCTTTTTTTAGTGTTCCTGTAGTTACAATGATTGTTGCAACTGGTCCTCGACCTACATCAATTTTAGATTCTAACACTATCCCTGTAGCTTTAGACTCATAATCAGTTTTCAAATCTAAAATTTCAGCTTGAAGAATTATAGACTCAACTAATTTATCTAAATTTAATTTTGTCTTTGCTGAAATCTCCACCATTAAAGTATCACCTAATAGATCTTCGGCAACCAACTCGTGTTCTAGTAATTGATTTTTAATTTTTTGTGGATCTGCGTCTGGAAGGTCACATTTGTTAATTGCAACAACAATTGGAACATTTGCTGCTTTTGCATGTTTAATTGATTCAATTGTTTGTGGCTTCACACCATCATCTGCAGCAACTACTAATACAACTACATCTGTTAATTTTGATCCTCTTGCTCTCATTTCTGTAAAAGCTGCGTGGCCTGGGGTATCAATAAAAGTTAGTTTGTTATCTTGACTTTCAATTTGATAGGCTCCTATGTGTTGAGTTATTCCGCCAAATTCTCCTGACACAACATTTGCACTTCTCAAAACATCAAGAACTGACGTTTTACCATGATCAACATGGCCCATCACTGTAACAATTGGTGGTCTATTTTTTAAATTTTCCACTCTTGTAGCTTTTATTTTCTGAATTATTTCCTCTGCTTTTTCTTCTCTTATTGGATTGTGGCCAAACTCTTTAACTAAGAACTCAGCTGTATCTGCTGCAAGAGTTTGATTAATTGTAACTGTTACACCCATACCAAATAAATACTTAATCACATTGCTGGATTGCTCAGCCATTCTATTAGCTAACTCTCTAACAGTGATTGCTTCTGGAATATTAATATCTCTTTTGATTGGTTTGAGGCTTTCCTGATTTTGATCTTTAGAAAAATTTTTATTCTCTTTTAGTCTCGCTCTTTTAACTGAAGCTAAACTTCTTTCCCTTGCCTCAATTTCATCACTTAAAGCCCTTGAAACTGTTAGTTTTAATTCTCTTTTTTTACTTCCAGATTTTAAATTTTTTTTATCTTTTCCATCACCATCACCTTTGAGTCTTTTTGTTGCTCTCTGCTCAGCAAGCTTACGTCTTTCAAAATCATTTGTAATAGTGGGTGTTTTTGGTACAAAAGATGGTTTGGTTCCTGTAGCTCTACTAAAAGGAGAGGTTGGTTTTGGTTTACTTAGGTTAGGTCTAAAAGACCCACCTCTATTTGGAAATTTTCCAGTTTGCTTTTCTATGACAACTGCGTTTTTACTTTGAGCTTTAGCAATCTCGATATTTTTGATCGATTTTTTGGCTGAGCCAGATATCGTTAATTTTGTTTTTTTTTCCATAGCTCATCACTCAATCTTTATAAAAAATTTTTCGAGCAGACATAATTAGTTCATCTGCCTCTTCTTTTGATAAAGCAAAATCTTCCAGGTACCCTTGAATTTTTACTCTCTCACCTTTTACTACGTCAAAACCGCCAGTTAATTCATCAGATGCTAGATCTGCAAAATCTTCTAATGTTAAAATTCTTTGTTCTCCTAATGTAACCAACATTCCTGGAGTAAGCCCTTCCAAATTAATTAAAGTATCCTCAAGTCCCAATTCTTTGATTCTTGTCGATATATCTTCCTGATCTTTTTGATGAAACTCTTGAGCTCTTTCTATAAGTGCTTTTGCAGTATCCTCTTCGATACCTTCTATCTTTATTAAATTTTCTGCTGAACTATCTTTAATATCATCAATTGTTGAAAAGCCTTCTGCTACCAATAACTGACCCAGTGTCTCGTCTAATTCTAAATTTTTTACGAAATTTTCTGTTTTTTCCTTAAATTCTAACTGTCTTCTCTCAGAATCCTCTGCATCAGTCATTATATTAATTTCATAATTTAATAATTTTGTGGCTAGTCTTACGTTTTGACCTCTTCTTCCAATAGCTTTACTTAAGTTTTCTTCTGTAAGTATTACATCAAGTTTTTTTCTTTCTGAGTCTACGTTTACTCTTTGAACATCTGCTGGAGATAAGGCATTTGATACTAAAATAGCTGGATCCTCAGACCAATTAACAATATCAATTTTTTCGCCCTGTAATTCATTAACAACTGCCTGCACTCTTGATCCTCTCATGCCCACACAAGCTCCAACTGGATCTAATGAGGTATCAACAGCTTTAACACATATTTTTGCTCTACTTCCTGGATCTCTTGAAGAAGATTTGATTTCTATTAATCCGTCATAAATTTCAGGTACTTCTTGAACAAAAAGTTTTTCCATAAATTTAGGATGAGCTCTTGATAAAAAGATTTGTTGACCTCTTGGTTCTCTTCTTACATCATAACAATAAGCTTTGATGCGATCTCCAGCCTTAATATTTTCCCTTGGAATTAATTCATTTTTTTGAATAATTGCTTCAGTTCTTCCTAAATCAACAATCACATTTCCAAATTCTAATCGTTTTACAATTCCACTTAAAATTGAATCTTTTTTATCTATAAAATCGTTAAATTGTCTTTCTCTTTCAGCCTCTCTTACATTGAAGCTGATAACTTGTTTTGCTGTCTGCGCAGCTATTCTTCCAAAATCAAAAGATGGTAAAGGCTGGAGAACCTCATCACCAAAAGTTTTATCCTTATTAGTTTCATTTAAATTGATTGCATCTTCTAATTTTATTTCTGTATTTGTATTTTCAGGATTTTCAACAATTACTAATTTTCTAAAAAGCTCAATATCTCCACTATCTCGGTTGATTGAAACTTTAATTTCATTTTCTTGACCAAATTTAGATTTAGCTGCTTTAGCAATACCTGTTTCCATTGAACTTATAATTAGCTCTTTATCTATTGATTTTTCTAGGGCAACAGCCTCTGCAATTCTTAATAATTCTAGTTTATCTGCTCTTTTATTTAACATTTTTTTATTTATTCCAAAAAAAAATGGGCAAAAGCCCATTTTGTAACTTCAATAATGTAAGGGCAATATATTAAAGTTTTTTTTTAATTCAACAGAAACTATTTTAAAAAAGCTTTTATTTTATCTGTTTTTTCCCAAGAAAAAGAGCCATTTTCCTCTGGACTTCTTCCAAAATGACCATAAGCGGCTGTTTTTTCATATATAGGTTTATTTAAATCTAAAATTTCTCTAATTCCCCGTGGACTTAAATCAAAATTATCATTAATTTTTTCTACAACGAATTTATTTTTTTCAACATCATTATCAAATAAATCAACATAAATTGAAAGCGGCTTTGATACACCTATAGCATATGCTAATTGAATCAAACATTTGTTAGAGATTTTTGAGGCAACTACATTTTTTGCAATGTACCTTGCTGCATAAGCTGCTGACCTATCTACTTTAGTTGGATCCTTTCCTGAAAATGCCCCACCACCATGGGGTGCAGCACCACCATAAGTATCGACAATAATTTTTCTTCCTGTTAGCCCACAGTCGCCGTCAGGTCCTCCGATTACAAAATTACCTGTGGGATTTACATAGAACTCCTTTTCATTGAAGCCATCTAAAAAATTTTGGGGGATAGAATTTATCATGTAAGGTCTCAATAAATCTCTAACTTGTATTTGATTAACATCAGCAGAATGTTGTGAGGAAATAACTACAGACTTAACTTTTGTTGGTTTCCCATCAACATACTCAAAAGTAACTTGGCTCTTAGAGTCTGGTTCAATATTTTTAAGTTTACCAGACTTTCTGTCCTGGGCCATTAGTCTTAAAATTTTATGTGAGTAATGAATAGGTGCTGGCATTAACTCTTCTGTTTCATTGCATGCATAACCAAACATTATCCCTTGATCTCCAGCTCCTTCATCTTTGTTGCCCGAGGCATCTACACCCATGGCTATATCAGCAGATTGAGAATGAAGATGACTTTCTATTTTTGTAGCCTCTTTCCAAGTAAAACCATCTTGATCATAACCAATATCTTTTATGCAGTGTCTTACTTTTTCAATTAAATCATTTTTTTTAATTTCTGGACCTCTTACTTCGCCAGCTAAAACAACTTTATTTGTTGTTGTAAGTGTTTCACAAGCTACTCTTGAAAATGGATCTCTTGAAAGGTAACTATCAACTACCATGTCAGAGATTCTATCTGAGACTTTATCCGGATGTCCTTCAGAAACTGACTCGCTAGTGAAAAGAAAATTTTTTAAATTACTCATTGTTAATTCTATTAAATGAAAAAAATAAAAAAATATACAATAAAATTATTAAACCAAAAATTTTATTTCCATATTTAGAAAATAATGTTGATTGAACTTTTTTAAATTGACTAAAATCGATATAGCCTGTTTCATTAAAGCTAACTTCTTGTTCAATATCACCAACTGGATTAATTATAGCTGTTATTCCATTATTTGAAGAACGCAAAACGTACTTACCACTCTCAATGGCTCTATATATACTATGAGTAAAATGCTGTTTTGGTCCAATAGATTGACCAAACCATCCATCCTCTGAGATATTTATTATAAAATCAAAATTTGGATTATTAAAAATCTTTCCAGAATAAATTATTTCATAGCAAATTAGGGGCAAAAACTTTAAAGAGAAATTACTTTCATTAATTTTAATTATAGTCCTTTCACTTCCTCTTGAGTAAGACTGGTAATCATTAGTTAACGATTTTAAACCAATATTTTTAAGTATATGTTCAAGTGGTAAAAATTCTCCAAATGGTACAAGATTAATTTTATCATATGAATTCAATAAATTTAAACTGTGATCATAAACTGAGAGAGAATTAAAATATTTAATAGCACCTTTATCAACAGATTTACTATTTATACCAAGGACTAATAAATGATTTTCATTAAAATGATTTTCAAATAACCCTTTGTAATCACCAAATTTTTCTTGAGATATACCCGGCAGTATTCCTTCTGGCCATACAAAAATAATTTTTTCATTTTTATCAGGTTCACTGAGCTCAATTAAATCCTCAATAGCTGCTATTGGATCAATATTAGAATAAAATCTGTCTAATTTTATATTGGACCCAATAACTCTAATCTTATGGTCAATAAAATTTATTTTAGCTTCAGTAAAATTCTTTTTTAACTGAGATCCGTAAAGATAAAAAACAATTGTGATTAAAAGAAAAAATAAACACACCCATATGTCCTCTCTTGTATCTCTTAAAATAAATACTGTTGGACTTATAAAAAGAGAGATACAAAATAAATTAAATCCATAGGTGCCAATAACAGACGTAATATTTAAAATTTCTAAATGATTTGAGAAACTATAAGCAATTAAATTCCATGGAAATCCTGTTAAGACAGAACCTCTTACATACTCTAATAAACCAAAAATTATAGAAAAAAGAAAGAAAGATGAAATTACTTTTTTAGTTTTAAGTATAAAAAATAAAAAAGAAATAATACCGTAAAATAAAGCTAAAAAAGCCGGTATCAGAAATAATGTTATTGGTATCAAAAACTTAAAACTTTCGTCAAAAGTTAATGAGATTGATATCCAATAAAGATTTGTTATGAAATAACCAAAACCAAAAAACCAACCATAAAAAAAGAATATTTTTTTATTTTTAATTTCTTCTGACCTCTTTATTAAAAAAGCAAATAATAAGCTCAGGGTAATAAAGTTTACAATTATATAGTTAAAAGGTGGTAGGCTTAGGGATGTTGCCGCCCCTAAAAATATTAAAAAAATAAATTCAATATATAATTTTTTAGTCAATTTATTTTATTTTAGAAATTACAGACTTATATATTTGAGCCTCTTCTTTTAACATCATTATATGATCTTTATTTTTTTTATGATCAAAAGCTAATAGATGGAGGAAACCATGTATAAATATTTTAATTACTTTCTCTTTAAAAAGCTTTGTATTTAATGATTTAGGTTTGTTTATAAAATTATAGCTAATGATTATATCCCCTAAATAAGTTTGTTTAGAAATTCTAACTTTTTTAGTTAACGGAAATGATAAGATATCTGTAGGCTTATTTTTTTTTCTAAAAAGTTTATTTAGTTTCTGAATATTCTTATTATTAGAGAGCAACAAAGTAAAACTTACTTTTTTATTTAAAAACTTATATTTTTTTGGAAAAGTATTACAGATATTTTGAAAAAAAAGATCTTTGTTCCTAAGCCTTTTTGACCAAGCTTTCTCCTCTGAGAAAACATTAATATTAATCATTCTTTGTGTAAGCTTTTACAATTTTAGAGACAAGTGGGTGCCTTACAACATCAGAGTGATCAAAATCTATAACAGATATCTCATTCAAATGTCCTAATAATTGTTTTGAACGCACTAATCCTGAAATACTTTTGTTTGGTAAATCTATTTGAGTAGGATCACCGTTTACTACAATTTTAGAATTTTCACCAATACGTGTTAAGAACATTTTGATTTGAGTATCTGTAGCATTCTGAGCCTCGTCCAAAATCGCAAAAGAATTTTTTAGTGTTCTTCCTCTCATAAAAGCTAATGGTGCAATTTCTATATCGCCTATTTCAATCATTCTTTGAATTTTTTCAAAATCAAAAAGGTCATAAAGGGAATCGTATAAGGGCCTCAAATATGGATCTACTTTCTCCTTCATATCTCCAGGTAAAAATCCTAGACGCTCCCCTGCCTCAACTGCTGGTCGAGATAAAATAATTCTCTCAATTTTTTTTTCTAATAACATGGTCAATCCTACAGCAACTGCTAAAAAGGTTTTTCCGGTTCCTGCGGGGCCAGCTGAAATTACAATATCACTTTGTCTTAGTGCTCTTACATAATCCTTTTGTTTTTCAGACCTTGGAATAATAGATTTTTTTGGAGTTTTGATTATATCAGTAACGTTGTTATTTTTAACTTTTTCATTAATCATAAATTTATCCAATGAAGAAACTATATCTTTGCTCTCGATGCTTCCATTGTTAATGAACTGATTGGCTAAAAACTGAATAGCATTTTTTAGTAATTCATTCTTTTCTGCATCTGATTTTATTAATATTGAGTTTCCTCTAGAGTATAAACCACAGTTTGTTAATTTCTCTAACTCTTGTAAATTTTTATTAAATTCACCCACAACGCCCATCAACAAATCATTATCATGGAATATGACACTTAAAGAATTGTTGTCTGAATAAACAAACTTTAAAGATGGATCAATATTTTTATTTGTTATGCTGCTCAATTATTATGCTACCTTTTTGTCCAAATCTTTAACAATTTCACCAAATAAGGTGGTTCTATTAAATTTATTTATTTTTACTGGAACAATTTTTCCAATATGTTCTTTATTACCATTGAATACTACTGATGTCATGTGCTCAGATCTACCAAAAGTTTGAGTTTTGTCATTAGTTAAATTTTCAACCAAAACATTGATTGTTTGGTTTTTAAATAATTTATTTCTATTCATTTGATTTTCATATAATTTATTTTGTATTGTTTCTAATCTTTGTATTGAAGTTTTTTTGTCCGTGAGTTCTAAGTCAAAAGCAACTGTTCCTGGTCTTGGGCTAAAAATAAAAGAATATGAATTAATAAAATTAACTTTTTTAATTAACTTTAATGTATTTTCAAAATCTTTCTCTTTTTCTCCTGGATAACCAATAATAAAATCACTTGAAAATTCTATTTTACTATTAATCTTTTTTAATTTTTCAAAAATGTATAAATAATCTTTAATAGTGTGCTTTCTATTCATTAATTCTAAAATTTTATCAGATCCACTTTGTACTGGAAGATGTACCAATGGCATTAATTTTTGAGAATTTTTATAAACTTCTATCAAATCTTCAGTCATATCTTTTGGGTGAGAGGTGGTATATCTAATTCTTTTAATATCTTGTATTTTTTCTACTTCCATAATTAAGTTGGATAATTTATTTTTTCCATCATTATAGGCATTTACATTTTGACCGAGGAGTATTATCTCTTTAGTTCCTTTTTCAGCTAAGTATTTGGCCTCATCTATAATTTGTTTAAAGGGTCGTGAGTACTCAGGTCCTCTTGTATAAGGCACTACACAGAAATGGCAAAATTTATCACATCCTTCTTGAATTGTTAAAAATGAAGAGATTTTTCCAGCCTCATTTTTTATTTTACTTAAATATTTAAATTTAGAAATAGCATCGAATTCAGTTTCTTCATTTTTTTTCTTATTTTGAATGTGATTCAATATTGTATCATTAATTTTGTGGTAAGATTGAGGGCCAATTACTAAATCAATGTAAGGCTCACGTCTTAACATTTCATGATTTTCAGCTTGTGCAACACATCCTGCTATAATTACCAATGGCTTTTTTTTTGATCGGAAAATTTTTTTTACTCTACCTATCTCATGGTAAACTTTTTCTTTAGCTTTATCCCTTATGTGACATGTGTTGAGAAGATAACAATTTGCATCCTCATAATTGTCTGTTTTTTCAAAACCTATTTTTTTAACGGAGTCATAAATTCTATTTGAATCATACTCATTCATTTGACAACCAAATGTTTTGATAAATATTTTTTGTGACATTTTTTTAGGATTTCTTCTTAATCCCATAAAGTTCTAGTTTATGGTCTACCAATGTATATCCATATTTTTCTGCAACTTTTTTTTGAAGTTTCTCAATTTCTTCATCTACAAACTCTATGATCTCTCCAGATTTTACATCAATTAGATGATCATGATGTCCCTCATTCAACTCTTCGTATCTAGCTTTTCCACCCTTAAACTCATGCTTTGTTAAAATCCCAGACTCTTCAAATAATTTTACTGTTCTATAAACTGTAGCAATGCTAATTTTTGAATCAATTCTAGAAACCCGGTTATATAATTCATCTACATCCGGGTGGTCAGAAGACTCTGACATAACTTGGGCAATTATTTTTCTTTGATCAGTTAACTTAACCCCTTTGGACAAACATTTTTGCTCGATTGTTTCTGACATAATTCAATTCTAACTTAAGTAAATAGGTTTAATCAAATTTTTTTTAATTTTAAATTTGTCACACAAATTAGGTATATCCTCATATTTTATATCTTTTTGGTCTTTAAAATCTTCAAAACTATAGCAATAATAATCAATTTTTCTTGATACATTCCACGCTTTGACTAATGATAAAGAGTTCCTTATGCCTGCAAAACTGCCTGGGCCTCGATTTACATATATTTTACCAATATCCTCTATTTTTAAATTATTTGAATATAAAAAATCCTTAACAATTAAAGTCAATTTTTCATAATTAATTTTAGTATTCTCTTTAGTAATATTATAAATATCATCTTTAGTGATGATCATTAAAAACATTTTTTCACTTGCAATGTCAATTAGCAGCTTATTCATAATTATTTTATATTCTAATATTGGTTCTAAAGCAGATGAAAATAATATCAAATACTATTCAAATGATGAAGGTATTTTATCAATTATGTACCATCGTTTTAATGAATCTAAATATCCATCAACAAATATTCAAATGGATATTTTTAAAGAACATATTCGGATAATTAAAAATTCAGATTACACATTTCATAATCCTGTTGAGTTTAAAGAAAAATTTAATACCATAAAATTAAAAAAAGAAATTTTACTTACTATTGATGATGCATTTGAATCATTTTATTTTGAGGCATGGCCGTATCTAAAAAAAAATAAAATTCCTTTTATCTTATTTGTTTCAACTAAACCGGTAGGTAAAAATGGCTATATGACATGGGATCAAATAAGAGAAATTGAAAAAGAAACTTTTGTTTTAATTGGCCATCACTCACATAGCCATGATTATCTTATTGATGAAACCAATGATAGATTTATATCAGATATTGAAAAGGCAAATAAAATTTTTTTAAAAGAACTAGACTATATTCCAAATTTATTTTCTTACCCATTTGGTGAATATTCAAAATTTATGAGGGATTATATTTCTAAAAATTTTGAATTTGCTTTTGGTCAACATTCTGGTGTTATTGATGTAAACAAGGATAAATTTGAATTACCAAGATTTCCAATTAATGAAAAATATGGCGAATTAAAAAGGTTTAGTTCAATCATAAATTATTTTCCACTTGAATATAAAAAATTGTTACCTTTAGAAAAGCAATTAACAAAATCTTCAAATCCTCCCAAGTTTATAGTTGAATTTTTTCAAGAACAAAAAAATTTAAATAATATTAATTGTTATTCAAATGAAGCCAACAAATGGGAAAAATCAAAAACTATTTTTTCAGGTAATACACTAACAATTGAATTTAGAGCACCATTTGAGCCAAGAAGAGGAAGAATAAATTGTTCTCTTAATGATGATGGTAAGTGGAGATGGTTTGGAATTCAATTTCCAATTAAAAAAATATTAAATTAAACTTTCTAAATCCTTACTAGATGGTAGCATTCTTGCTTCATCAAAATCTTTTAAATTATTCTGTGTAATTATTTTCTGAAGAACCTCTATATATTCAGTTCCAGTTTCTGCATATTTATCAAGATGATTTGATAAAATTATACTATCCAATGGTTTATTTTTATTTCTAAGCTCTGTTCTTGCTCTTCTCAAACTTTTATAAGAAGAGTGCGTATTGAGATTCCTTAAATATGCCCTTACTGAAAGCTGTAAGCTATGAAATTTCATAACTTTATGCTCTTCACCCTTTTCGGCATTTTTTGGTTTTAGTCCATCACCAGACCAGGTCCATTGTCCAAATAAAGCATTACCTTTCAATGCAAACCTAGATGTTCCCCAACCTGTTTCTTTGGCTGCTTGTGCTATTGCTAATGAGACCGGTATCTCGTCCATTCTAATTTTTAAAGTTGAAAGATTGTTTTGTTTTACCCCATATTGTTTATATTTTTTTTCTAACCATTTCTTTTCAATATCTGTATTGCTATTTTTACTAAGAATCATAAAAAGTCTTTTTCTATCTACTCTGACTTTATTATTTTCCTTTACAATTAAAGGCAAAACAATCTTGATAAACATTTCTTTTCTTTTTTTGGTATTACCTATTTTTTTTATCTCATTAGGAAGCAAACCAATATCAATAGGTTTAACTAATTTTGTATCTCTTACTTCATTCAAATCATATTTAACTTCATTAAACAAAGCATTAATTTCAGATGTAGTGTATCTTACAAGATTTATTTCAGAGTTATTTTCTTCCAAAATATCATAAAGGAGATCTATTTCTTCACTTTGCTGACCGGTGTCATCCTCTTTAAATGTTTTGCCCTTATTTAAGGTGTTATTTAAAATATTTTTAGAGTTATTTGTAAATTCTTTATTATTAAAATTTTTATCTGCAAAATTTATAAAAATAGGTGCAGTGTAAAAAAATGATAACACAATAAAGGCACTTAAAAAAAATCTTGTGAATATATTTAAGACTTTGTTTTTTAATCTTTTGTGGACTCTTATTGTCTTTAAATTCATAATTTAAATAGCAATTACCTCTTTAACCTCAGGCAGATAGTGACATAGTAGATTTTGAACTCCCTGTTTTAAAGTCATTGTAGAACTAGGACATCCAGAGCAACTACCTTGTAATTGTACTTTCACAACGCCATCTTTAAATTCTTTAAACTTAATATCTCCTCCATCTCTTGCAACAGCTGGTCTTATTTTTTGATCTAAAATTTTTACTATTTTTTGTTCAATTTCATCTAATTCAGATTTCTCTTGTTTAATATTTTCATCAATAACAAACTCTTTTCCATCAGAATAAAATTCATTTATAAAAGAAATCACAATGTGTTTTATTTCATCCCATCTGGTTTGATCACTTTTGTTGACTGATAAAAAGTCTTGCCCTAAGAAAACACCCTCTACTCCATTTACAGATAAGATATTTTTAACTAATTCATTATTTATTTGATCCTTATTAGTAATTTCATAAGGACCACTGTTTGAAACATTCTTACCGGGAAGAAATTTCAATGAATTTGGATTTGGTGTTACTTCTGTCTGTACAAACATAAATTATATATAGTTTATATTTTGGAAATTAAAACTTGATATTAATTTTTTATTAAAAACCTACTATTTCTTTTATATTTTTGATCTTTTTCGACGCAATTTTATTAGCATTTTCAACTCCATTTAGAAGAATAGAATCAAGGTAAGATTGATCTTTAAGTAATTTTTTTATCTCTTCAGAAATTGGCATAATTATATCAACTAATGTTTCAGATAATTCATCTTTAAATTCTGAAAAATTCTTACCTGCAAATTTTGCTATAGAAGTCTCTAAAGTTGAAGAGTTTAAACTAGTATAAATTCCTAATAAATTTTGTGCCTCTGGCCTCTTTTCAAGTTCTTTAACATCTTTTGGCATTGGCAAGGGATCCGTTTTAGCTTTTTTAATTTTGTTTATAATTTGATCCTTATCATCAGTTAAGTTTATTCTACTTAAATCAGATAACTCAGATTTACTCATTTTTTTTGATCCATCCTTTAAACTCATTATTCTAGAAAATTCTTTTTGAATTAAAGGTTCAGGAACTTTCAAAAACTCCTCTACACCAAAATCATTATTAAATTTTTGAGCTATATGTCTGCACAACTCAAGATGTTGCTTTTGATCATCCCCTACAGGAACATGGGTAGCATCATATAACAAAATATCAGATGCCATTAGAACAGGATAAGAATACAATCCAATACTGGCTTTTTCCTTATCCTTTCCAGCTTTTTCTTTAAATTGAGTCATTCTATTTAACCACCCCATACGTGCTACACAACTTAAAATCCAGGCACCTTCAGAATGAGCTGCTACACCTGACTGATTAAATATTATACTTTTTTTTGGATCTATACCGCTTGCAATAAATGTTGCTACTGTTTCTCTAATATTTTTTTTTAATTCTTTAGGATCTTGTTTGACTGTAATAGCATGTAAATCCACAACACAAAAAATACATTGATTTGCGTCATCATTATTAAGCTCAACAAAATTCTTTATCGCACCTAGATAATTACCAAGATGAAGATTGCCTGTAGGCTGAACACCTGAAAATATTTTTTTACCCATGAATTTAATACTTTAGTTGAATATCACTTATTTTAAAAGCTTTGATGAAATATGAAATAATAAGGTAAAACGCTAGGCCCAATAATGCTGATAATATTAAATAAAGAGATTTATAAGTTTGCTCAAATGCAAGTTTATCTTGAAATAAGTTTAATAAAAATTGAAAAACAAAACCCATTAAAATTGAAGCAATAACTATTTTAAAAAACTTTATTAAAAATATCTGATTGAATGAAAAAAAATTTCTATTCTTCAAAAATACAAATAACAATATACCATTGAACCAGGATGATATTGTTGTAGCAATAGGTATTATTATAAATCCAATTTCATTAAAATAATAAACACTTATTAAGATATTTAAAATTACAGAAATTAAAGAAATATAAAAAGGTGTTTTGGTATCATGGTTAGCAAAAAAGAAACTAGAAAACACTTTGATTAAAGCAAATGCAGGTAGACCCAAAGCAAAATAATATAAAGCTAGACTTGAGTTCAAAACTGAGTTTTTATCAAATGATCCATAACCAAAAAGTGCTGAAATTATTTGTTCAGAACCAAGAATTAATGCAATAGATGCTGGTAAACTCAAAAATAAACTTAGCTCCAACGCTTTGTTTTGAATTAACAAAATTTTATCTTTTTTTTTAGATTGGACGTGTTTTGATAATTGAGGGAGAACTACTACTCCAATTGCAATTCCAGCTATTGCTAAATTAATTTGATATATTCTATCTGCATAATATAGATAAGAAACTGCACTTGCCTGGTATGAAGCGATAATAGTCCCAACTAATATATTTATTTGAGTAACACCTGAAGAAAAAATACTTGGTAATAATTTTTTAAAAAAAATCTTAACTTTTTTAGATATTTTAATTTTGAAATTAATTTTAAGTGAGTAATGTTTTCTCACAAATTTATACAAAAATAATAGTTGTAATAATCCTGCTAAAGAAACACCATAAGATAAATAATATACCAGGCTGTCACCTAGAGATTTTGAGAATAATAGAACTAAAACTAATACAATATTTAATATTATTGGTGCCCCTGATGCAGCTGCAAACTTATTATGTGAGTTTAATATTGCTGCAAAAAAAGACGCTAAACAAATAAATAATAGGAATGGAAAAGTGATACGTGTCAATGTTATTGCTATTTCCAATTTTTCAACATCCCCAACAAAACCCGGCGCAATAAGAGATACGAATAAAGGCATAAATAATTGAACAAACAATGTTATTAATAACAAACTTAAAAATAAAAGATTAAAGATATCATTTGCAAATTTATTGGATTTCTTTTTACCATTGGCCATTTCTGATGCATAGCTTGGAACGAAAGCAGCATTAAAAGTTCCTTCTGAAAATAATCTTCTAAATGTATTTGGAATTCTAAATGCTACAAAAAAAGCATCTGCTAACAAACCTGTACCTAAAAA
This sequence comes from uncultured Pelagibacteraceae bacterium, assembly GCA_902578255.1. Classification (GTDB taxonomy): domain Bacteria; phylum Pseudomonadota; class Alphaproteobacteria; order Pelagibacterales; family Pelagibacteraceae; genus Pelagibacter. The sequence continues at coordinate 67,551 of CACHCH010000006.1, forward strand.
TATTGCAATTAAAATATCTCTTAAATAACCAAGTAATCTGCTTATGATCGTATAAAAACCAAATGTGCCTGTTGACTTAAGTAAGTTCATAAATCATATTAGTCTTAAATTTACCCTAATTGTACACATATTATAACAAATGAAAAAAACAAAGATTGATCATTACACAGATAAAGAAGCTTTAGATTTTCATAAAGAGAAAAAACCTGGCAAGATTGAGATCATTTCTTCAAAAAATATGATTACTAAAAGGGATCTTGCGCTTGCATATTCTCCAGGAGTTGCGGCCCCAGTAAAAGAGATCAGTGACAATCCAGAAGCAGCTTATGATTATACAAGTAAAGGAAATTTAGTTGCAGTTATCAGTAATGGTTCAGCTATTTTGGGAATGGGGAATTTAGGAGCATTAGCATCTAAACCAGTAATGGAGGGGAAAGCAGTGTTATTTAAAAGATTTGCTGACATAGATTCTATAGATCTTGAAATAGATTCTAAAGACAGTGAGGAAATTATTAACTCTATTAAAAATTTTGCTCCAAGCTTTGGTGGAATTAATTTAGAGGATATAGCAGCTCCAGATTGCTTTATAATTGAAGAAAAATTAAAAGAAATTTTGGATATTCCAGTTTTCCATGATGATCAGCATGGCACTGCAATAATTACAACAGCTGCATTAATTAACGCTCTAGATATAAGTGGTAAATCAATCAAAGAAATTAAAGTTGTAGTTAATGGTGCTGGAGCATCTGCCCAAGCTTGCACTGAATTATTTAAAAATTCAGGAGTGCCTTCAGAAAATGTGATCATGCTTGATAGAAAAGGTGTAATTTATAAAGAAAGGACTGAAGGTATAGACCAGTGGAAATCAAAATATGCAGTTGAGACAAAAATAAGAACTCTTGAAGACGCAATGAAAGGTGCTGATGTTTTTTTAGGGTTGTCAGCAAAAGGAGTTCTTAAAAAAGAGGTGGTTAAGAGTATGGCAAAAAATCCAATTATTTTTGCTTGTGCTAATCCAGATCCTGAAATTTTACCGGAAGAAATAAATGAAGTAAGAAATGATGCAATTATAGCAACTGGAAGATCAGATTATCCTAATCAAGTTAACAATTTAATTGGTTTCCCTTACATTTTTAGAGGAGCTTTAGATGTACGGTCTAAAACTATTAATGAAGAAATGAAAGTTGCTGCATCGCAAGCAATTGCTAAACTTGCAAGAGAAGATGTTCCTGATGAAGTGGTGGCAGCAATGGGTGGTGAAAGACCACATTATGGAAAAGATTATATTATTCCATCTACATTTGATCCAAGACTTATAAGTGTAATTCCAGCTGCTGTAGCAAAAGCTGCAATGAAAAGTGGAGTAGCTAGAAAAAAAATTGAAGATTTTGAAATTTATAAAGAACAACTTAAACAAAGATTAGACCCTACCGTTACTATAATGCAAGGTATAAACTCATTTATAAAAAATAATCAAAAAAGAATTGTGTTCGCTGATGGAGAAGATGAAAATACATTAAAGGCAGCAATTGCATTTAAAAATTCTAAGTTAGGAATTCCTATTTTGGTTGGCAAAGAAAGTAAAATTAAGGAACAAATCAAAAATATTGGATACAGTGAGAACTTTGATATCGAAATAATAAATTCAAAGGATGAAGAAAAAAGAAACAAATACGTCAAACATCTATTTAAAAAATTACAAAGAGAACAAGGTTTGCTCGAACGCGATTGTGACAGATTGGTAAGGAATGACAGGGTTATATGGGCTACAAGTATGGTTGCGTGTGGAGACGCTGACGGTGCTGTAACCGGGAATACAAGACGTTTTGGTGCTTCCTTGGAAAAGATTAAGCAAGTTGTAGATGTTCGAAAAGGTGAGATAATGTTTGGACTAAATATGGTGGTTCATAAAGGAAAAACTATATTTATAGGTGATACTAGTGTTCACGAATACCCAACATCAGAACAAATGGCAGAAATTGCAATGTCAACTGCAAGAGTAGTTAGACTATTTGGATTTGACCCAAAAGTTGCATTTGTTTCACATTCAACTTTCGGCCAGCCTTTAACAAGTCGAACAAAGCATATAAGAGATGCAGTTGAAATTTTAAAAGAAAAAAAAGTAGATTTTGAATTTGATGGAGACATGCAGCCCGATGTTGCCTTAAACTCTGAGTACGAGGAATTGTATCCTTTTGCAAAAATTGTTGGTAAAGCAAATATTTTGATTATGCCTGGTCAGCATAGTGCAGCTATATCATACAAGCTAATGAAAACATTTGGAGACACAAAAGTCATTGGACCTTTACTTATTGGGCTTGGACTTCCAATTGAGATTGCACCTTTAAGATCTTCGACGTCTGAAATAATTAATTTAGCGTCTATAGCTGCCTATTCTTCTGAAGTTATAGATTATCAAAAATAATTAATCTTTTTGAATTCTTAGATCCTCAACAAGTATTATACTTGCTATTACATTTTCGACATCTTGGATTTCTCTAGCCTCACTGATCACTAAATCTTTTTCTTCAGATGTTTGGGCAATTCCATATACATATATTTTTTTTTTGTATGTATCTATTTGATAATTTGTAGCTTTTATATTTTTGTTTACTATTAATGCAGTTCTTAGCTGTGTAGTAATTAAAATATCTTTGGCAGATTGTTTAAAATTAAATTCTTCTTTTATTTTTATATCATTACGAACTGATCTGGTACCTTTTGTCTCCCAGGCAATTTTTGTTATTTGTAATTTCTCCTCAGGTCTATCAACTTTTCCTGTTAAAAAAATTCTTCCATCAAGAACTTTAGATTTTACAGATAGAAAGTACTTTTTATCTTTGGCTAAAATCCTAGCAGTTAAAGTTTTTTGCATTATGGAGTCATCTATTTGGGTTCCTAACGTTCTAGGATCTAATGCAACTGAAACACCTGTTCCAAATACTCCTTTAGAACCTACACCTGCACACCCTGATAAAATAAATCCAACAAATATTAGTAATAAGAACTTAATTTTCATTTTTCAACTTTAAACAATAATTGTATACTAGCTTTTTTGAAACTTTACTATTTTGACAAATTAAGTCAGTAATTTCTTTTATAGTGAGTTTATTAATCATTTTATTGATTATATTAATATCAGATTCATTCAAATTTTTAGAGTTATTTTGATCAGTTTTCCTATCTGAAATAACAACTGTTAATTCACCTTTTGGTTCTTTTTTAAATAGTTCCAATTCATTTACATTTGCTCTTAAAAACTCTTCATATAACTTAGTAATTTCTCTGCAAATCACAATTTTTCTCTCACTAAAGTGTTTTTTAATTTCAGGTATAATTTTATTAATTTTTTTAGGAGAAATAAAAAAAACTAAAGTCGAGTTAAGTTCAGATATTTGTTTAAGCTCATTTGTTATTTGCTGTTTTTTGTCCGGTAAGAAACCATAAAAGAAAAATTGATCAGAAAATCCACTAATAGATATGGCTGTTGCCACTGCTGATGGACCAGGTATTGGTACAATCTTAATATTATTTTTAATACACTCATTAACTAAAACTGAGCCTGGATCAGAAATAGCCGGGGTCCCAGCATCAGAAATTAAAGATATTAATTTTCCAGATTTTAAATATTCAATTATTTTTAAAGTATTTTTTTTTTCATTAAATTTATGATTTGAAATCAATTTTGAATTGATTTCATAGTTATTTAATAAATTTTTTGAAATACGGGTGTCTTCACATAAAATAAAATCTGATTGTTTTAATATTTCTACTGCTCTTATGGTAATATCTTTCAAATTTCCTATTGGCGTTGAAACTATATAAAGACCATTTTCATTATCTTTTATTTTAGATTGTGGTTTAATGATCATAATTTGGCTAAAAAAAATATTATAATAACATTAAAATGATTAAATTATTTAAAATTCTTTTTATCCTTAAATATGGAATTTTCTTATTATTTTTTCAAACAGCTAATGCAAACGAAAAAATTAAAATTGGTTTGTTAGTACCAATGACTGGGACAAACAAAGAGATTGGTCGTTCAATTATTAAGGCTGTAAGTTTAGCTGTAAAAGATATTGATAATAATTTAATTGAAATTTACCCAAAAGATACTGCTTCTAGACCCAATCAAACTCTAAAATCAGCATTTGAGTTAAAACAAATGGGAATAAAGGTGGTTATAGGTCCAGTCTTTTATGAAAATTTAACTTATTTAGATGAAATTAAAGATTTAACCTTTTTATCTTTAACAAACAAAACCCTAGATATTCCAAAAAATGTTATTTCAGCAGGTATAAATTCTACATCTCAATTCAATACTATTAAAAAATTTTTAGAAAAAAATAATGTTGAAAGAACTATTTTTTTAACACCAATTCGAGAATATGAATTTGAAGTAAAAAAAGGAATGAAAGACTCAAAAATAAAAACCTATAAAGAGTATGATTATAACACTGATCCAACAAAACTTACCAAACAAATAGAAGAAATAACAAAATATAGATTAAGAAAACAAAATCTTGAAGATGAAATTACAAGAATTAAAAATTCAAACGAGCCAAATAAAGAAAAGAAAATAAAAAGATTAGAAAAAAGATACACTATAGGAAATTTAAACTTTGATGCAGTTGTTATTGCTGATTTTGATGAAAGTTTAAAAAGTGTGACTACATCTCTTTTATACACTGATGTTAAACCAGAGAATAAATATTTTATAACCCTTAATCAATGGTTTGATGAAAGTTTATTAAAAGAAACAGATGTTCAACCAATATATTATCCGTCAATTAATAAAGAAAATTTTGACGATTATAAAATCAAATTTTTTAATGCTTTTAACGAAGATCCCTCACATTTATCTTTATTAAGTTATGATTTAGTGGGTCTAATTTATTATTTATCGTTCAAGTCAGATCTTACCAATTTAAGTAGATTATTTAAAAAACAAAACTCATTTAAAGGAAAAATAGGAATATTTGATGTGAGAAATAATAAGATTAATCATAGATTAAACTTTTATAAAGTTGAAGACAAAGAACTCACAAAAATTTTCTAAGTTTTTTAAAAGCAAAGTATCTATGATCTATTTTATATTTTTTTGCAGGCTGCATTTCTCCAAATGTTTTTTTTTTACCTTTAGGAACAAAGATTGGATCATAGCCAAATCCATTTGTTCCTTTGGATTGATTTGAAATAGAGCCTTCAATTTTACTTTGAACACAGGCAATTTTTTTATCTAAATATGAAATAGATAAAGCACATACAAACCTCGCACTAATTTTTTTATTTTTCCAATTTTTGTCTTTTTTACTTAGCTCCCTATAAACTCGTTTAATAGCCTTATTAAAATCTCCACGCCTTCCACCCCATCTTGCAGAGTAAATACCAGGATTTTTATCTAAAAGGTCTATTTCTAAACCAGAGTCATCTGCTAGACACACAAGGCCTGTTTTTTTTGAAAAATATTTAGATTTTATTAGAGAGTTTTCTTTAAATGTTTTTCCATTTTCTATTGGACTTTTAAGATTAAATTCAGATGTGGAGTGAATTTCAATGTTTTTTGGCAGTAAACTCCTTATTTCACTTAGTTTACCTCTGTTGTTTGTTCCAATGAGTAATTTGTTTATTTTTTGTGTAGACATCTAGAAATTATCAAAATCCTTACCATATAAGGCTTTATGGAAAAAGAAGAAAACCAAAATACATCTGCTAAAAATCATCAGGAGCCAGAAAAAGAAACACCAAAACCTGATGAAAATTTAGATAGTGATAATAAAAAAGAAGAAACAGCTCAAGAAGCTAAGGAAGAAACTAAAGAGCCTACTCCAGAAGAAAAAATTGCCGAACTCGAAGACAAAGTAGCAAGAACTTTTGCTGAAATGGAAAATCAAAGAAGAAGATTTGAAAAAGAAAAAGATGAAGCATTTGAATATGGTGGCTATAGCTTTGCTAAGGAAGCATTAAATTTAATTGATAATTTGGAACGTTCAAAGCAGGTTTTGGAAACTGATGAAAAATTAAAAGATACAGAGGCTCTTAAAAAATCCTTGGAACATTTAAATATTATTAAAAATGACACTATTTCAATTTTTGAAAAAAATAATATTAAACCAATTGAAAGTTTGAATAAAAAATTAGATCCTAATTTTCATCAAGCGATGATGGAAATAGAGGATGATTCAAAGGAACCTGGAACAATTATTCAGGAAATTCAAAAAGGATTTACTATCAAAGATCGACTTCTTAGACCTTCTTTAGTTGGTGTATCTAAGAAAGTTTCTAAAAAAGAGGAAAAAACTGAGGAAAACATAGAAAATATAGAGGATAAAAAATTCTCAGATTAGCTTGTAGATCAGAATTTAAACCTTATATGACGATTAGGATTAAACATTATGAGTAAAATTATTGGAATAGATTTAGGTACAACGAATTCTTGCGTTGCAATAATGGAAGGAACGCAAGCTAAAGTATTAGAAAATGCAGAAGGTGCAAGAACAACTCCTTCAGTTGTAGCCTTTACTGATGAAAGTGAAAAATTAATTGGACAACCAGCAAAAAGACAAGCTGTAACAAATCCAGAAAATACCATCTTTGCAGTCAAAAGATTAATAGGAAGGAACTTTGATGATCCTACAGTAAAGAAAGACGTCGAAGCTGCACCTTTTAAGATAGTAAATTCTGAAAAGGGCGATGCCTGGATTGAAGCTAAAGGGGAAAAATATTCTCCCTCTCAAATATCTGCTTTTATTTTACAGAAAATGAAAGAAACGGCTGAAAAATACTTGGGACAAGCTGTAACTAAAGCAGTAATTACTGTTCCAGCATATTTTAATGATGCTCAAAGACAGGCAACCAAAGATGCAGGAAAAATAGCTGGATTAGAAGTTTTAAGAATTATAAATGAGCCAACAGCTGCATCACTTGCTTATGGTTTAGATAAAAAACAAAATAAAAAAATTGCTGTTTACGATTTAGGTGGAGGAACATTTGATGTTTCTATTTTAGAATTAGGTGACGGTGTCTTTGAAGTTAAGTCTACTAACGGTGATACATTTTTAGGTGGTGAAGATTTTGATAATGCAGTTGTTGATTACTTAGTTTCTGAATTTAAAAAAGACAATGGTATTAATCTCAAATCTGATAAACTTGCTTTACAAAGATTAAAAGAAGCTGCAGAAAAGGCAAAAATCGAATTATCATCTGCTGAGCAAACAGATATTAATTTACCATTTATTACTGCAGACAAGACAGGTCCTAAACATATTAATTTAAAAATGACTAGAGCAAAACTTGAAGCTTTAGTAGAAGATTTAATTGCAAAAACAATTCCACCATGCAAAACAGCTTTAAAAGATGCTGGTATTAACGCAAGTGAGATTGATGAAGTAGTTATGGTGGGTGGTATGACTAGAATGCCTAAAGTTCTTGAAGAAGTTAAAAACTTTTTTGGTAAAGATCCAAACAAAAGCGTAAACCCAGACGAAGTAGTAGCAATGGGAGCCGCAATTCAAGCTGGGGTGTTACAAGGAGATGTTAAAGATGTGCTTTTATTAGACGTTACTCCTTTATCACTTGGTATAGAAACTCTTGGTGGAGTTTCAACAAAACTAATTGACAAAAATACAACCATACCAACTAAAAAAAGCCAAGTATTTTCAACTGCTGAAGATAACCAGCCAGCTGTATCTATCAGAGTTTTACAGGGTGAGAGAGAAATGGCAACTGATAACAAGGCTTTGGGTAACTTTGAGTTAGTAGGTATTGCGCCTGCTCCGAGAGGTGTTCCTCAAATCGAAGTGACTTTTGATATTGATGCAAACGGTATTGTAAATGTTTCTGCAAAAGACAAAGGAACAGGTAAAGAGCAAAAGATACAAATTCAAGCTTCTGGTGGTTTAAGTGATGAAGAAATTGAAAAAATGGTTAAAGATGCTGAGGCTAACAAAGAAGCTGATAAGAAAAAAAGAGAGTCGGTTGACGTTAGAAATCAGGCAGATACTTTAATTCACTCTACCGAAAAAAATTTAAAAGAACACGGAACTAAAGTTTCTGATGCTGAGAAAAAAGCAATCGAAGATGCATTGTTAGCCGTGAAAGAATCCTTAAAAGGTGAAGATATTGAAGATATCAAGAAAAAAACAGAGGCTTTAGTTCAAGCTTCAATGAAACTTGGAGAAGCAATCTACAAATCACAACAAAGTGCTAAACCAGATTCTGGTAAAGATGATGATGGAGATAATACAGGTAAAAAAGACGAAAATGTTGTTGATGCTGATTTCGAAGAAGTGAAAGACGAGAATAAAGAAAAAAGCGCTTAAATTGACATTTAAATGTCTGGGGTAATTAGATGGCTAAAAGAGACTATTACGATGTCCTGGGCGTTAGTAAGAACGCAAGTCCTGAAGATCTAAAATCAGCCTATAGAAAATTAGCAGTTAAGTACCATCCAGATAAAAATCCTGGGGATACTAAAGCTGAGGACAAATTTAAAGAAGCTAGTGAGGCTTACGGAATACTTTCTGATAAAGAAAAAAAACAAAATTACGATAACTTTGGTCATGCTGCTTTTGAGAATGGAGGTGGAAGATCTGGTGGTGGCTTTGGAGGATTTAGTGGTGCAGATTTTTCAGATATTTTTGAGGATTTCTTTGGAGATTTTGGTGGCGGTGGTAGATCCAGAAACAGAAGAACTAATAATAGAGGATCAGATTTAAGATATGATTTATCTATTTCTCTTGAAGAGGCATATCATGGAAAAAAACAAGACATAAAATTTTCGACTACCGAAAAATGTGGAACTTGTAAGGGAAATGGTTCAAGACCAGGTTCTTCGCCTGAAACATGCTCTTATTGTGGCGGTAATGGAAAAATAAGGTCCAACCAAGGATTTTTTACAGTTCAACAAACTTGCCCTCAATGTAATGGTAACGGAGAAGAAATCACAAACCCTTGCACTGATTGCAATGGCCAAGGAAAAACCCAAGCCTCAAAAAAAATATCTGTGACTATTCCAAGGGGTGTTGATGATGGTACTAGAATTAGATTAGCTGGAAAAGGGGAAGCTGGCAGTAGAGGAGGATCAACTGGAGATTTATATTTGTTTGTAAACGTTAACTCACATAACTTATTCAAAAGGTCAGATGAAAATTTATTTTTTGAGTTTCCTATATCTCTCGCTGACGCTGCTCTTGGAACAACGATTGAAATTCCAACTATAGATGGTGGTAAAGCAAAAATAAAAATACCTGATGGGACTCAAAATGGTAAACAATTTAGATTAAAGGGTAAAGGAATGCCATTTATGAGAAGAGGCGATTATGGAGATTTGTATGTTCAGGTTAAGACAGAAGTGCCTGTTTATTTAAATAAAAAGCAAAAAGAATTGCTAGAACAATTCAGACAAATTGAAAACGAAAAATCAAATCCAAGTATTAAAAAATTCTTTCAAAAAGCAAAAGATTTCTGGAAAAATTAAAAGACTAATTAATTAAAAAGAGTTAGTATTTTAATCATGAAAAAAATTAATTTAGGTATTGCAGGATGTATGGGGAGAATGGGGCAACAGCTCGTTAAATCATCAAAAAAAAACAAAAGCTTTAATTTAAAAGTTCTTACAGAAAATAGATCTATCAATAAAAAAATAAACGGAATTAAACCAGAATTTAATACAGAAACTGCATTTAAAAAAACAGATATAATAATAGATTTTACAATTCCTAAATGTACACTTGAGATACTTAAAATTGCATCAAAACTAAAAAAAAAAGTTGTGATCGGAACGACTGGATTTAGCAGATCTCAAGAAAGCCAAATAAAAAGATACTCAAAAAAAATTTCAATTTTAAAAGCAGGTAATATGAGCTTAGGTGTGAATTTGTTAATGTATTTAACTGAAATAACATCAAAATCTTTAAATGAAGATTATTTAAGTAAAATATTTGAAGTACATCACAAACATAAAAAAGATTATCCTTCGGGAACAGCCTTGATGTTAGGTAAAGGAATTGCAGACGGTAAAGGTAAAAATCTTTATAGTCTCATGGGTAAAAAGTATTTAAATAAAAAATCTTTTCCTTATGGAAATAAAATTAATTTTAGCTCATTAAGAAAAGGTGAAATTATAGGTGAACACGAGGTAAAATTCTCAAGTGGTAAAGAGATTATTACTTTAAACCATGAGGCCTTTGATAGAGCACTATACTCCGATGGAGCCTTGATAGCTGCAAAATGGCTGATGAAAAAAAAACCTGGATTGTATTCAATGAGAGATTTGCTTGATTTTTCGTAATGGATGAGAAAGAAAAGGCAAAAAAGATAATAAAAATTTTAAATGAGATTTATCCTTCAGCACCAGTTCCATTAAAACATAAGAATACTTTTACACTTTTAGTATCAGTTCTTTTGTCAGCGCAATGTACAGATGTGAATGTGAATAATGTAACAAAAGATATATATCCCAAATATAATAAACCTGAACACTTTGTAAAATTAGGGAGAAGAAAAATTGAAAAATTAATTAAAAGTATTGGAATTTTCAGAATTAAAGCAAAAAGTATCTATTTAATGTCAAAACAAATTTTAGAAATACATAATGGAAAAGTTCCAAAAACTTTTGAAGAACTAGAAAAACTACCTGGTGTAGGACATAAGACAGCTAGTGTTGTGATGTCTCAAGGCTTTGGATATCCAGCATTTGCTGTAGATACTCATATACATAGACTTGCGCAAAGATGGGGTCTTACAAACGGAAAAAATGTGGTGCAGACAGAGAAAGATTTAAAGAGGATTTTTCCTAAAAAAACCTGGTCAAAACTTCATCTACAGATAATTTTTTATGGAAGAGAATATTGTAAGGCAAGAGAATGTTATGGATTAACTTGTAAAATATGCACCACTTGTTATCCTAATAGAAAAAAATCCATAATTACAAAAAAAGCATAAAAATGAAAATTTTAGGTATTGGAAACGCAATTGTTGATGTGCTTTGTAAAGTTGATGATGAATTTTTAGTTAAAAATTCTCTAACTAAAAGTACTATGAAACTAATAGATGAAAAAGAGTTTAAAAACTTGCTTTCAGGTTTGTCTATTGAGGACACTATTTCTGGAGGTTCGGTTGCAAATTCTATAGTTGGTTTATCACAACTAGGCAATAATGTTGGTTTTATTGGAAAGATTAATAACGACGAACTGGGTCAAAAATACGAAGATGGATTACAAAAAGAAAAAGTAAACTTTTTATATTCCAAAAAAGATGAGCCTACTCCCACAGGAACTTGTCTAATTTTGATAACTCCAGACTCTGAGAGAACTATGTGTACTTTTCTTGGAATTGCAGGAAAAGTAAATGATGAGGATGTGAATGCAGATCTAATTAAGAAAGCAGAGATAACTTTTTTAGAAGGTTATTTATGGGATGAAGGAGAACCAAAAAAAGCTTTTGATAAAGCCATTTTAAACTCAAATAGAGTTGCTATGTCATTATCTGACCTGTTTTGTGTTGAGAGGCATAAAGCTCAATTTTTGGAACTAGTGAAAAATAAACTTGATATCACTTTTGCTAATGAACAAGAAATACTATCATTAACCGAAAGTAAATCATTTGATGAGGCAGTAATTTTTGTAAAAAATTTAAATAAAGACGTTATAATTACTAGAGGTGAAAAAGGTGCAATAGCAGTAAATAAAGGTGAGATTGTAGAATGTGCTGCAGCAAAAAATCTTAACATAACTGATCTAACTGGTGCAGGAGATCTATTTGCTGCTGGGTATTTACATGGTGTTATAAATCATAAAAGTATTAAAGAAAGTCTAGAAATAGGTACTGAATTATCTGCTAAAATTATTCAAAAAATTGGTGCAAGAATTTAATTTTAATAACTACCTAAAAATATTATATTAAATTATGGATAATTGCGAAGTTCTCAAATTTTTTCCAGAACCAGTTTTTAAATATAATTTTAAAAACTCAGCAAAGTATAACCCAAAACTATCTGATTATATTTATGAGCTTTATAAAAAAGATTCTACTGGTATCAATAGATCAAACAGAGGTGGCTGGCATTCTAAAAATTTTGAATTAAATGATACTAATTCAATACAACATAAATTTGCTATGGATCTGCAGAAATATATTCTTAATACTTTCCAGGGTCTAGGTTGGAAAACTGAAAGTCAAAATATCCGGATTAAAGAAATGTGGGCAATAATAAATAAAAAAGAGGATTTTAATGTTGTTCATACTCATCCAAATGCTTATTTAAGTGCTGCTTATTACGTGAAAGCTCCCAAAGAATGTGGAAATTTTCAAGTTGAAAATCTAAATATCGCAAGAAGACATTATTATCCTGTAATCGCCAATAAAAATGAGTTTAATTCTCAAGTTCTCGGTATTGAAGTTAAAGAAGGAGATTTATTAATTTTTCCTGGATATTTACCTCATAAAGTTGCTAAAAATAATTCTAATGAAGACAGAATAGTAATCAGTTTTAATGTTGATGTTAAATAAATTTTATATTTTTAAACCTTAGGTTTTTTTAAGCGTTTAAAACTACCTTTGCCTTTTTTTGCTTTCACTATTTTCGGTTTAAATTTTTTTGTATATAAATCTTGTAGAATGGGATTTTTCTTATTTAATTTTATAACCATCTTTTTCGCTTATAATAAAATTATTATCACTAAAGAAATTTAAAAATTTTTTTCTAAGCCTATAAATGTGTGTTTCAACAGTATGGGTTTCTAGATCTTTTTGATAACGCCATACTTTTGACTGCAATTCATCACTAGTAGTTGGTTTTTTGTTATTTGATAAATAGAGAATAGTTTGAATTTCTTTTTCTGTTAACTTCAGTTTTTTATCATCTTGATAAATTTCCCTAGAGTTTAAATTAATTTTATAATTATTAATTATAATTTCTGACTGATCATTAAATTTTTGTTTTAAAAGCTGAATATTTATTTTTTCAATTAACTTAGAAATTTTTATAGGCACTTCATTTATAACTATATAATTTTTAAATTTTAGATTTTTCTTTTTTGTAAGAATTAAACAATTTGAAATTGACTTAATCTGTTCATCAAGGCTTTTTTGGTTTGAAGCCTCAATAACTTTAAAATTTAAATAATCCTCTAATTCACTCATAATTTCGTGTAAATGTGGTAACTGATAGATTAATAAATTTTGATTATTCATATATATTAAGAATATGTTAATTATTCTCAAAAATAAACATACTCTTCAAGTTGATGCGTTTAGTTTTAAATGTTGCATTGGAAAAAATGGTTTATCTTTAATAAAAAAGGAAGGGGACAAAAAAACTCCAAAAGGCATTTTTAAAATTGAAAATTTGTATTATAGAAAAGATAGAGTAGAAAAGCCTATCACTAATCTAAGATGTTTGAAAATAAGAAAAAATATGGGATGGTGTAATGACATTAATTACCCAAAAAAGTATAATAAATTAATAAAAACTAGTACTAAAATTAAACATGAAAAACTTAAAAGAAAAGATAACAAATATAACTTGTTAATACCCATAAAATATAATTTTAGTAAACCTGTAATAGGAATAGGTAGTTGTATTTTTATTCATCTTACAAAAGATTATAAACCAACCGCTGGATGTATAGGTATCAAAGAAAAAGATTTTTTAATAATGTTAAAATTAATAGATAAGAATACAAAAATTAAAATTCTTTAAGAACGCTCTCCAAAAATACTGGAGCCTATTCTCAAAAAGGTTGCATTATTTTTAACTGCTTTTAAATAATCGGAAGACATTCCCATGCTTAGCTCATGAAAATTGTTTTCTGTATTTAACGTTTTCATTTTTTCAAAGTAAATTTCAGAGTCTTCATTCATAGGTGGAATACACATCAATCCTACTACATCTAAATTTATTTCTCTACAATAAGAAATTAATGAACTTAACTCATCTACATTAGTTCCAGATTTTTGATCTTCATTACCTATGTTTACTTGTATAAATATTTTAATTTTTTTATTTATTTTAATTTGTTCGTCAGAAATTTTTTTAGCCAACTTCTGATTATCAACCGAATGAATATAATCAAATATTTTTACAGCAAACTTAACTTTGTTGGTTTGCAATTTGCCAATCAAATGTAACTGAATATTATGATTTGACGATCTAATTTCAGTCCATTTATCAACTGCCTCTTGTACTTTATTTTCACCAAAATCTTTATGACCATAAGTTATTAATGGTAAAATTTTTTCAATTTTAAAAGTCTTGGATACCGCTATTATTTTTGGTACTTTATCGATCTTGTGTTCATCTAAATAAAAATTTATTTTATTTCGAATATCGACTAAATTTTGAACAGTATTATGCATATAAATATGATCAATAAATATTACTTTATAAACAAATTTGATACAAATAGTATTGATAAACAAGACAATCGAACTGCGATCATTTACAGAAATTATATATCATCAGGTATTAAAAAGTCTCTCATTATTAAAATTAAAAATTATTGTGCAAAAAAAAATATAAAATTTTACCTGTCTAACAACATAAAATTAGCTATTAACTTAAATCTTGATGGAGCCTATATACCTTCATTTAATATGAGTTTTAATCATTTAAACTATTCTTACAAAAAAAATTTTAAGATTGTTGGTTCAGCTCATAATATGAGAGAAATGAAAATTAAAGAACTTCAAAGAGTAGAAAAAATATTTTTGTCATCCTTATTTAAAAAAAATAAAAATTACTTAGGAATAAATAAATTTAAAGTAATTTCTAAATACACCTCTCATAAAATAGTTGCTTTAGGCGGTATATCAAAAAATAATATAAGAAAACTTAATCTTTTATATAATCAAGAATTTGCTGGAATTTCTTATTTTGAATAAAAAAAGGCCCCTAATAAGGGGCCCTTTTTAAATAATTTGATCTAAATTAAATTAGAATGCAAATGTAGCGTTTACAGCCCAAATCTCTTGGTCTTCAGTTGCAGTTGTGCTGTAGCTAATGTTTTCAGCTTCTTGAGTGTATGCTTTTAAAGTCATACCACCTGCTGTGTATGAAACATCAAAACCAGAAAACTCAGCTTTTTCAGATGAAGCGGAACCATCTTTGATTTCTTCCTCACCATATCCAATTGATATTGCCTCTCCTGGAAGTAAGTAAGAAACAGCCATTGATGACATATCTCTAGATGATGTTGCTGTTTCGTGATCGTACTCTAGGTCAGTTGCTGTTGCTGTAATTGGACCATATGTATATGATACTTTCCATGCCGTAGCATCTGCAGTAAGAGTAGCTTCATTATCTTCACCTTGACCGTACGCAAGTGTTAATCCTTCAACACCTGTGTAAGTTGCTGAGAATGAAGTTGAAGAGTCAGCTCCACCATCACCAGCTGGAGTGTAAGAAGCAACTAGTGCTAAATCATCCAACAAAGTTGGTAATGCATAACTCAACATATCATTTGAAGACTTACCTGATTTTGGCTCATCAGCTGATGCTTGGAAATTATCCCACATTCCACCTGCTGCTGATCCGTCCATAGCAGCAACAGCAGAATCTCCGCCTTCACCACTGAACGTTAATGTACCTAAACCGTCCATACCAACAGACACAGAGTGACTGTCAAATGGAGAGTTAGCTGCACCAGTTGTAGTATCAGTTTCGTCATCACCTTGGTCAATTATGAAAGATAGTGAAACGTTCATTCCATTATCTAAGTCACCACTTCCTGAGAAAGTAAGTTGGTTACCCATACTCCAAGATTTACCTGCATTAGCAGCACCACCATTGATGTGCTCTACTGCAATTTTCGCAGTTCCTGCTACAGACATTTCGCCTGCGTTAGCAGTAACGGCCATAAGAGAACCTGCTAATGCAGTTAATCCTACTTTTTTAAAATTGTTCATATTAATTACTCCTTTAATTTAATGTTAATTATTAATAATAAACATTGTTTATTTATCATTATTAAGCAGTAAAAATTTTCATTTATCCGAATTATATTTACAAAAATAACAAGTGTTGTATTTTTGCAACATTAAAAATACCTTGAATTCTCTATATTTTTGTAAATTTTTGACTATATTTTGCAAGATTACTAAAATTACATCTTTTTTTGATAAAAAAGCGTTTACATAATGAAAACTGAACAATTAAATTTAAAAAAATTCATATTTTTAAAAAATTATCTTTTAATTTTTATTCTCTCCCTGTCTTTTATTTCCTGTAAAGGTCCTGATGGCAAATTTAAACTGGGGGGAGATGCTAGAAAATCTTCAACAGACCCAGCTGAAAGAGTTAAAAAAAATCTTGAAGAAGGAAGGGGATTTCAATTAAACAAGATGTTGGATGGACCCAAAGGTGGGGTTTTTGATTTTGCTAGCTCTAACGAATTATGGAGAGCCTCTCTTGATACAATTGATTTTATGCCCCTATTGTCCGTTAATTACAGTGGAGGTATTATTGTAACCGATTGGTATTCCTCTGAAGAAAGTTTAAGTGGAGAAAGTGTAAAAATTTCTATTAGATTTTTAACTAATGAAGTTAGAGCAGATGCGCTTGACATAAAAGTTTTCAATAAAAAATGTAATAATATGTCTAACTGTATTATAAGCCAAGTTGATGACGAGCTTGCTCCTGAATTAAAAAAACAAATTTTGAAAAAGGCGACACTTTATAAACAAGAAGCTAAAGAAAAAGATAAAAAATAAAAAAACCAATCTAGAAACGTGGAAAGATATAACTTTAAAGATGTTGAGAGTAGATGGCAAAATCATTGGCAAGAAAAGAAGACGTTCTCATCTAAATTAAATAAAGATAAAAAAAAATTTTATTGTTTAGAAATGTTTCCATATCCATCTGGAAAAATTCATATGGGTCATGTTAGAAATTATACAATTGGAGACGTGTTGGCCAGATATAAATCTCTTCAAGGATACAACGTTTTACATCCAATGGGTTGGGACTCATTTGGAATGCCAGCAGAAAACGCTGCAAGACAAAATAACTTAGATCCAAAGACTTGGACAGAAAGCAATATAGAAAACATGAAATCCCAATTAAAAAAACTTGGTTTATCAATAGATTGGGGAAGAGAAATTTCTACATCTTCTGAAGAATATTATAAACATCAGCAGCTTTTTTTCTTAGAGTTACTTGAAAAAAAATTAGTGTATAGGAAAGAAAATTATGTTAACTGGGATCCAGTTGATGAAACCGTGCTTGCGAATGAACAAGTTATTGACGGTAAAGGCTGGAGATCTGGTGCACCAGTGGAAAGAAAGAAACTCAGTCAATGGTTTTTTAATATCTCAAAATTTTCGCAAGAATTACTAGACGGTCTAGAAAAATTAGAACTATGGCCAAATAAAGTTAAAACTATGCAGAAAAACTGGATTGGTAAATCATTTGGGTGCGAAATTGATTTTAAAACTCAAGGAAATATTCCAGTTAAAAGTATAAAATGTTTTACTACAAGACCCGACACTCTATTTGGATTTTCTTTTTTAGCATTATCAATTGACCATGAAATTTCTAATTTTTATAAAGATGATGAAAATTTTATAAAATTTAAAAAAGAATGCTCAAAAACCGGCACTACAGAAGAAGCTATTGCGGTTGGAGAAAAAATTGGTTTCAAAACTGAACTTGTGGCCTTAAATCCTCTAAATCCTGAACAAAAAGTTCCTGTCTACTTTGCCAATTTTGTTTTGATGGATTATGGATTTGGAGCCGTCTTTGGATGCCCAGCGCATGACCAAAGAGATTATGATTTTGCAAAAAAATATAATCTTGAAATAAAAACTGTTGTAAGACCAAATGACCAAAGTGACACTTTCAAGGTAAGTCATGAAGCTTACCCGGGCCCAGGTGTAATTATTAACTCTAAATTTTTGAATGGGTTAAGCGCACCTAGTAATTCA
>CACHCH010000007.1 GCA_902578255.1 uncultured Pelagibacteraceae bacterium
ATTGAAGTTCAAGGAAAAGAGGTGCTAAATCAAAACTATACTATGGTTAATAGCATATTAATAAGCACATCTGAAAGACCAGAGGTAAAAATTGATTGGAGGGTTTACACGAAAAATCCAAACAGTCCTTTGATTAGAGATTTAATTATCGAGGGACTTAGCTTAGCAAGAACACAAAAAGAGGAATTTGCGTCTATAATAAATTCTAATGACGGAAATATCGAAGCTCTATTTAAAACTTTAGAGGAATTTTCTAAAAATTAATTAAGAATTTGGTGGGCCCGCCAGGACTCGAACCTGGGACCAATACATTATGAGTGTACTGCTCTAACCAACTGAGCTACAGGCCCAAAAACTAAGATTAGTTATATCATTTTTTTTAAGTTATCAATTAAAGATATTTGAATATGGTGGGCCGTGTTGGTTACGCTCCAACTACCCCTGCAATGTCAATGCAGTACTCTACTATTGAGCTAACGGCCCAGTGCTAACTTTCTAAGAAGCTCTTAAGTTGTTTGGATCTACTTGGGTGTTTTAATTTTCTAAGCGCTTTGGCTTCAATTTGTCTAATTCTTTCTCTTGTTACAGAAAACTGTAATCCAACTTCTTCTAAAGTGTGATCAGTGTTCATGCCTACGCCGAATCTCATTCTTAAAACTCTCTCTTCCCTTGGTGTTAAAGTAGACAATATCTTAGTAGTTGCTTCACCAAGATTTGACTTAATTGCCTGTTCAAGTGGTGCTAATGCTTTTGTATCTTCAATAAAATCTCCCAGACTACTGTCCTCTTCATCTCCAACTGGTTTTTCTAGAGAAACTGGTTCTTTTGAGATTTTTAAAACTTTTCTAACTTTGTCTAGTGGCATTCTAAGTTTTTGAGCTAGTTCCTCAGGAGTAGCCTCTCTTCCAAACTCACTTAAAATTAATCTTTGGGTTCTTACAATTTTGTTTATTGTTTCAATCATGTGAACAGGGATACGAATTGTTCGTGCTTGATCTGCAATAGATCTTGTAATTGCCTGCCTGATCCACCAAGTTGCATAAGTTGAAAATTTATATCCTCTTCTATATTCAAACTTATCTACAGCTTTCATTAAACCAATGTTTCCCTCTTGAATTAAATCAAGAAATTGAAGTCCTCTATTTGTGTATTTTTTTGCAATTGAAATAACTAGTCTAAGATTTGCCTCGACCATCTCTTTTTTAGCAATCCTTGACTCTTTTTCACCTTTTTGGACTCTGCTTACTATTTTTTTAAAATCTGTTACAGAGATACCAAGCTTGTGACTAATTTCAATTAACCTTTCTCTAATATTTTTAAATTCATCTTTATTTTTTGTGAAAAATTGTTTCCAAATATTGTTGGTATCTAAAAATTTTTTAAGATTAGGATTAATTTCATTGCCAATATAAAATTTAATAAATTCATTTCTTGGAATTTTGTGATCCATAGCAAGTCTTAAAAGATTACCTTCCAAGGAAACTATTTTTTTATTTTCAACATAATGTTTTTGTACAAGATCCTCTAAAACTGATGGGGATAGTTGTAGTGATTTAATATTTTCTAAAATATCATTAACAATTTTATCGTGTCCTTTTTCTTTTGCTTGTGAAAAGTTTTGTGAATTTAAAACACAATCTAATTTTTCTTTTTGATACTTAATTAATTTTGTGTATTCTTTAGTTAGTGTATTTACAGTTTTTAGTACCTTTGGCTTAATTTCTGTTTCCATTGCAGCAAGAGTTGGATTAAAGTCATCATCTTCATCAGAAGAACCTTCCTCCTTGTCAGTTTCACCAGCATTTTTTTGCTTAGCGCTTGGTCCCGTTGACTCATCTTCCATGTAGTTGGTGTCAATATCTATAATTTCTCTAACTAATATTTCATCTTTTTGTAATTTTTCATTCCATTCAAAAAATTGTTGAGCAGTAATTGGGCTTTGTGAAAGCGCGATTAACATCACATCTTTTCCGGCCTCAATTCTTTTTGCTATCGCAATTTCACCTTCTCTAGAAAGAAGTTCAACACCACCCATCTCACGTAAATACATTCTGATAGGATCATCACTTTTTTCGATTGTTTTACCTTCATCTTTACTTGAATTTTCTTTTTTTCTTAAAACTTTAAAATCAGATTTCTTTTCAACTAAGGAAACATTTTCATTTAAGATATGTATGAATGCTTGAGCCAAGTTATCATCTGATAAATTTCTTTTTCCAAGAGATTTACTTAACTCTTCATAAGTAATGAAGCCCCTATGAATTCCTCGGCCCATTAATCTAGCAAATGATTTTGTTATAATTCTTTCCACGGCAATAAAAGTTAGGAAGTCTTATATAATGTCAAATTTATAAAAATCCATTACTAATTTAGTTGTATTAATTGAGATTCTGCTTTTTTTTTAGCTCTTTTAGCTCATTAAATGTCGTCTCACTCATGTCTACTGAAAACTTCGATTCTAATTCTTGAATTCTAAACTCAAGATCATAATTAATTAAATCTCTGGTAATGTCTTCCAGTAATTCTATGGTTTTTTGATCATCATCAGCTTGATTTTTAAGAATATGTTTGATGGGTGCAAATTTATTAATTTTTTCTAACAATTGATCATCTAACTCTAAATCCTTAATTGTAATTTGCTCTG
Source organism: uncultured Pelagibacteraceae bacterium (assembly GCA_902578255.1). Lineage (GTDB taxonomy): Bacteria > Pseudomonadota > Alphaproteobacteria > Pelagibacterales > Pelagibacteraceae > Pelagibacter. The sequence goes on from CACHCH010000007.1 coordinate 2,645, forward strand.
CAGATTTCAATTTCACAATTATTAGTTCAAATATTTTTTTATTAATTTCAGTAAATAACTTAATATTTTCAATTAAATGTATATTTGCTTGTAACAAATTTAAATTATTCATTAATAAATATAATAAAGAAAACTCCTTAAGCTCTACTCCAGTCAATGATTGGCTTTCATTAAAATGCTTCTTGGTTGCGTCTAGTGATTTAGTTCTTTTAACAAAAAAATTTTTCTTATTTTGATTGGAATGAGGTGTTAGCTCTGCAATTTTTTCTAAAAAATATTCTAATACATATTTTTTGATAAAATCATCTTTAATTGTACTTGCAATACTTCTCAATTTTTTTTCAAAAATTGCTAAAGAAGAAGGATTATTTTCTGTTTGTTTTTTATAATGACTAAAAATAAATTGATGAACAGAGAGCTTACTTTGTTTAGTAAAATCTATAAAATTGGCTTTACCATTCTTATTTATATAACTGTCGGGGTCTTCCTTGTCTGGTAAAAATAAAAATGAAATTTGTTTTTCAGGTTTTAATTCTTTAATAGAGTTTTCTGCTGCTCTTAATGCAGCTTTATATCCACTTTCATCACCATCAAAACAGATAATGATATCGTCAAAAAACTGGTTAAGAGTTAAAATTTGTTTATCTGTCAGTGAAGTTCCAAGATTGGCAACTACATTATCAATACCATTTTTACTTAAACCAACAACATCCATATATCCTTCTACTAGATAGATATGATCTATTTGATTAGAAAGTTTTCGAGCTAAATTTAAATTATATAAATTTGACCCTTTTTTAAAAAAATTTGTTTCAGGGGAATTTATATATTTAGCCAAGTAATCTACCTTTTCAATTATTCTCCCCCCTAAAGCTATTGGTTGACCTGAGATATTATTGATTGGAAAAATTAATCGTCCTCTAAATCTTTCAACATATATTTTCTTTTTTTCGTCTAAATAAAATAAACCTGTTTCAACTAAAGTTTGCTCACTATAATTATTTTTTAATTTCTCAAAGAAATTTGGATTTTTTTCTATATATCCAATTTTAAATTTTTTAACTTCTTCTTTAGTTAAAGATCTATTTTTTAAATAATCTCTTGCAATAGAATAACCCTCGTTTTTTAATAATTCATTGTGATAAAAATCTACGTACTGAGTAAAGATTGATTGGTATTCTTTCCATTTTTTTTCTCTTTCTTCATCCTGTTTTGAAAACATATAGGGCTGCATTCCAGCTAATTGAGCCAAATGCTTTACAGCTTCTCCAAATTTAAGATTTTGAATTTTCATAACGAAATCAAAAATATTTCCGTGCTCAGAAGTTGCAAAACAATGATAAAATTCTTTTTCATCATTTACAGTAAATGAAGGTGTTTTTTCGTTTTTAAATGGAGACAAACCAACAAACTCTTTACCCCTTTTTTTTAAGGAAACTGTTTTTGAGACAACTGTTGATACTTTCAACCTTGTCTTAATTTCATCAAGGTATTCTTTTGGGTACTTCATTGTTCATTTAATAGATCTTTGAGCATCGGGCCTGCTTTAGCAAAATCAACTTCATCCGAATGGTTTTTCTTTAGCTCACCCATAACTTTACCCATATCTTTTATTGAATTAGCACCTAGTTTAGCAATTAAATCCAAACATATTTTTTTGGTTTCCTCTTCTCCAAGTTGCTTTGGTAGAAATCCAGTTAAAATATTATATTCATTTTGCTCAACCTCTAACAAATCTGTTCGATTATTTTTTTTGTAAATATCAATTGATTCGGTTCGTTGTTTAACCATTTTTTTCAAAAGCTTCTTAATATCCTCATCGTCAGTATCTTTTTTATTAGGCCCAGATCGATTAACTATGTCTAGATCCTTAATGGATGACAATATTAACCTATAGGTTGATATTTTATTTTTATCTTTTAATTTAAGAGCAGTTTTATATTCGTTTTCGATAGTATCTTTTAAGGACATAATTTTTTTAATCTACTTCAAAGAAATAATTCTTCAAAAGAAAAATTGTTTTTTTACAATTTTATAATACATCTCTGTTGCGATAATATAGCAATTATTGTATTAACCTTTAACTTATGAGTTGTAATTGATCAAAAAAGCAAAAAAAACAAACTCAAAAAATTCACAGATTAATACAGGCGTTTTAGTTCTTGAAAACAAGAAGGTTTTTAAGGGAATTGGGATTGGCTATCAAGGAGAGGCGACCGGAGAAGTTTGCTTTAACACCTCTTTAACCGGTTACCAAGAAATAATTTCAGATCCTTCTTATGCAGGTCAGATTATAAATTTTACGTTTCCACATATTGGAAATGTTGGAACTAATAAGGAAGATATCGAGTCTGATAAAATCTGGACAAGAGGTGTAATCTTTAATTCAGAAATAACTTCTCCCTCAAATTATAGAGCATTTCTACATTTAGATGCCTGGCTAAAAAAAAATAAAATTGTTGGAATTACAGGTCTGGATACACGAAGTTTAACAAATTTTATTAGAGATAAAGGTGCACCTAAGGGAACAATTGCTTACTCAAAAAATGGCAAGTTTAATCTCAGCAAGTTAACAAATTCAACTATTAAATGGAGTGGTTTAAAAAACCTTGATCTTGCAGAAATTGTTACAACCCAAAAGAACTACATTTGGAAAGGGCTTCAAACATGGAAAAAAGAAATAGGATATAAAAAGAATACAAAAAATCTTTTTCATGTAGTTGCAATTGATTACGGAATAAAAAAAAATATTTTAAGGTATTTTTCAGACTTCAAATGTAAAGTATCGGTCGTTTCCTGTAAAACTTCTGCAGAAAAAATATTAGATCTTAAACCAAATGGAATTTTTTTGTCCAACGGACCTGGTGATCCAGCAGCAACAGGAAAATATGCAATAGAAATACTCAACAAATTAATCAAAAAAAATTTACCTATATTTGGAATTTGTTTAGGTCATCAAATTTTAGCATTAGCATTAGGTGGCAAAACAAGAAAAATGAAGTTGGGCCATAGAGGAGCTAATCATCCTGTTAAAAATTTAATCCAAGATAAAGTTGAAATCACCAGTCAAAATCATGGTTTTGTAGTAGTTGAAGAAACTTTGCCAAAAAAAATTAAAGTCACTCATAAGTCTCTTTTTGATAATACCATCGAAGGAATAAGACTTAAAAACAAACCAATATTTTCAGTGCAATATCATCCGGAGTCTAACCCAGGACCACAAGATAGCGTTTATCTATTTCAAGAATTTATTAACAACATGAAAAAAAATGCCAAAAAGAAAAGATATTAAAAAAATATTAGTTGTGGGAGCTGGACCTATTATCATTGGTCAAGCATGTGAATTTGATTACTCAGGTACACAAGCTTGTAAGGCATTAAAAGATGAGGGTTTTAAAGTAATATTAATTAACTCAAATCCTGCAACCATTATGACTGATCCAGATGTTGCGGACAAAACCTATATCGAGCCCATAACATTAGAGGTTTTAGAAAAAATACTTATCAAAGAAAAACCTGATGCAATTCTTCCTACAATGGGTGGTCAAACTGCGCTCAATCTCGCAATGGAAGCGGAAAAAAAAGGAATTTTAAAAAAATATAAAATTGAACTTATAGGAGCAAATTCTAAAGCAATTGCCAATGCAGAGGACAGGAAAAAATTTAGAAAAAATATGATTGATATTGGATTAGATTTACCTAGATCTGAGATTGTCAAAAATATAAGCCAAGCCTCTAAAGTTTTAAAAAAAATTGGTCTGCCTGCAATCATAAGACCTGCATTTACACTTGGAGGTCTTGGCGGTGGTATTGCTAAAAATAAAAAAGATTATTTAAAAATAATTAATAGTGGGCTCCACGAGTCTCCAGTTAGTCAAGTATTGGTTGAAGAATGCTTGGAAGGTTGGAAAGAATTTGAGATGGAAGTAGTAAGAGATAAAAAAGACAACTGTATTATTATCTGCTCTATTGAAAATGTTGATCCTATGGGAATTCATACTGGAGACTCAGTAACTGTTGCCCCTGCACTTACACTTACTGATAAGGAATACCAGGTAATGAGAAATGCTTCCATTGCTTGCTTAAGAAAAATAGGAGTAGAGACAGGTGGATCCAATGTACAATTTGCAATCAATCCAAAAAATGGACGGATGGTTATTATAGAAATGAACCCAAGAGTTTCAAGATCTTCTGCACTCGCTTCAAAAGCTACTGGTTTCCCAATAGCAAAAGTTGCTGCTAAACTCGCTGTTGGTTACACTCTGGATGAATTAAAAAACGAAATTACAAAAGTTACCCCTGCATCGTTTGAGCCTAGCATTGATTATGTGGTTACAAAAATTCCAAGATTTACTTTTGAAAAATTTTCAACTTCTCCAGCAATATTAGGTACTTCGATGAAATCAGTTGGAGAAGCAATGGCAATTGGTAGAAATTTTAAAGAGTCGCTTCAAAAAGCATTGGTTTCTCTTGAAACAGGTTTTTCAGGATTAGATAGAGTGCTAGATCTAAATAAAAAACAAATTGAAAAAAAACTCAAAGAAAATATTCCAAATAAACTTCTTGTTGTTGCAGAAGCAATACGAAAAAAAGTTACTTTAAAAAAGATATTCGCATTATCTAAAATTGATCCATGGTTTTTAGAACAGATTAAAGAAATTGTAGATACTGAGACTATAATTAAAAAAAAAGGATTACCTAAGGATTTTGTCGAATTTAATAGAATAAAATCAATTGGCTTTTCTGATAAAAAACTTTCTGAATTATCTAAAACGTCAGAAGAAATTATTAGAAGAAAAAGAACAGCACTTAAAATTTTACCAGTTTTCAAAAAAGTTGATACTTGTGCTGCTGAATTTAAATCTTTTACACCTTATATGTATTCAACATATCAACGAAATTTCTCAATTAATTCAGAGTGTGAGGCAGATCCATCAACTAAGAAAAAAATTATTATTTTAGGAGGTGGTCCTAACAGAATTGGACAAGGTATAGAATTTGATTATTGTTGCTGTCAGGCAAGTTTTTCTTTGAAAGAAGCTGGTTTCGAATCAATTATGGTTAATTGTAATCCGGAAACTGTCTCAACTGATTATGACACAAGTAACCGACTTTATTTTGAACCTCTTAAAGAAGAATATGTTTTTAATATTATTAAAAAAGAACAAGAAAAAGGTAATCTTGTTGGAATTATCGCTCAGTTTGGTGGTCAGACACCAATTAAACTTGCAAAGTTTTTACATGACCACAAGCTTCCAATTCTAGGAACGCAGTACACTTCTATTGACTTAGCTGAGGACAGAGATCGATTTAGAAACTTATTAATCAAACTTAAATTAAAACAGGCTGAAAGTGGGATTGCAAAAACATTTAAGCAGGCAATACAAATTTCTGAAAAAATTGGTTTACCTTTAATGGTAAGACCTTCTTATGTGCTAGGTGGAAGAGCGATGGAAATTGTTCATGAAAAAAACCAACTTAAAAATTTTGTTGAAGAAGCCTTTAAAGCTGCTGAAGAAAATCCAATTTTAATTGATAAATTTATTGATCATGCAATGGAGGTTGATGTTGATGCCATTTCAGATGGAAAACAAGTTCATGTTGCGGGGATCATGCAACATATAGAAGAAGCTGGTATTCACTCTGGAGATTCTGCATGTAGTTTACCCCCTGTATCTATAAAACCATTTTTGATTAAAGAAATTGAAAACCAAACTAAGAAATTAGCATTAGCTTTAAAAGTTAAAGGTTTCATGAATATTCAATACGCAATTAGAAAAGATGAAATTTATGTTATTGAGGTTAATCCTCGAGCAAGTCGAACTGTACCATTTGTATCTAAAGCAAAAGGATTGCCCCTTGCAAAAATTGCATCACGTGTAATGGCAGGTGAAAAGTTATCAAAATTTAATTTAAGAGACAAATCCAAAGGAATGTATGCAGTTAAAGAAGCCGTCTTTCCCTTTAATAAATTTCCAAACAGCGATCTGCTTTTAGGTCCTGAGATGAAATCAACAGGTGAAGTAATGGGATTTGATAAAAATTTTGGCATGGCTTTTGCAAAAAGCCAAATAGCCTCTGCCAACTCTTTACCTAAAGATGGATTAGCATTTATCTCTTTGAAAGATAGTCACAAAGATGAAGGTATAGGTTTAGCAAAAGAACTGATTAAATTAAACTTTACACTTTGTGCAACTCGAGGAACAGCTGAATACATTAGAAAACATGGTATGAAATGTAGAATTATTAACAAAGTCAGCAGCGGTTCACCTCATATAGTAGATGTGTTGGACTCAAAAAAAATTGGTCTTGTTATTAATACTGGTGGAGGAAATTCTGAACACAGATTAAATGATGCGATAGCCCTTAGAAGAGGAACACTTAAGAACAAAGTTCCCTATTGTACTAATATGTCAACAGCGCTGGCATGTTTGGAAGCAATTAAATCACTTAAAACAAAAAAATTAGAGGTTACTTCTCTTCAAGATATATAAAAATTTAGACATCAACTATTAGTGTATCTTTAGATCCTCCACCTTGAGAACTATTCACAATTGTACTTCCTTTTCTAAGTGCAACTCTTGTTAATCCTCCTGTGCTCACGTAAGTAGTTTTTCCACTAAGAACAAAAGGTCTTAAATCTAGATGCCTAGGTTCAATATCATTTTCAGTGATTGTCGGTGCCGTTGACAGAGTTTCGAGTGGTTGTGCAATATATTCTCTTGGGTTTTTCTTAATCTTAGCTATTACTTCATCTCTTTCCTTTTTATCTGCTTTAGGACCTATCATTATTCCATAACCGCCAGAAGCATTAGCAGGTTTAACAACTAATTTAGAGATATTTTCAATTACATAGTTTCTCTCATTTTTATTGTGACATAAGTAAGTTTCTACCTGGTTTAAGATTGGCTGTTCGCCAAGATAATAAACAATCATTTTATTGACATAAGAGTAAACTACTTTGTCATCAGCCACTCCGGTACCTATAGCATTAATAATACCAATGTTTCCTTTACGCCAACTCTTAAATAATCCTGGCACACCTATTAGAGATCCTTTGAAAAATACTTTTGGATCTAAAAAATTATCATCAAGACGTCTGTATATGCAGTCAACCTTAAGTGGACCTTTTACAGTCTTCATATAAACAATATCGTTATCAACGAATAAATCTTTTCCTTCAACTAATGCAATACCCATCTGCTCAGCCAAAAAAGAGTGCTCAAAGTAGGCTGAGTTATATATACCAGGTGTTAAAACTACCATATGTGGGTTTGCAGTTTTCTTTGGAATACATTCGACCATACAATTGAATAATTTGTTTGTGTATTGATGAATTGATGCAACTTTATATCTTGTAAATAATTCAGGAAATACATCTCTCATTACCATTCTATTTTCGAGCATGTAAGATACACCTGAGGGTACTCTTAGATTGTCTTCTAAAACTAAATAATCACCATTAGTATTTCTTATTAAATCAACACCAGAAATATTTGACCAAGCTTTGTATTTAGGAGAAAAATTCTCACATTCTTTTACATAAAATGGAGAATTAAAAATAATTTCTTTAGGTACAACTTTATCTTTGAATATTTTTTTTTGATTATAAACATCGTCAATAAATAAATTCAAAGCTTTTACTCGCTGCTTTAAACCTTTTGAAACTTTGTTCCATTGTGTTTTAGGAATTATTCTCGGAATTATATCAAGTGGCCATTTCTTTTCTTCTGCTCTGTTGTTAGCAGCATAAACTCTAAAGTTAATACCTCTGGCACTAATCGTACTTTGACAATTTTTTTCAATTTCTTGAAGCTTTTTTTTGCCATATCTCTCTAAAATGGATGAGATTATTGTTGCATGCTTTCGAAGTTTGTTATCTTTAGTAAAATAACCATCGTAAGCATGACTTGAATTATAGTTTTTCCAAAGCTTTGAGACCATAACATCTTAGTGTTTAATACTTGAATAAAATAAGCAAATGCATATTAGATATATCTGTTATGCTTTTAATTGATTATGAAAAAATGTTATAATTAACTAATTATTAATGTGAGATGACTTACTGTATAGGTATTAAAACAAACGAAGGTCTTGTTTTTGCATCAGACTCAAGGACAAATGCTGGTTTAGATAATGTAAATATTTATTCCAAAATGATGACACACGATGTAGGCGATAGAACTGTTGTAATCGTAACATCAGGAAATTTAGGAACATCTCAGGCAGTTTATAAATCAATTGAAAAAGATCTAAAGAGTACTTCGGGCATAATGAATTTAAATACTTGTAATGATTTTGAACAAATAGCATCTTATGTTGGATCGTTAAACATTGAACATTCATCACCTCAAGGAATAAACACTGATAACGTTTTGTTAGGTTCCACTTTTATTGTTGGAGGGCAAATTAAAGGTCAGCAACATGAATTATATTTAGTTTATCCTCAAGGAAATTATATAAGACCAGCTGACAGTAAACCGTATCTAGTAATCGGTGAGGTAAAATACGGAAAACCTATTCTTGATAGGGTAATTAAACCAAATGTTTCAATTGGTGATGCATCAAGATGTGCACTGATTTCTATGGACTCTACATTAAAAAGCGATCTTACTGTTGGACCTCCAATAGATTTTGCAGTGCTGAAAAAAGATGCTGATAATCTTTCTACACTTGAGTGTTTAAATGTTACAGATGAGAATTATTCAAAGGTTTGTAATCAGTGGTCTGAGGGAATTTTTAAAGTTTTTGACTCTTTTCCTAGATTTAATTGGGAAAAATAAATTATTTAACTCTCCAATCTGTTTCAAAAGTCACATAATTAACTTGTAAACATCGTCTTTCTTTTAAAATTTTCTTTTTTTCCATACCGTGCCAGGTGTTTGGACCACTAGTAAAAAGATACCCATAATTATTTCTATAAGGTAAAGTTTTAACTTTCTCTAACTTTTCATTGTAAAAATCTGTGCCTAGATCCTCAGACTCATTAGTATTATTAACAAATATTAATCCTGACATTAATTTTTCTTTGATGTCACAATGCGGTTTTAACCAGAATCCCTCTCTATCACAAATAACCTCAACTCTTACAAATGAATTTGATAAATCTCTATCAATCATTTTAGAAATAGTTTGATGTGTTTCTTTAGATTGTAATTCATTAATAAACTTAAGTAAATTTGGAAACTGAGCAGCATTTTCTTTAGATACAAAACATCGAAATTTTTTCGCTTTTCCTCCAGAAGCAATTCCTTCTCTGAATTCTGCGCCACCACCATCAATAGCTCTTGTCCCATCATATGAAAGATTAAGTTTACTTAAATCGGGAATATCTGCTTTAATTATTTCTTGAATTGACTCCTCTGTCAGTGCATGACTATATTCCCAATGGTCAAAAGGAATTTCATGTTTTGTTGAATTATTTTTTATTGAATTTAAAAATGACATTAAAGTTGAATTTTTTCTTTTATAAGTTTTGCTACTCTATTAGTTTCGTCTAACTTTTCATAGTTCCAAATTTCAACTTCTTCTCCTAAGTTTCTTGTAATATTCAACTCTCTAAACAAGTTTCGAAATCTTTGAAATCTTGTATCATTTTTTTTCGGTAAAATATTAGCAACATATATTGGTTTACCAGTCAATGCAGCTTCCGAGATCATTGAGCTAGAGTCGCATGTAACCACTATATTTTCTGAGATTGCAAGAGCTGACAAGTAAGCTTTTTTATCCACATCCATTATTATAGTGTGATTTTCACCAAAAAATTCCTTAGCATAATGAATAGTACTTAGTGGTGTTCTCATTGATGGAATAACTACAAGTTGGAAATCGTGTTTTTTTAATAATTTATAAAAAATTGAAAAAATATGTTTCATGTTTTTTGTTGAATAATCATAATATTTTGTTGGTCCACCCAAAACTAAGGCCCATACTTTTCTATTATCTTTTTTAATAAAAGAGTTTAAATATTCTTTATTCTCTGAAATTTCTTCCTTTGTTAAGTAATGAATTGCACCTTTGGTGCTGATTACATTGTCGCCTTCTATTGCATCGTGCTCTGGTGCAACAATAAAATCAAAATACTTAAAGTCAACTTTTGGATCTTGAATATGAATATTAACTATTTTTTTATTAGAAATACTTTTTAAGTGAATTGAAGGAATAACACTTTTTCTTCCACAGGAAATTATTAAATCAAAATCTGTTTGATCTATTTTTTTATAAACGTTTTGAGAAATTGGAGAGAGTCTTGGTGGAATGATGTTCCAAATATTATTTGTTTCAACCTTGCAGTGTATGAAATCAATATCAAGGGCTTTAGCCAAACCTTCTACTTGACTGATCATTCCGTGCATACCTTGTGTTAATAATATACCTTTTAATTTAGACATTTATCACTATATAGCTTTCATATGAGTCAAAATCCAACTAAACACACAAAAGTGTTAATAATTGGATCTGGTCCAGCCGGATACACAGCAGCAGTATATGCTGCTCGTGCAATGTTAAATCCAATTTTAGTTTATGGTGCAGAACCTGGCGGACAACTTACAACTACAACTGATGTAGAGAATTATCCAGGATTTGCAGATGTCATCCAAGGCCCTTGGTTAATGGATCAAATGAAAGATCAAGCTAAAGCAGTTGGAACAGAAATGATTGAAGATCACATTGCATCTGTGAATTTGAAATCACAACCTTTTGAAGCAATTGGAGATAGTGGACAAAAATATACTGCTGATAGCATAATTATTTCAACAGGTGCTCAAGCCAGATGGTTAAACATCAAATCAGAGCAAGAATTTAGAGGTTTTGGAGTTTCAGCTTGTGCAACATGTGATGGTTTCTTTTTTAAAGATAAAGAAGTTGCAGTGGTTGGTGGTGGAAATGCTGCTGTTGAAGAAGCAATGTTTCTCACAAAATTTGCATCAAAAGTTAAATTGATCCACAGACGTGATAGTTTGCGAGCTGAAAAAATGCTTCAAAAAAAATTGATGGAAAATAAAAAGATAGAAATTATTTGGAACTCTGTTGTTGAAGATGTAATCGGAGACAATGAGCCTAAAAATGTAAAAGGAATTAAAATTAAAAACGTTAAAACAAATAATATCGAAGAAATAAAACTTGATGGAGTATTTATTGCGATTGGTCACGATCCTGCAACTCAGCTTTTTAAAGATCAATTAGAAATGGATAATGAAGGATACCTAATTACAAAATCTGACTCGACTGAAACGAATGTTCCAGGTGTTTATGCAGCTGGAGATGTAAAAGACAAAACGTTTAGGCAAGCCGTGACAGCTGCAGGAATGGGATGTATGGCAGCTTTAGAAGCTGAAAAATTTTTATCACACTAAAAAATAAACGCGATTAATTTGTAATTACTAATAAGAACAGAAAGCCAATTTATATAATAGTTAAAGAGGGTTCAAAAAAGCTTCTTTTTGTCTGTCCATGGACCTTTTTTTGTCTTAGGTAAAAACTTTCTGAGATCAATAAGGACTTTTTCGGACAATTTTCTGTAGGTGGTAAGTTTTCCTCCATATATATTCAATAAAGGTAATTTTTTTATAATTTTTAAATCAAAAACATAGTCTCTTGTTACTTTTGAAGCTGTATTAAAATCTTCAATTAGAGGTCTTATCCCTGAATAAGTATCTACAATGTCCTTTGTTCTGATTTGTTTTTTTAAGTAATTATTTACTGATTGAATTAAATATCTAATTTCTTTTTTTGATATTCCTTTATTTTCTGGTGATTTAACTTCCACTTCTGTAGTTCCAATTAAAGAAAACTTCTCTTTATAAGGTATTACAAATATTATTCTTTTATCGGTATTTTGAAACGTGAATGCAACGTTTTCTTTGTACAATTTTTTTGTAATAATATGACTTCCTTTAACCAATCTTATTTTTTTCTTAGATTTAATTTTAATATTTTTAATTAAGGTTTCATTTATCCATGGTCCAGATGCGTTAATTAAAATTTTTGACTTTACTTTTTCATCATTTTCAAGACTAATAATCCATTCATTACCAATAATTTCAGCTTTTTTAACTTTGTTATATTCTAGTATTTTAGCATTATTTCTTTTTGCATCTTTAGCATTTAGTTTAGTTAATTTTTTATCATCAATTTGTATGTCAAAATATTGAAAACCAGTTTTGTATTTTTCTTTAAGAATATTTGGAAATTTTTTTGTTAAATCAAATGTTTTTGATTTTGGTATATTGCTTTTGCCACCTAAATTGTCATACAAAAATAAACCAATTTTAATTAACCAAGCTGGTCGAATTTTATCTGCATAAGGAATTATAAAAGGAATAGGTTTAGAAATATGTCTAGCAATTTTATAAACAATTTCTCTTTCTTTCAAAGATTCTCTAACTAATTTAAATTCATAATTTTCTAAATAACGAAGACCACCATGTACTAATTTCGTCGACCAAGATGAGGTTGCTCCTCCAATTTCACCTTTGTCAGCTAAACAAACTGATAAACCTCTGCCTGCAGCATCCCTTGCAATACCTGCACCGTTTATACCGCCACCTATTATGAACAAATCGAATACTTTGGACATTTAAATTATGAATCGTTTATAAAATATACAACCTATTTTAGAAATTTTAAATTTTTTAAATTCAAGTTTTAATAATTTCATTATTTATTAACATTTAGAAAAAAAAATTTAAGTATAGACTAGAATTGTGAAAAAATTTCTTGTTGCTATCGACCAAGGTACAACATCAACTAGAGCAATTCTCTTTGATTTAGATGGTAATATAAAATTCACATCTCAGTTTGAATTTAATCAATATTTTCCAAAAATTGGATGGGTAGAGCATAATCCAAACGAAATTTGGCTTACAACTCTAAAAGCATTGAAAAAAGTGATAAAAAAAGCATCTCTATTAAGAGGAAAAATATTAAGTATAGGAATAACTAACCAGAGAGAGACAACTATTCTTTGGAATAAGAAAACAGGAAAACCAGTGTACAATGCAATTGTTTGGCAAGATAGAAGAACCCAAGATTATTGTGAAGAGTTAAAGAAGAAAAATTATGAAAAAATTTTTAGAAAAAAAACTGGATTATTTATTGACCCATATTTTTCTGCAACTAAAGTTAAATGGATATTAGAAAACGTAAAAAATGTTAAGAAACTTTTAAAATCAAATAATTTATTATTTGGCACTGTTGATACTTTCCTTATTTGGAAACTCACTAATGGGCAACATCATTTAACAGAAGCAACTAATGCTTGTAGGACCATGTTATTTAATATTAATAATAATAGATGGGATAAAGAAATCTTGAAAAAACTTAAAATCTCTGAAAATATTTTACCAGAAATTAAAAATTCAGCTGATAATTTTGGTTCAACAAGTAAGAAAATTGTTGGCAGCGAGATACCAATATCGGCAGTTCTAGGAGACCAACAAGCAGCTGCTGTAGGACAGTCTTGCTTCGAAAGAGGTTCAATAAAAAGCACATATGGAACAGGTGCCTTTGTTATAATGAATACTGGTTCTAAAAAAATTTATTCTAAAAATAAATTATTAACAACAATTTGTTACAGATTGAATGGAAAAAATACTTATGCTCTTGAAGGATCTATTTTTATTGCAGGTGCAGGTGTGCAATGGTTAAGAGATAAATTAAAATTTATTAATAATGCTTTCGATACGGAAAGAATTGCTCAATCAAAGAAAAATAATGAGGGTGTATACGTTGTGCCTGCTTTCAGTGGAATGGGAGCACCTTATTGGAGGCCTGATGCAAGAGGGTTAATAACAGGTCTAACAAGAAATAGTGATTGGAAAACCATAGTTAGAGCGGTATTAGAGTCAGTTGCCTATCAAAGTAATGATTTATTTAATGCAATGAAAAAAGATGGTTTAAAACCAAGTAAACTTAAGATTGATGGAGGAATGGTAGAAAACAATTGGTTTTCGCAATTTTTATCTGACATCATAAATATAAATACAGAAAGACCAAAGGTATTAGAAACAACTGGTTTAGGAGTAGCTTTACTAGCTGGATATCAACTTGGATTATTTAAATCATTATATGAAATCAAGAGGAAATGGAAAAAGGATAAAATTTTTAAGCCTAAAATTAAACAGAAAGTTAGAAACAATTTAATAAATGGTTGGAAATTATCAGTACAGAAAACTCTATTATAAAAAATACAGATTTCTTGTATTTACCTATTACTTCAAATAGAAATAAAAGAATATTTTAAATTTTAAAAATTAAATGTCAGAAAAAGTATTACTTACTGGTATTAGTGGGTTTGTTGCAAAACATGTTGCTATTGAATTATTAAATTCAGGTTACAAAGTTTTAGGTACTGTTAGAAATTCAGATTCAATTGAACAAACAAAAAAAACATTAGAAGAAAATAATGTTGCAATTAATAATTTATCTTTTGTAGAATTAGATTTATTAAAAGATGAAGGTTGGAATGAAGCAGCAAACGGCTGTAAATATATCATTCATGTAGCCTCTCCCTTTCCTCTAAAAGTCTCGAATGACAGGGAATCGCTTACACCAGCTGCAAAAGATGGAACTTTAAGAGTTTTGAATGCAGGAATTAATGCAGGAGTGGAACATTTTGTTAAAACTTCTTCAATAGTATGTATGTTCAGAAAACCAAACAGATCAAATCCTTATACATTTGGTGAGAATGATTGGACTGATTTAGACTGGGATAAAACTACAGATTATTTTGTATCAAAAACTAGAGCTGAAAAAGCTGCGTGGGATCTTATGGAAAGTAAGGGTCTTAAAAATAGTCTTACTTGTATCAATCCCGGCTTTGTATTGGGAGATTTTTTGAATGAAAAAACTTGTACTTCAATGGAGTATGTAAAACAATTGCTTCAGGGAAAATTTCCAGCTGCGCCAAAATTTTCAGTAATGATATCTCACGTAAAAGATATTGCTAAAGCACATGTTCTGTCTTTGACTAATGAAAGAGCTGGAGGCAGAAGATTGATTGTAGGATCTGAAGTAAGAAGTATTCTTGAATTATCACAAATAATGGCCAAAAATATTCCAAGTCATGCAAAAAAACTTCCTAAAAGAGAATTACCGAATTTCATGGTTAAACTTCTGAGTTATGTAGATACAAGTGCAAAGAATATGGTCCCTGATCTAGGTCTCAAAATGCAAACAGACCAAACATACGCAGAAGACATTCTTCAAATGAAATTCATAGCATCTGAAATTGCAGTTGTTGATGCAGCTAAATCAGTAATTAGACTAAATATAGCCTGAAGTTAATTCAACTATTTCATCAGATTCAAAAACAGTTTTTTCCAAATTTTCGTTTGCAATTTTTATCATAGCTTTTGCAACTTTTTCTGAATTGATCGGTCTCATTTTTTTAAGTGGCCCAAGTAATAAAGGTGACAATAATCTAAAAGTCAGAATGCCCATTTTTTCTCCTACTCTATTCTCTTTTCTATCTCCCATTAAAAAAGAAGGTCTTAATATTCCTAAATTAGAGAAGTTTAATTTTTTTAATTCTTCTTCAACTAAACCTTTGAACTTTACGTAATCTCCTGAACTTTTTGAATTGGCATATATTGAAGAGATAAAAATAAATGAATTTACTGAATTGATTTTTGCAATTTCCGCTATTTTTTTTGGTATTTCAAGCTCTACTTTTTGATATTCATTTTTGTCAGGTGAATTTTGTTTTGTTGTACCAATACAAAAAAAACAATCATCTCCTTTAATATCTTCTTTATAGTTATCTAAATTATTGAAATCAGTTTTAATTATTTCAACTTTGGGCTCATTAATGATTAGTTCTGAGCGTACAAATAACTTTATTTTATTGTAATTGTCATTTTTTATTAATTGATTAAGAAGATGTCCACCAATTAACCCTGATGAACCAAAAACAAGGGCTGTTTTCATTAACCTAAACTTTTACAAAAAGAAGATATTTTTTCTAATGCTTTCTTTAGATTATCCATTGAAGTTGCATAAGAAATTCTGAAAAATCCCTCAAGTCCAAATGCAGAACCCTGAACAACAGCGATACCGCTATTCTCTAAAAGAGATTGAACAAAATCTGTGTCTGATTTAATTTCTTTTCCATTGGTATCTTTTTTTCCCATTAAACCTTTACAACTAGGGAAAACATAAAAAGCACCATCAGGATTTAAGCACTCAATGCCATCGATATCATTTAAAGCTTTAACAACAAAGTCTCTTCTTTTTTGAAATGAGTCTGCTCTTATTTTAATAAAATCTTGTGTTCCACTTAATGCTTCAACTGATGCGGCTTGACTAATTGATGATGGATTAGTTGTTGATTGTGACTGGATTTTTGCAATGGCTTTAATAATTTCTTTTGGACCTGCCGCATAACCTATTCTCCAACCAGTCATTGAGTAAGCTTTGCTTACACCATTCATTGTAAGAACTCTTTCTTTTAAACCTTCAATTTGAGCAATAGTAAAAAATTTAAATCCTTCATAAGTTACATGTTCATAGATATCATCACTTAAAATATATACGTGAGGATGCTTTTCCAGAACTTTTGCGATTTCTCTAATATCGTTTTCTGAATAACATGCTCCTGTTGGATTAGAAGGAGAGTTTAAAATAATCCATTTTGTTTTTGGAGTTATAAATTTTTCTAAATCTGATGGATTAATTTTAAAACTTTGTTTTTCATCACACTCCATTACAACTGGTTTGCCCCCTGCTAGTAAAACGATATCTGGGTAAGAGACCCAATAAGGAGCTGGAACTATAACTTCATCACCTTCATTTAATGTGGCCATCATGGCATTATAAATCACATGCTTTCCGCCTGCTCCAACAGTAATTTGATCAGCTGTATAATCTAAATTATTTTCTTTTTTAAATTTTTCGACTATTGCTTTTTTTAAAGCTGGAGTTCCATCAACAGCAGTGTACTTAGTATCTCCATCATTTATTGCTTTAATAGCTGCTTGCTTAATATTATCTGGTGTATCAAAATCTGGTTCACCCGCACCTAAACCAATAACATCTTTTCCTGCTGCCTTTAATTCTCTTGCTTTTTGGGTTACAGCAATTGTAGGTGAAGGTTTAATCTTCTTTAAACTGTCAGATATTATGCTCATTGAAATAAAAATAAATTCTAATACCTTGTTTAATATATGGAAAATACATATCAAGATTTAATTACAGATATCCAAAGTAAAAATCCTCAAATAAGTGAAAAACTTGAAGGAGGAAAAAAATTCAAAATTAAATCTGATTTTAAACCTGCTGGTGATCAACCTGAGGCAATAAAAAAATTAGTTAATGGTGCAAACAAAGACCAATTTAATCAAGTTTTGCTTGGTGTTACAGGCTCAGGTAAAACTTTCACGATGGCAAAAGTTATTGAGGCAACTAACAGGCCAGCACTAATTCTTGCTCCAAATAAAACACTTGCAGCTCAACTTTACGGGGAAATGAAAACTTTTTTTCCAGACAATGCAGTTGAATATTTTGTTTCTTATTATGATTATTACACTCCAGAGGCATATGTTCCAAGATCAGACACTTACATAGAAAAAGAAGCCTCAATAAACGAACAAATAGATCGAATGAGACATTCGGCAACACGTTCTCTGCTTGAAAGAGACGACGTCCTTATAGTTGCAAGTGTTTCTTGTATTTACGGATTAGGTTCTGTTGAAGCATACAGCAAAATGACTTTAACTCTTCAAAAAAACAATGATTATAACCGAGAGGAGTTAATAAAATCTTTAGTAGCTCTTCAATACAAACGAAATGATCAAAACTTTTATAGAGGAACTTTTAGAGCTAGAGGAGAATATTTGGAGATTTTTCCATCTCACTTAGAAGACAGAGCGTGGAGATTAAGTTTATTTGGAGATAAGCTTGAACAAATTGAGGAATTTGATCCTTTGACTGGTGACCAAGTAAGAGAATTAAGTTTGGTTAAAGTTTATGCAAACAGTCATTATATCACACCAAAGCCTACAATAGAGCAAGCTGTTATCAATATTAAAAAAGAATTAGAAATCACCTTAAAAAAACATAAAGCTGAAAATAAATTATTAGAAGCTCAAAGATTAGAGGAAAGAACTAAATTTGATCTAGAAATGATTGAAGCAACTGGATCTTGTGCTGGTATCGAAAATTATTCTCGATTTTTGTCTGGAAGAAAACCAGGTGAACCACCTCCCACTCTTTTTGAATATTTTCCAGATAATACTCTTATTTTTGTTGATGAGTGCCATGTAACTGTTCCACAGCTTAATGGAATGTACAAAGGTGACAGATCTAGGAAAAGCACCTTAGCAGAATATGGATTTAGACTTCCATCCTGCATGGATAATAGACCATTAAAGTTTGAAGAATGGGATCTAATGAGAACTCAAACAGTATTTGTATCTGCAACTCCTGGTCCATGGGAATTAGAACAAACTAAAGGTAAATTTATAGATCAAGTAATTAGACCAACAGGTTTAATTGATCCACCAGTAGAAATTAGACCTGCTAAAAATCAAGTCGATGATTTAATGCATGAATGCAAGAGAGTTATTGAAAGTAATCACAGAGTGCTTGTTACAACTTTAACAAAAAAAATGGCAGAGGATCTCACTGAATATCTTCATGAAAATGGAATTAAAGTCAGGTATCTTCACTCAGACATAGATACTTTAGAAAGAATTGAAATTATGCGTGATCTTAGAATGGGTGTTTTTGATGTTCTTGTTGGAATCAACCTTTTGAGGGAGGGTTTAGATATTCCAGAATGTGCACTCGTTGGTATTTTAGATGCTGATAAAGAGGGATTTCTGAGGTCTGAAACCTCTTTAATTCAAACAATCGGTCGAGCTGCAAGAAATGTTGATGGTAAAGTTATTTTGTATGCTGATAAAGAGACAAAAAGTATAAAAAAAGCAATTGCAGAGACTGACCGAAGAAGACAGATCCAACTATCATATAATAAGAAACATAAAATTGATGCTAAGTCTGTTAAAAAAGAAATTAGCGACATATTAGAAAGTGTTTATGAAAAAGATTACGTAAAAATTAGTGATGGTTCAAATATTGGGGGGAACTTAAAGAAACACTTAAAAGGCCTGGATAAGAAAATGAAAGAGTCTGCTGCAAATCTTGAATTTGAAGAGGCTGCTAAAATAAGAGATGAAATCAGAAAATTGGAAAGTACTGAACTTGAAATAACACTTAACCCAAAAATTAGGCAATATGACGTAAAAAATAAACTTTATCCAAAAGGTAGATCAACAATGGGAATGCCAGGAACTAAGGTCACAAAAAAAAGAGATAAAAAATGGAAGCACGGAAAATAATTATTACTGGTGGAGCAACCAGAATTGGTGCTGCAATTGCAAAAAAATTATCTGGCACAAATAAAGAAATATTAATTCATTTCAATAAATCAAAATTAAAGGCTGAAAAACTCAAAAAAGAATTAGAGATAAATGGTACTAAAGTTTACCTTGTGAAAGGTGATTTAAGCAAAGAAAATGATGTAAGTAAAATTATTAAATATGCTAAATCAAAATTAAAATTTTTTGATTGTTTAATAAACAATGCTTCCTTATTTGAAAACGATAAGCTTGAAAGTTTTACAACAGAAAGTTGGGCTAAACATTTAAGAACGAATTTAAGAGCTCCAGCCTTATTAACGAAGGAATTTGCTAAAAATGTTAAGGGTAAAAATAATAATATAATTAACATAATTGATCAGAGAATTTTTAAACTAACTCCTTACTTTTTTTCTTATACAATCAGTAAAACTGGCCTTTATACTCTTACAAAAACTAGTGCTATGAGTTTAGCTCCTAATATAAAAGTTAACGGAATAGCGCCAGGGCCAACAATCAAGAATCATAGACAATCTGAAAAACATTTCAAAAAACAATACATGGCAACTCCACTTAAAAGACAGGTTGATGTTGAACAAATATGTAATGCTGTTGACTTTTTTATCAAAAATATGTCTATTACAGGTCAAGTTTTAGCAATTGATAGTGGACAAAATTTAAATTGGCAAACACCAGATATTATGGGAGGGAAAGAATGAAAAAATTTTTAGCACTTATCATACTTAGTTTAATATTAGGCAGCAGTGTTGCTAGTTCAAACGAAAGTATAAAAAAAGATGGTTTTGTAATACCGACAAATAAATGGAAAGATAAAATTAAAATTAACGAAAATTTTCAAGTAAATAACCCTGAAGATAAAATAATAATAATATACAATCATGGTTCAGATGGAAACGATGTAAAACTGAAAGGTTGCTTCTGGAGGTCAGAGCTTAGAAATTGGGCTCAGCTAGCTGGTGATAAAATAAATGGTAAAGAAATTATGGTTTATATTCACTGCCAAGGTCAACTAGAAGGTGATTTAGGTGCTAAGTTAGGAAAAATAGGAATGTGGATGAAAAAATGGGAAGGACCATATCCAGGGACTTCAAAAATGGATCGAAGAGTTGAGGGTAATTTAGAAGTTATTAAAAAATTTGTTAAAATGGGGGTACCAAAGAAACAAATTTTTATGTCAGGTCACTCTTGTGGAGGATGGGCAACACTAAGATTAACAGCAGAATACCTGGAAGAAGTAGGTGGAGGGATCTCATTAATGCCTGCGTGTTTTTGGAATATATCAAAAAAATATAAAGTAAAAAAAGTTGGCTACAAAAAAGCTATGGAAAAATTTCATAAAAAATATCCTGGTATGGCTCAATGGAGGCAAGATCAAATTGACATAATTAAAAAAGGAAATGCACCAGTTTTAATTTTTACGCATCCTATGGATCAATATGAGGGATTAACATCTGATTGGATGGATGATGTACCTAACTTTAAGAGAGTTGTAATTTCTGAAAAGAAAACAGTTAATGGAAAAAAATGTAAATTGGCAGGATCAAATTGGGAAGAGCCAATAAAAAATTTTCATTTAATGGATTTTGCTGATTGTTTTATGCATTATCACCCACTAATCAAAGAGTATATCGCATCAAGACTTTAAAAGATGAAAAAAAGTAACTTAAATATAGTTAAAATTGATAATACCAAAAGTTTATTTAATTATGAGAAAAAAGTTTTAATCAAAGAATTAATTTTAGATCTGAAGTTGGGTTATTTTGATTTTGAAAAAGAGAAATCTCAGAAAGTTAAATTTAATTTAGATGTAAATTACGAGGACAAAAAACCATCTAATGATAAAGATATTAAATCAATTGTGAATTACGCAAAAATTGTAAGGTTGATAAAAAAACTTGTTAAAAATAAACATTATAATTTTCTTGAAACATTAGCAGAGGATGTATTCGATGAATTATTCAAAGATAAGAGAATTGATAAGATAAGTCTTCAAATTGAGAAATTAGAAATCATGAAAGATTGCTCTTCTGTTGGTATTCAAATTTCAAAAAAAAGAAGCCATGATAAGCTCTGATTTAGGTAAAGAAGTAATCAAAAAAGAACTCCCTTTAGTTCCTAAGCTACCAGGTGTGTATAGAATGCTGAATTCTAAAGATGAAATTCTTTATGTAGGAAAAGCAAAAAATTTACCCAATAGATTGAAAAGTTATGTTTCTGATAAAAATCACATCATCAGAACTGAGAGAATGTTGTCTCAAACAAGAAAATTGGAGATAACCACTACTTCTAACGAAAGCGAAGCCTTACTGCTTGAGGCAAATTTAATTAAAAAATTTAAACCAAAATTTAATATTCTTCTTAGAGATGATAAATCGTTCCCTTTCATATTTATTGGCAACCAAGATCAATGGCCTCAGATAAAAAGACATAGAGGAAAAAAAACTAAAGAAGGCTTTTATTTTGGTCCATTTGCATCAGCTGGATCCGCCAATTGGACAATAAAAATGATACAAAAAATTTTTCACTTAAGAGTTTGTGATGACACTATATTTAAAAACAGAGAAAGACCTTGTATTTTATATCAGATCAAACGTTGTTCAGGTCCATGTGTTGGTCATGTTACTAAGGATGACTATCAACAAACAGTTGATGATGCCATTGAATTTGTCTCTGGAAAATCAAGAAGAATTCAAAAAAATCTTTCTAATCAAATGGAAAAAGCAAGTGAAGAACTTGACTTTGAAAAAGCCGTAATTTTAAGGGATAGAATAAAAGCATTAAATATAATTCAATCATCTCAAAAGATAAATGAAGCAAATTTAGTCGAAGCAGATGTTATTGCTGGTTATAAAGAATCTGGTAAGGCATGTATTCAAGTTTTTTTTTACAGATCAAAACAAAATTGGGGCAATCAAGCCTTCTTTCCAAAACATGATTCAGATGAAAAACTTGGAGAAATTATTAATTCATTTGTTTCTCAATTTTATGAAAATAAAAGTGTTCCATCATCAATAATTTTATCTGAAGAAATTAAGGAAAAAGTTCTAATTGAAAAAACTCTTTCAAATAAAGAAGGTAAACAAATTACTATTTCGGTTGCCAAAAAAGGTTCAAAATTAAAAGTAATAAATCAAGCAATTAAAAATGCAAAAGATAGTTTGAATAGAAAGCTTTATGAAAGTCAAAATAATAGAGAGTTATTTGATGCTGTTGCTAGTAAATTCAATTTAGAAACGAATATAAATTTAATTGAGGTTTATGACAATAGTCACATACAGGGAACTAATAGTGTTGGCGCTTTGATTGCTTATGGGGACGAGGGCTTTATCAAAAAAAGATATAGAAAATTTAATATTAAACACAAAAAAAATGAACAAGATGATTATGGTATGATGCGAGAAGTTTTAAATAGGAGATTTAAAAGAGCAGTTCAAGAAAAGGATAATTATTTAACTTTTCCTGATTTAGTTTTAGTTGATGGTGGAAAAGGTCAATATTCAGTTGCAAGAGAGAGCCTAAATGAACTTGGTCTCCACGACATTCCTATCGTTGCGATTGCAAAAGGTAAAATGAGAAACAGTGGTAAAGAAACCTTTTTTCATAATGGTAAAGAGTTTAAGTTTTCAAGGAATGATCCAACTTTATTTTTTCTTCAAAGAATAAGAGATGAATCGCACCGATTTGCAATAAGTGCTCATAGAGCAAAAAGAAAGAAAGGGATAAGCAAATCTCTACTTGATCAAATTGAGGGCATTGGATCAATAAGAAAAAGGGCATTATTAAACCATTTTGGATCAGCAAGATCAGTAGAGTCCGCAAGTTTAGATGAAATAAAATCTGTTGAAGGTGTTGAAGAAAAAGTGGCAAAAAAAATATATAACTTCTTTCACGAATAATTATGCTTAAAAAAATTCCAAATATATTAACAATTGGACGAATAATTATTGTTCCTTTTTTTGTTTTGGCGTTTTACTTACCTGGATTTTATGGAGATTTAACAGCTTTAATATTATTTGTTGTTGCTTCATTTACAGATTTTCTTGACGGAATGCTAGCAAGAATGATGGGTGAAGAGTCTAAGTTGGGAGAATTATTGGATCCAATAGCTGATAAAATCATCGTTGCAACAGCTTTAATTCTTTTAGTAATGGATGGTACTATAAGAAATTATGAAGTAATCGCTGCAATTATTATTCTCACAAGAGAAATATTAATTTCGGGACTTAGAGAATTTTTAGCAAAGGGGAAAGTTAAACTTCCTGTTTCTAGTCTTGCTAAATTAAAAACAGTTTTACAAATGGTTTCAATCGCTCTTCTTTTATCAGGAGATACAGGAAATAAGATTATTAACTTCCAAGATTATAATGCCCAAACTATTGGCATTATTCTTTTATGGCTATCTGCAGCTTTAACACTTTTTACAGGGTATGATTACATGCGCAAAGGAATTGACCACGCTATTTCAGAAGACAATAAAGATTAAGCTGCTTTTTTCTTTCTTACTAAAGTTTGATAACTTTCATTTAAATCAATTATAGTATCACAAACTTTAAACTGATTTTCTGCAATGCATGAAACTGGCGTTACTTCTGCGGCAGTACCAGTTAAAAAACATCCAACAAATTTTGATAGCTCTTCTGGTTTTATTTTTCTCTCGTGAACTATAATATTTTTTGACTTTGCAATTCCAATTACTGTTCTTCTTGTAATCCCATCTAAAAAAGAGTCAGGGATTGGAGTGTGAAGTTCACCATTTTTATCTTTGAAAAAAACATTAGCACCCGTTGCTTCAGCTACATTTCCCTCATGATCTAACATTAACGAGTCAGTGTAACCTTGTTTTTCTGCTTCATGTTTTGACAGTGTACAAATCATATAAAGACCAGATGCTTTAGTATCCCAAGGGATTGTATTAGGTGCAGGTCTTCTCCAGTTTGAAATATTTAATTTTATACCCTCGACTTTTAATTTTGGATCGAAATACGAGCCCCACTCCCAGGTTGCAATTGCAACATGAATTTTTGTTTGTTGTGCAGAAATAGCCATCATCTCACTACCTCTCCATGCTACTGGTCTTACATATCCATTTTCAACATTTTGTGTTGCAATGATTTTATTTGAAGCAATATTAATTTGATCCTCTGAATATGGGATCTCAAAACCCATTCTCTTAGCTGAATGAAAAAATCTTGAAGTATGTTCTTCTAATTTAAAAATTGATCCATCATAAACTCTTTCTCCTTCAAAAACACAACTTGCGTAGTGTAAACCGTGGCTTAAAACATGAAGTTTAACGTCTCCCCAATCTACAAGCTCATCGTTGTACCATATTTTTCCTGATCTTTTGTCGTAAGGTATCATGATAGAAAATATTTATTATATTCGAAAAATAACTTTGTATCTTTAATATGTCAATATAACTTACCCATAATGAAAGAACTTTTATATTTAAAAGATGATCAGCTTAAAGATTTGATAGAGAAACTTTTTGTGAGCTACAGAGAAACTTTTTCTGACTCTAAAAAGATATTAGATAAGTACTCCATTGGGCTAGCGCATCATAAAGTGATCCATTTATTGTCCATGTATGAGGGTATTTCGATATCAGAATTATTGAAAAGACTAAAAGTCACAAAGCAAAGTCTTAATAGAGTTTTGAAGGATTTAATAAAATTGGACATTATTACTTTTAAAAAAGATGAGAAAGACACAAGAGTAAAACATGTATTTTTGAATGACAAAGGTGAAAAGATATTTAGTGAGGTTTTTGATCAACAAAAAAAAAGAATTTACAACGCATTACTAAACTCTAGTTCAGAGGAAGTAATAAATTTTGATAATGTATTAAGTAAAATTATAAATGGATAAATTTAAAGCTCACATTTTACTTGTCGATGACGATGAAGGAATTAGATCATTAGTAAAAAAATATTTAAATGAAAATAATTTTTTAATTACAACTTCAGAAAGCGCTGAAAATGCATCAGAGAAAGTTAAAATTATCAAATTTGATTTAATAATCCTAGATATAATGATGTCAGGAAAAAGTGGTTTAGATTTTATCAATGACCATAAGAAAGATTTAAATACCCCAATTATACTTTTAACAGCTAAAGGTGAGGCAAGTGAAAGGGTTGAAGGGCTTGAGCTAGGAGCGGATGATTATTTGGCTAAACCTTTCGAGCCAAAAGAGCTAATTTTGAGAATTAAAAATATTTTAACTAAAACTATTAAAACTGATCAAAAAAGAATAATCGAGTTTGAAAATATAAAAATTGATTTAAATAAATTACTAATTATTAAAAACAAAAAAGAATTCAAAATAAATAATACGGAAAAGATGATTTTAGAAAAAATGATTAATAATCCAGGGAATACATTTTCAAGAGAGAGTATTGGTCAATTAATCAATTTAGATAAAGAAAGGTCAATTGACGTAATCATAACCCGTTTAAGAAAAAAAATAGAAATTGATCCAAAAAACCCAAAATTTTTACAGACTATAAGAGGAGCAGGATATGTTCTTTGGATTGAATAGTTTATTAAGAAAAGTTTTACCGAAAAGGCTATTTTATAGAGCACTTTTAATTGTTGCAGTCCCTGTTATCGTTCTTCAGCTAATCATCACAATTGTATTTTTTGATAGCCTTTGGATTAAAACTAACAAAGGAATGACAAGAACATTAGTAAATGAAATTAGTGCGTTTATTGAAACTTACGAAAGCGAGAAAGTTGATAAGCAAGAGATAAATAACCTCTTTTCATTATTTTTAGATTTAAATATTGAACTTAAAATTAATGAAAAAATACAAAAGCAGCAAAATGAAAGATGGTACAGTCCTATCGATCGAACGCTAAGAAGAGAATTAAAATCAAAATTTTCTGTAGAGGATTACTGGTTTGACTCAACAAACTATAAAGAACTAATTGATCTAAGAATTAAATATAAAGATGGGTATTTTAAATTTTTAGTCCCTAAAGATCGTGTTACAAGTTCATCTGCCAGAATTTTTGCACTTTGGATAACTGTTCCTGCAATAATTATGGTAGTCATATCTCTGATATTTTTAAAAAATCAAACTAGACCGATTACAAACCTTGCCCGTGCTGCAGAGAGATTTGGCAAAGGTGAGGATATTGAGGAATACAAGCCGTCCGGAGCTCTTGAAATAAGACAAGCTGGTCACGAATTTGATAAAATGCGAAAAAGAATCGAGAGACATCTAAATCAAAGAACCGAAATGCTTTCAGGTATTAGTCATGATTTAAGAACACCATTAACAAGAATGAAGTTGCAGCTCGCGTTTATTAAAGACAAAGACTCAGTGGATAAATTAACTGAGGATATCAATGAAATGGAAAAAATGCTAAACGAATATCTTCAATTTACAAGCTCTTCCTATGTTGAGAAAGATGAAATGTTTAACTTGTCTGAATTGATTGATGAAGTAATCCAAAAATATAATAATGAAAATATTTCAAAAAATTTGTTACCTAGAGTCTATATTAACGGTAGAAAAAACTTAATAAGCAGATGTCTAAATAATCTAATAGATAATGCGTTAAAATATTCAAATAAAGTAGAATTAGGCCTTAATAAAAAGAATACAAATCTATTTATTATTATTGATGATGATGGTCCAGGTATCCCAAAGAGTGAATACGATAATGTATTTAAACCATTTTATAAAATAGACAAAGGGAGAGCAGACTCCAAATCTAGTGTTGGACTTGGTTTGTCAATTGCATCAGATATTATTAAATCACATGGTGGAAATATTAAACTAGAGAAATCTAAAATGGATGGCTTAAGAGTTAAGATTTTTTTACCTCTTTAGTTTTTGTTTTTTTTTTACCTTCAAGCTTTTTAATTTTGATTTCTAAGTTCTCAACTCGTTTTGAAAGAACATCAAATTCGTCCTTGCCTGTTAATTTCATTTTAAAAATGAATTCATCTCTTTTAGATTTACAAATATTTAAGATTTCTGCTGATAAATCTTTTGAAGAAACTATCCCTTGCTCAATCAGTTTTGCAAACTTATCAATTATAAATTTAGAATTTTTCATATTTAAGATATACATTATAATTATAAATTAAAATGTTCATCAATAATATTGACCCAGTTGCAATTGAAATTTTTTCCTTGGAAATTAGATGGTATTCCTTAGCTTATATAGTTGGTATTTTATTTGGGTGGTTTGTTGCAAAAAAAATATTTATTAAAAACGAGGATATCAATAAAAAATTTGACGATTACATCGCTTATTTAATTATTGGAATTATTTTAGGTGGAAGATTAGGATACATATTATTTTACAATCTTGAATATTATTTAAATAATTTAATAAATATTTTTAAAATATGGGAAGGCGGCATGTCTTTTCATGGTGGATTAATCGGAATTATAATTGCAAGTATAATTTTTGGAAAAAGAAATAATCAAAACCCTTTTTTATATATGGATATTGTAGCTCTAGTTGCTCCAATCGGAATTTTTTTTGGAAGAATTTCAAATTTTATAAATTCAGAACTTTATGGTAAAGTAACTGATTTACCATGGTCGGTAACTTTTATTGAGATAGATAACTTACCAAGACATCCCACGCAAATATATGAGGCACTTCTTGAAGGTATAATTTTATTTGTAATTTTAATGAATTTTAAAAACAAAAATTTTTTACTAAAGCCAGGCTTGATATCAAGTTTATTTTTAATTTTTTACTCAATATTTAGATTTTCTGTTGAGTTTTTAAGAGTTCCAGACGAACAGTTAGGTTATTTATTGTTTAATTTAACTATGGGGCAAATTTTAAGTATAATTTTAATATTATCTGGATTGGTTCTATTTTATTTTAAAAATGAAAATAAATAAATCTACTAACTTATCTTTAGACCAATTTATTAATTTGGCACTTTATGATAAAAATTCCGGCTATTACATGAAGCAAAATCCCTTCGGTAAGGAAGGTGATTTCATCACAGCTCCAAATATCACAAGACTTTTTTCAGAAATTATAACTATTTGGTTAATTACTTTTTTAAAGAGTTTAGGCTCACCAAAGAAGTTTAATTTAATTGAGTTAGGTGCTGGAAACGGTGAAATGATTAAAGTGATTTATGAAACATTAAAGAATTTTCCAGAGCATTTTAATTCTTGTAATTTTATGATTCACGAAAAAAGTCAATATCTAATAGAACTACAGAAAAAAAATCTTAAAAGTGAGAAGATCACTTGGGTTCAAGATTTAGAGGAAAATTACACCGATCCAACTATTTTTCTAGCAAACGAATTTTTTGATGCCTTGCCAATAAAACAGTTTTTTAAAAGACAAGATGACTGGTATGAAAAATTTGTAGATCTTACAAATCCTAAAGATGCAAAATTTAACGAGGTTAAGTCAAATATTAAATTAACTGAGAAAAAATTAAATTTTGAAATTTCAAAAGAGCAAAATGTAATTGAATATTCTCCCAATGCTTTCAAATATTTAAAGATTATTGGCAATATAATAGAAAAAAATGAAGGTGGAATACTAATCATAGATTATGGTTACTTAAATCAAAAAATGCAGGATACTCTTCAAGCAGTGAATAATCATAAATACTCAAACATATTAGAAAATATTGGTGAGTCTGATATTACATACAATGTCAACTTTAATTTATTTCAAAAATTTATTAATCAATATAAAAACTTAGACACACTTGTAACAACTCAAAAAAAATTCTTGACAAGTATGGGAATTCTTCAGAGAGCTGAGATTGTAAGTAAGGATATAGCTTTTTCAAAAAAAGCAGACTTATTTTATAGAATAAGACGACTAATAGATGAAAAGCAGATGGGTGAATTGTTTAAAGTTATGCTTATAAAAACTAAAAATAATAAATTCCAAACAGGATTTCAGAGTGATTAAATCCAAAAAACTTTCAAAGATAAAAAAATTAAAACATGGCTTTTTTAATAGCAAAGGTGGTATTTCAAAAAATATTTATAAAAGTCTTAATTGTGGACCAGGGTCAAAAGATAAACCAAGTAATGTTAGAAAAAATCTAGAACTAGTAAGAAAAAAAATAAAAAACTCTGCTAGAGATATTTTTTTACTTAACCAAATACATAGTAATAAATTTATATATGTTGATGAAAAATATCAATTTAAATCAAAACCAAAAGTAGATGCAGTAATCACTAATCAAAAAAACTTACCAATTGCTATTCTGACTGCAGACTGTGTGCCAATTCTGATTTATGATAGCAAAAGAAAAATAATTGCAGCAATTCATGCTGGCTGGAAAGGAGCATACAAAGGAATAGTTGATAAAGTTATCAAATTTATGATTAAAAAAGGATCTAAGCCAAAAAATATTACTGCTGTAATAGGCCCTTCTATTTCAATTAATAACTATGAAGTCCAAAACGACTTCAAAAATAAATTTTTAAAAAGAGACAGAAGAAACAAAATTTTTTTTAGAATAAAGCATAAAAAGTTATATTTTGATTTATCAAAATACGTAAAATCAATACTTTTAAAGAATAAGTTAAAAAAAATTGAAAAAATTAAAATCGATACATTTGATTTTAGGAATAAATTCTTCAGTGCAAGAAGAGCTTTAAGTTTAAAACATGATGATTATGGTAGAAATATTTCAATAATTATGCTTTATTAAGCTCATTTCAAATGAAATTATTATCAGGAACTAGCAACAAGCCTTTAAGTAAAGATATTGCTAAATTCTTAAAATCAAAACTAGTTAATTCAAGCATTAGAAATTTCGCGGATGGTGAAATTTATATTGAATTAAATGAAAACATTAGAGGTAATAGTATTTTTATTATTCAGTCTATTTCATCTCCTGCTAACGACAACTTGATGGAACTTTTGTTATGTATAGATGCTTTAAAAAGATCATCTGCTAAAAATATAACAGCTGTTATTCCATACTTTGGTTATGCTAGACAAGATAGAAAAGTGGTTCCTAGAACATCTATTTCAGCAAAACTTGTTTCAAATTTAATTACAAAAGCTGGAGCAGACAGAGTGGTGACAGTTGATTTACATGCAGGCCAAATTCAAGGTTTTTTTGATATTCCAGTCGACAACCTATTTTCAACACCCATTTTTGCAAGACATGTAAAAAAAAATATTAAAAGTAAAAATATTGTGTGTGTTGCACCTGATGTAGGTGGTACCGAGAGAGCTAGAGCACTTGGAAAAATTTTAAATGTTGGTCTTGCAATTGTTGATAAAAGAAGACCAAAACCTGGTCAATCTCAAGTAATGAATATCATTGGAGAAGTCAAAGGTAAAACTTGTATAATAGTAGATGATATCATTGACTCAGGCGGAACTATAGTTAATGCAGCTAAAGCCTTGAAGAACCGAGGCGCAAAAGAAGTCTATGTTTATATCACTCACGGTGTTTTAAGTGGAGAAGCTATAAAAAAAATAAAAAATTCAGTAATTAAAAATTTAGTAATCACAGATACAATTGATAACAAAAACAAAACCAAGAGCGCTAAAAACATTGAAGTTCTGTCTATTTCAGCCTTGATGGGTGAGGCTATTAAAAGAATATCAAACTCAACGTCTGTTTCTGATTTATTTAAATAATTACCTTGAGTTATTAAGGATCTTGAGCTAAAAACCCTCCTTGATTTTATGAATACTATAAAAGCTAATATTAGAGATACTAAAACTAAAGGTGAACTAAGCTCCCTAAGAGACAACGGGAATGTGCCTGCTATAATTTATGGTGGTGAGGCTCAAAATGAAAAAGTAGCAATTTCAAAAAAATTATTAAAATCATTAATTGAAAAAGAAAATTTTTTATCAAACATTATTGTTTTAAATGTTGATGGAAAAACACAAAATGTTCTTCCCAAAGAAATAAAATATGACATTATAACAGATGAACCTATTCACGTAGATTTCTTAAGAGTGGTTCCGGGTGTTAGGATTAAAATTGAAGTTCCAGTTAGATTCATTAACCACGAAAGCTCACCAGGACTTAAAAGGGGTGGGGTATTAAACATTGTTAGAAGAAAAGTTGAACTGAAATGTCCAAGCGAGAAAATTCCTGAAAATCTTGTAATAGATTTGGATGGGATTGATATTGGTGAGAGTTTCAAAATTTCATCCATAAGCTTGGATAAAGAAGTAAGTCCTACTATTCAAGGAAGAGACTTTGTTATTGCAACTTTAGCGGCTCCAACTGTAATGAAAGAACCTGAAAAACCAGCAGAAGCAGAAGCAGCTGAGGGCGAGGAAGGAGCAGCAGGAGCAGAAGCTGCCCCTGCAGATGGTGATAAGCCTGTAGCTGAAGGTGATAAAAAAGAAGGTGAAGATAAAAAGCCTGCTGAAGAAAAAAAATAAGTTATCAAAATTGAAATTTACGTCACACTAAAATCCATTTATGCTTTTATTTGTAGGTTTAGGAAACCCAACTCCAGATAGTGAAAATAACAGACATAATGTCGGTTTCAAAATAATCGACTCTATTAATAAAAGATTTAGCTTATCAAAACAAAAACCCAAGTTTAAGGGGCTACTTACTACTGGCAATATTGCAGATCAAAAAATTTATGCCATCAAGCCATTAACTTTTATGAATAATTCTGGAATATGTATTCGAGAACTTATTGAATATTTTAAAATTGATGCTGAAGATGTAATTGTTTTTCACGATGATTTAGATGTTGAATTTGGAAAAATTAAAGCAAAGTTTGGAGGATCAAGTGCAGGACATAACGGTATAGCATCTATTGATAAATTTATCGGTAAGGATTATTCAAGAGTAAGAGTAGGAATTGGTAAACCAAAAGAAAATATGGAAGTAAGCGATTATGTTTTACAAAATTTTGATGAGGATGAAATGTTGGGGTTAGAAAAAATTACAAATGATATTACAGACTCTATTTCGATATTGGTAAATAAAAAATTAGATTTATTTTCAAGTACAGTTAATAATAACTAATGAGTTTTAAATGTGGAATAGTTGGTTTGCCCAATGTTGGTAAATCTACTTTATTCAACGCACTCACAAATTCGAGTAAAGCTCAGGCTGCAAACTTTCCCTTTTGCACAATAGACCCTAATGTAGGCGTAGTTCCTGTTCCAGACGAGCGACTTGAAAAATTATCCAGAGTTTCTAATTCAAAAAAAACAATTAACACCACTATTTCGTTTGTTGATATAGCCGGCCTAGTAAAAGGTGCCTCAAAAGGTGAAGGTTTAGGAAATAAATTTCTTTCTCATATTAGAGAAGTCGATGCTGTAATTCATATGATTAGATGCTTTGATTCTGATGATATTCAAAACGTAAACCCAACCGTTGATCCCATTAGAGATTTGGAAATTATTGAGACAGAAATGATGCTTGCAGATTTAGAGTCTATACAAAAAAGGTTAGAAAAAAATAACAAAAAAAATGTAGACAAGGAGCAACTCAAAATTTTAGAAATTGCATTAGACTGCATAAATAATGATAAAGATATATCTGTTCTTAAATCTGAATTTGACACAAAACAGTTAAATCAAAGTGGATTATTATCTATTAAGCCTAAGATATTTGTTTGTAATG
This sequence comes from uncultured Pelagibacteraceae bacterium, assembly GCA_902578255.1. GTDB lineage: Bacteria > Pseudomonadota > Alphaproteobacteria > Pelagibacterales > Pelagibacteraceae > Pelagibacter. The sequence goes on from CACHCH010000007.1 coordinate 35,603, forward strand.
TTGATGAACAAAGTGTGAAGGAAGGTAATAGTTATACAAATGCTTTCATTAAAAAATATGGAACAGAAAATACTTTAATAGTTTCAGCTGACATTGAAAATCAAATAAATGAATTAGAAAACGAAGAAAAAAAAAATTATATGAATATGATAGGCTTAAAAGATACTGGATTAAGCATGCTGATCCAAAAAGGATATAAAATTTTAGAACTTGATACTTATTTTACATCTGGTCCAGAAGAAACCAGGGCTTGGACAATTCAAAAGAATTGTACTGCTCCAAAGGCTGCTGGCGAGATTCATACAGATTTTGAAAAAGGATTTATAAGAGCAGAAACGATTTCCTATGACGATTTTGTTGAAAATGACGGTTGGGTTAATTCTAAAACTAATGGAAAAATGAGGTTAGAGGGTAAGGATTATATTGTAAAAGATGGAGATGTCTTAAACTTCCGATTTAACACGTGACCAAATTCTCTTCATACTGAAATAAACAAGTATTGTTAAAATTATAAGATAAACGATAGCCTTAAAGCCCATTTGATGTCTAGCTTCTAAACTTGGTTCTGCTGCCCACATTAAGAAAGTAGTTACATCTTTTGACATTTGCTCAACGCTTGGATTCGTTCCATCTGAATATTCAATAATTCCGTCTGATAGAGGTGCTGACATTTTAATTTTATTACCATACATATATTTATTGTAATGAACACCTTCATCTAAAACCATTCCACTCGGAGCTTCTTCATAACCCTGCAATAAAGAATATATGTAATCTACACCACCTCCTCTAGCTTTAACCAATACTGACATATCTGGAGGATATGCACCACCATTGGCTGCTTCAGCTGCCTTAACATTTTCATAAGGCATCACAAATTTATCAGATAATTTTCCTGGTCGTTGAAACATTTCACCATCAGCATTTGGCCCATCAGTTACCTCAAACGATGCAGCAATCGCTTTTGCTTGAGCTACTGAGAATTCTGGCCCACCCTTTTCGGATAAATTTCTATAACTTAGGTATTTCATTGAATGACATGCTGCACAAACTTCTGTGTAGACTTGATAACCTCTTTGGAGTGAGGCTCTATCAAATTTTCCAAATAGACCTTTGAAGGTCCAGTCAGTTTTTAAATACTCAACTTTTTCTGCAGAAATTGCAAAAAAACTGGATACACAAAACAATATTGTTACTGAAAATAGTTTAAGAATGTTTTTCACTATTCTAATTTACTTTCCTTTTTTTTAGCCATTGCTATATTGGGCGATCCTCCCAGCACGGGTTCAGTAATACTTAATGGTAAAGGTATAGTCCTTTCCTTTAATCCTAGTACTGGTAAAATAACTAAAAAATGAAGGAAATAATAAGCTGTTGCAACTCTTGCGATCAATAAGTATAGCCCTTCAGCAGGCATTGCGCCCACATAACCTAATATTAAAACGTCAGCAACTAATATCCAATAAAATTGCTTATAGAGGGGTCTAAATACTGCAGATCTTATTTTTGAGGTATCTAGCCAAGGTAAAACAGCTAAAATTAAAATCGCAGACAACATAGCTACAACACCAAGCAACTTGTCAGGGACTGATCTTAAAATTGCATAAAAAGGTAAGAGATACCATTCTGGTACAATGTGTGCTGGTGTTACTAAGGGATTGGCTTCTATATAATTATCAGCATGCCCTAGAATATTAGGCGCGTAGAATACAAAAAAAGCAAATACAATCATAAACATCAATAATGCAAATCCATCTTTAATTACGATGTAAGGATGAAATGGAACGGTATCTTTTGATGGTTTTTTAACGTCAATTCCAACAGGATTATTGTTACCAGGAACATGTAATGCCCAAATGTGTAAAACTACTAATCCTAAAATTAAAAAAGGTATCAAGTAATGTAAAGTAAAAAATCTAGTTAAAGTTGGATTATCTACAGAATATCCTCCCCATAACCAAGTCACTACTCCCTCTCCAACAAATGGGATAGCACTAAATAAATTTGTAATTACAGTCGCTCCCCAGAAACTCATTTGTCCCCATGGTAAAACATAACCCATGAAAGCAGCTGCCATCATCAATAAATAAATAATTATTCCTATAATCCAAATTATTTCTCTTGGAGATTTATATGATCCATAAAACAAAGATCTAAAAATATGAATATAAACTGCTAAAAAAAACATAGAAGCACCATTTGCATGAATATATCTAATTAACCAACCATAGTTTACGTCTCTCATAATATGTTCAACACTTTCAAATGCCATATCTGCATGAGCGATATAATGCATTGCCAAGACTAAGCCTGTAACAATTTGAGTAATTAGGCAAAATGTTAAAATTCCACCAAATGTCCACCAATAGTTCAAATTTTTTGGAGTGGGATAATCAGTTAAGTGATTTGCTAAAGTAAGTAATGGCAATCTATCATTGAACCATTTGCCTGCTCTTGACTTGGGTGTGTATTCGTGATCACTCATATGTTCTATCCAATTTTAATTGTGTTAGCATTTACAAATTCATACTTTGGAACTTCCATGTTCCATGGTGCTGGGCCTTTTCTAATTCTTCCAGATGTATCATAATGCGAACCATGACAAGGACAAAACCATCCATCATAATCCCCTTTATCATTTAAAGGTACACATCCCAGATGAGTACATACACCTAACATCACTAACCATTCAGGATTTTTTGCTCTGTCTTCATCTTTTTCTGGGTGTATCAAATCTTCCATTTTAACAGACCTCGCTACATCTATTTCCTCTTGAGTTCGTCTTCTTATAAAAACTGGTTTTCCTCTCCATAAAACAGTAATTGTATTACCCGGTTTCAAAGAACTAACATCAACCTCAGTGCTAGCCAACGCCTTTACAGACGCATCAGGATTCATTTGGTCAACTAACGGCCAAACAACAGCAGCAGCTCCAACTGCTCCAACAGCATAAGTGGCTGTAAATAAGAAATCTCTTCTTTCAGGTTTTTTGTCTGACACGATTAGTAACTGTTTATATTGTCTGTTTTGATTTAAATTACTTAATATACGAATTCATATAATATAAAATATTAATTTTACTACTGATAGAATGACACAGAATTCAACCATTTCAGGGCCAAAAATTGCATTATATGAGCCTGATATTCCACAAAATACTGCAGCAATTATCAGAACTTGTGCCTGTTTAGGTGCGAAACTAGAAATTATTGAGCCATGTGGTTTTCTACTTTCAGATAAAAGGTTTAAGAGAGTTGTAATGGACTACATGGACCTTGAACAGATTGAATTTTATCAAAGCTCTGAGAAATTTTTTGATAAAAAGCAGAATCAGAGAATTGTTTTAATGACAACCAAGGGATCCATATCTTATACTGAATTTAAGTTTAAATCGGATGATACAATTTTATTTGGTCGTGAAAGTGCAGGTGTTCCTGAAAAGGTTCACAAACTAATCAAAGATAGATTAAGGATCCCAATGAATGATAAAGTAAGATCACTAAATATTGCCTCATCTGTTGCTATAGTGTTGGCAGAAAGTTTAAGACAAATTAAATTAATTTAAATGGATACAGACATTAAAAAAGATTTAACAAGTAATTGGTTTAAACTGTTACAAAATGCGATTTGTGATGACATCGTCAAGCTTGAGAGGAACAAATTTACATTTAAATCTACTTCTTGGAAAAGAAATACTAAAAAAGATGAGGGAGGTGGAGAATACAGAATTCTAAGCAATGGAAAAATATTTGAAAAAGTGGGTGTAAATTACTCAAAAGTATATGGAAAATTTCCAAAAAAATTTCAGAAAAATATTCCAGGTGCAGAAAAAGATCCAAGTTTTTGGGCTTCAGGGATATCAATTGTAATGCATATGCAAAATCCTCATATCCCAGCAATGCATTTTAATACTAGGTTCATTTGTACAAAAAAGAATTGGTTTGGAGGTGGCATGGATATTACTCCGACTATTAAAGATAAAAATGAAAAGAATAATTTTCACAAAAAATTAAAACTTATGTGTGACCAACATAATAAAAAATATTATGCAAAATACAAAAAATGGTGTGATGAATATTTTTATTTACCGCATAGAAATGAGGCAAGAGGAATAGGTGGTATTTTTTTTGATTATAAAAAAGATAACTTTGAAAAAGATTTTAAATTTGTAAGAGATGTGGGTGTAACATTTCAAATGTTATTTAATAATATTATAAGAAAAAAAATTTTGAAAAAATGGACTTTAAAAGAAAAGGAGAAACAGTATATTAAAAGAGGTCGTTATGCAGAATTTAACTTACTGTATGATAGAGGAACAAAATTTGGACTTCAAACAGGTGGTAATGTAGAGGGAATACTAATGTCGTTACCTCCAATTGCAAAATGGAAATAAAAAATGGATAAAGAACCAATTACACTAAATGGTCTTAACAAATTAAAAGAGGAATTAATTTATTTAAAGGAAAGAAAAAGACCTCAAATAGTAGCTGCAATTGCTGAAGCTAGATCTCATGGAGATTTAAAAGAAAATGCTGAGTACCATGCTGCAAAAGAAGAACAATCACATAGTGAAGGAAGAATAACAGAGATCAACGACATAATTGCGCGAGCAAACGTAATTGATGTAACTAAATTAAATAATGACGGTAAAGTAATTTTTGGTTCTACTGTTTATCTTGAAGATTTAGATACTGGAGAAAAAATAAATTATAAAATAGTTGGTAAAGATGAGGCTGATTTAAAACAAAAATTAATTTTTTTTCAATCTCCTATCAGTAAGGGTTTAATTGGTAAAAATAAAAACGATTTAGTTGAAATTACTACTCCTTCAGGGGTGAAAAATTTTGAGATTAAAGACGTAAAATATATTTAACCTTTAGCAATTTTTTCAACTTGTTTATCTGAGATTTGAAAACCGTTTTGAACCCAAATTTCTTCTATCTTCTTCAATTTGTTTCCTAAAACTTTGCCCTCAGGAATATTATACTTTGACATAAGAATATTTGCCCCAACAGGTAAGGTTGGCAAATTTTTGTTATTATAAAAGTCAAGTAATTTTACCAGTTTTTTTTCTAATTTTTTTGAAATAAATAACTTAAAACTAATAATGTCAGTTACAGATTGCCTGCCATTAAAATAAAAAATTTTGTTCAAATTTTTTTCAGTAAAATAATTGATATTTACTTTTTGCTTATAAAAATTATCCACAAATTTTATTCTTTTTTGATCTTTATTAGAAATTTTAAATTTATATAAAAAATAATCTGCGTTATCCGTTCCATCAATAATTAATAATGATATCAATAAAATAAAATCAATTTTAGATAAATTTTTCTGTGCGTGTGCATTTAACTTTTTAAAACTTCGAAGATTTTTTAATTGAGGGAAAATTATCTCTATTAACTCAAGGCTTTCTTTATCCTTAAATAATTTAATAAACCCATCTGATTTTGTTAATTTTTTAAACTCCTCTAATAGTCTTTCAGAAGAAAGTTTTGAAATTCCTTCAATATTTTTTTTAACAGTTTTGAAAATTTCTAGCTCATGTTTGTGATTAGAATAATTTAAAAAGAAACGCAGGTATCTTAATATCCTTAAGTAATCCTCTTGAATTCTTTCCTCTGGATTTCCGATAAATTTTACAGTTCCACTTTCTAGGTCTTTTTTACCATTATGTGGATCAAACAAATTTCCATCTTTATCAGAATAAATTGCATTAATAGAAAAATCTCTACGATTAGAGTCATCCTTCCAGTCTAACGAAAATTTAACTTTAGCATGCCTTCCATCTGTTGAAATATCTTTTCTAAGAGTGGTGATTTCATATTTTTGATCACTTATAATTGCAGTGATTGTCCCATGGTCTATTCCTGTTTCATAAAAGTTAATATTATTTTTTTTGAGTGCATTGCAAACTTCTGTGGGTGTTAAGTTTGTAGCTAAGTCAATATCATCTACTTCTTCTTTTTTTATAATCTTTCGAATACATCCACCAACATATCTAACTTCGCTAGTTTCGTTAAAATTATTTATTGCGTCAAATACTTTATAGGCTGAAGTTTGTTGGGTAATTTTTTTTATCTTTTGACTTATATAATTAAGATTTCTTGATCTGAAAAATATTTTATCTAATAATTTATCCATATATGGCTGGGGCGCTAGGATTCGAACCTAGGATGCCGGTACCAAAAACCAGTGCCTTACCGCTTGGCTACGCCCCAATATTGTTTTCATATAGCACAAAAAATCAGAATTTATATAGTTTTTGATACATTGCACCAATAATTTTTAAATTTTCTTTTAAACTGTATCTTTGCCAACTTGCAATCTTTTGAGTATTGATAATAAGCACAAATAGCTGATCCAGAACCAGTCATCCTAACAAATAAGGGACTATTAAGGTTTTTCAAAAATAACTTTATGTTTTTTAGTCGCGGGTATTTTAAAAAAGCTATTTTCTCAAGAGCATTAACTTGCTGAATTAAATAGTTTGAACTGAACATTTGTTTTTTTGGAGAATTGAAGTTTGGTTTAGTGAACTTTCTAACTCCAGAGTATATTTTTTTTGTAGAACATCCAAAGTTAGGTTTAACCAACAAAGTATTATATTTAGGACACTTTGTGAATTTTTTAATTTGGTTATTTGCTTTCAAGATAGAGCTAGAAAAATTTATTCCTAATATCACATCAGATCCAATTGAATTACATAGTTTTTCTATCTTTATTTTTGTGAGTTTTATAATTTTTTTTTTTATAAAAAAATTTAATATCGTTGCTGCATTCATGGACCCACCACCAAGTCCTGCCTCTTGTGGGATATTTTTTTTAATACTTATTTTAAATTTTTTATTTTTTAATAAATTGGATCTATCGAGTAAATCTAGTAACTTTTGAACTGTATTTTCTCTTTTTATATTCTTTGAAAATTTTCCATAAAAAGAAATTTTGTGATTATTGGACTTTATATTTTGGATAGAAATCAAATCGTGTAAATCAATAAATGAAACAATGCTCTCAATTTTATGCATTGAGTTTCTTTTTCCTGTTATATTTAGTGATAAATTAATTTTAGCATAAGATTTAAGATAATTATTACTCATTTAGGAATTTTTAAGGCCTTCAATTACTTTAATATTTATTTCATTCCTCATACTGTCTTCAGTATCATCAAACTTTAAAACATTATTCCAAAAATATCGTGCTTGTATTTTACGATTTAATTTCCACAATATATCTCCATAATGATCGTTCACTATTGGATCATCAGGCATCAATTCCACCGCCCTTTTAAGATATTTTTCAGCCTCAATGTAATCATCTATAAGATAATAAGCCCATCCAATTGAGTCGATAATATAAGGATCATTACTTTTTGACTCGTATGCTCTTTTCAACATTTCCATTGCTTCATCAATTTTATAATCACGTTCTAACCACGAATAGGCTAGATAATTGAGAACATAAGCGTCATCAGGATTAATTTTTAAAGAGTTGAGTAAATCCTCGTCTGATTTTTTATAATCTCCCAACCTCTCATGGCTCCCCCCTCTTCGGTAAAATAAATCTGCTCTAAGCTCAGATTGCTCATCTAGTGTTTCAATAATTTTAGAGTAATATTCAATCGCTTTTTCATAATTTTTTGAATTTTTATAAAAATTTGCAACATCAAATATCATTTTTAAATTTGGATTATCTATTTGGCTAAATTTTACATTGATAAATTGAATTGCGTTTTCATAATCTTGCTGCTCTACAATTATTTGGGCTTCTTTCTTTATTCTAAACCAATAATAAAACTCGTCTTTTTTATTAAATTTTTTAATAATTTTTTTAACTTTACTAAATTCTTCATTTAAATAAAAATTTTCTGCAACCAAAGATAAATTAAACTCAAACTTTGGATTTAAATAATTTGATAAATTTAAATAAAAATTAGATTTTTCAAAATTGTCTTGGGATGAATAGAGATTGGATACTAAAAATAAAAACTCTGAAACAACATCTTTGTGATTTTGACACGAAAAAATTTTATTAAATTCCTTAAATTTTTTATTCTCTACCCAACTTTTACTTTGAGATAATAGAATAGTTGAATTTATATAGTCAAATTGACTAACAACATTTTCTGCTGCATTTATTTTATTTTTATCAATTAAATAATTAAGGTAAAAAAAGATATATCTAGAATAATCTCCTTCTTGACTATTAATTAAATTAAGAAAATAAGCTCCAGTCTTTTCATCGTTTAAATAACATCTTTGAAAAGTTTCGGCTATTAAAGACAAATTTCCAAAATTTTTTTTATTATTTAAAATCTTTTTATTTTTAAAAGTGTAAATGTATTGTTTTAAAGTCTCAAAAATTACCAAGTTTATTCTATTTTGATCTTGAAATTTTAAGCTTTGAGTTAAATATTCATCTGCCTCGTCAAAATTATTTTTTTTTATGCTATCAATAATTAAAATTAAATATGCGTCATAAAAATCTGCATTGTCTTTATTACCATTATTTTTGATCACATTAATTGCTTGTGGAACTTTGTTGTCTAAAACTAATGAATTTACATACCTTTTTAAATATGTGTCATGTTTGTTAAGTAAAACTTTTGTAAGATTAAAAAATTTTAATGCTTTAGAGTTATTTTGATTTTCAAATGCAATAACTCCTGAAAAATAATTTGATAAATCCCTAGAATTAAAGTCATTAAAAGTAGTACTTTTAGAATATATGGGTGTCTGATAGAATAATCCAAAAATAAATAGTAGTTTTATTAATTTTTTTAACATTTAATCATTGTATGACTAAAAAAGTAATAAATCAAAATGACAAATTTAAGGAAGAATTGATTAATACAATTGAACCAAACTTTGTTTTTAACGATAAACCAATAAACAGATTTATTAACAATGATACAAAACTTGACGATAATCACTCTAAAAACAAGAGTGAGTTACTGCTAAAACTAAAAAAACAAATCAATTCAATTGAAAATTGTAAATTGAAAGAAAATTCAAGAAATTTAATTCTAGGAGATGGAAATATTAACAGTCCAATAATGTTAATTGGTGAAGCCCCAGGTTTAGAAGAAGATAGTAATGCTAATACCTTTATGGGCGAAGTTGGAGAGCTCCTTGATAAAATGCTGCTGGCTATCGAGATAAAAAGAAAAAATATTTATTGTAGTTATTCAATAAATTTTAGACCTCCAGAAGACAGAAAACCAACGTCAGTAGAGATCAAAAGATATTCTGTGTTTTTAAAAGAGCATATATCGGTAATTGAGCCAAAAATTGTTATTTTAATGGGTAGCACTGCTATGGAGGCTGTTACAGGAATTAATGGTAAAATTTCAAGTGAAAGAGGAAAATGGAAGGAGGTCATACTAAATGGTCGAACTTATCCTTTGATGATAACTTTTAATCCTTCATATTTAATAAGGTTTCCAGAAAACAAGAAATACTCATGGGAAGATCTAAAAAAAATAAGACAGAAGATAAAAGATTTAAATTTAACAGTTTAATGAAAATAATCGCAGGTGTAGACGAAGTTGGTCGAGGAAGTTTAATTGGACCAGTTTATGCAGCAGCTGTTATTTTGAATAAATCAGTTAATTCTAAAATACTTAAAGATTCTAAAACACTAACTAAGGAAAAAAGAGAAATTTTATTTAAATACATCAAAAAAAATTCTATTTGGGCTACTGGTAAAGCCTCTGTTAAAGAAATAGATAAAATAAATATTCTTCAAGCAAGTTTACTTGCCATGAAAAGAGCAATAAAAAAACTTAAAAAAAAACCTTCACAAGTTTTAATAGATGGAAATAAATTACCAGATTTAAAAAATTACAACTTAAGAGGAATAGTAAAAGGTGACCAAAAAATACCCTCAATTTCAGCGGCATCCATCATTGCTAAAGTAACTAGAGATAATCTTATAATAACATTATCAAAAAAAAACAAAGGATATCATTGGGATCAAAATTTTGGGTACGGAACTATTCAGCATTTAAAGGCAATAAAAAAGCTTGGTGTTAACAAGCATCACAGAAAAACATTTTCACCAATATCAAAACTTAAGAAACACAATATCTAGTTATCTTAAATTTTAATCACACAAATCGAGTCTAAATATTTCAATCTCAGGTTGACCGTAGAATCCATTTGGAGTCTAATTATTTTTTAAAAATGAAAACTGATTTCAAAAATAAAATTATTAACGGAGATAGTCTCGAAGAATTAAAAAAAATTCCACGTGAAACTTTTGATTTAATTTTTGCAGACCCACCATACAATCTTCAATTGAAAAGCGAATTGATAAGACCAGACAGATCTAAAGTAGATGCTGTAAATGACAAATGGGATCAGTTCGAAAATTTCAAAAAATACGATGAGTTTACATATGAGTGGTTATCAGAGTGTAAAAGAATTTTAAAAAAAGATGGAGCAATATGGGTTATTGGAAGTTATCACAATATTTTTAGAGTAGGAACTGCAATTCAAAATTTAGGATTTTGGATTTTAAACGATGTGATTTGGAATAAAAATAATCCAATGCCTAATTTTAGAGGAACACGATTTACCAATGCACATGAAACTTTAATTTGGGCATGTAAAAGTGAAAAATCAAAATATACATTTAATTATCAATCACTAAAATGTTTAAATGATGATTTACAAATGAGATCAAACTGGGATCTTCCAATTTGCAGCGGCGCAGAAAGATTGAAGAAAAATGGCAAAAAAGTGCATTCAACTCAAAAACCAGAGGCTTTACTGCATAGAGTTTTGTTAGCATCTTCGAATAAAGATGACATGATTTTAGACCCCTTTTTAGGCTCAGGAACAACAGCAACCGTTGCGAAAAAACTTGGTAGGAATTATTTTGGTATAGAAAAAGAAAAAAATTATTTCAAAGCTGCAGAAAAAAGAATTAAAAATACAAAACCTATTGAAGATGATTTACTTGATACTCTTAAAAATAATAGATCAAAACCTAGAATACCATTTGGATCATTAGTGGAACTTGGAATAATTAAGCCAGGTACTAACATTTTTGATAATAAGAAAAAAATTAATGCAAAAATTTTAGCTGACGGAAGTATAAAGCATAACAAATCTGAGGGCTCTATTCATAAAGTTGCAGCTACTATTTTAGGTGCTGAAAGTTGCAATGGATGGACGTATTGGCATTGTGATATTAATGGCAGAATATATCCAATAGACTACTTGAGGCAAAGATTAATCTCAAAAAATTAATTATTGTAAATTTTTCCTAAATAATTTTCTAAGAATTTTTTGTTCTTAGTTAATATTTTTAATCCAATATTCCTAAAGAACACAATAATTGGATTTGATACATGAAAAGCAAATTGATTTAGTTTTGATCTATTATTAATCATTTTTATTCTTGAAACTCTATTAATATAATAATCAGTTTTGCTACTTATTATGCTTTCAAATAGTTCTGATGCACCTTCAATAGATTGTGAGGCTCCTTGTGCAAAAGAAGGTGGAAAGGCAAAAAAGGCGTCTCCAACAAGATGAATATTTTCATCTGATTTATGAAAAGCTTTACTAACAAAAACTGGGAAGCACTTTATACTATTTAGGTTATTTAAAATTGAAGAAGAAATTTTATTTTGTAATTTTTTTTTAATTTCATTAATAAAAACTTTTTCTTCAAAAAGGCCATAGTTTTTAATCTCATTTGCGGTTAGTTGATGCTTTAAAACTCCAATAAAATTCAATTCTCCACTAATATTATCAATTGGATAAATAACATAATGAAAATCAGGACCAACAAATAAAGAAATGTTCATTTCATTTAAACTAATTAAGTTAGCCCGTGGGATTTTACCTCTAATTGCAATACAATTATTATAAGTTGGTTGAACTTGATTATTAGAAATTAAGGATTTTCCTTTAGAAAAAATACCATCAGATATAATTAGATGGTCACAAATAAAATTTTGATTGTTGTTAAAGGTTAAATTTATTTGATCATTTTTTTTTTCGATTTTCTCAATGCTATGTTCAAATTTTACAAACTGCTCATCTAGTTTATTTTTTAAAAATTCAACTAATACAGATCTTTTCATTGTGGTGTATTTACAATCTTCAGAATTATATTCAGAAATATTCAAATCAGATATTTTTTTTTGTTTTTTAATTTCATAAAAATCAATTTTTTCAGGATTAAACTTTTCCTTCTTTTCTATTTCATTAAATCCAATTTTGTTTAAAAGCTTGATACTATTAGTTGAAAGTTGAATTCCATACCCCTCTTCTAACTCTATTGAGTGTTTTTTTTCAAATATTGTAACTTGATAATTGAGATTTTCTCTAAATAAATTAGCAATAAATAAACCTGAAATTCCTGCTCCTATAATTCCAATTTTTTTCATTTATTACTTTCTAGGTATCTAACAATTCTTTTTGTAAAAGTTGGCAATGTATAGTTTTTTAACTTCTTAGGATCGATCCAGTGGGAAGTTGGCAATGAAACTACTTTATTCTTATGTTCAATTTTTATATTCATATTCATATTTGACATCTTGAAATTAACTATATCTGTTGAACTTATAGGCTTTGATAGTTCTTGCATGGGAAAAATACTAAATCTTTTCAAAAAATTAAATTTAGTATTTTTAATCAAAAGATATTTATTTTTATCTTTATATACTTTTAGTAAATAATATTTATTGATATTCTTTTTTTTAATTTTATTAAGTAGAAAATCTTTTTTTTTTAAAGCAATACAGTTATTTGAAATTGGACATTGTTCACAATGAGGATTATTTGGTTTACAGATTAAAGCTCCTAGTTCCATTAAGGCTTGAGCATAATCACTTGCTCTATTCGAATATCCAAAGATTTTTTTTTTCTCAATTAAGTTCTCTTTATTAACTTCATTTTTTTTTTTTAAATATAAATATCTTTTAAGAACTCTTTCAATGTTTCCATCTAAAGGGATAATGCGTTTATTAAAAGCTATAGCTGATATTGCGCTCGCAGTGTAATCACCAATTCCTGGAAGAGATTTTAAATCTGAATAGTTTCTTGGAAGTTTTTTATCAAATTTTTTAATAACTAATAAAGCAGTTTTTTTTAAGTTTCTAACCCTAGAATAATAGCCAAGCCCCTCCCAAAGCTTAATCAGTTTTTGGTTTTCGAAATTTGCTAAAGTCTCTAAGTCAGGGATATTTTTAATAAATCTATTAAAGTAAGGGATTACTGTTGCTACCTGAGTTTGCTGTAACATAAATTCACTAACTAATGTGTAATATTGCTTTTTTTTATCAGAGACTTTTTTTCTCCAGGGTAAAACTCGCTTATTTATGTCATACCAATTAAGAATTTTATTTGTTATTATTTGATCTTTCATATGCAATTTAAAAATAATACTAAGCAGAGAAATGTCTCCATTCAAGGCTTAAGATCTTTCAAAGACACTTTGCCAAAAAATGTAAAAAGGATTATTAATAAAAAAGGTCACATTTATTCAGAAACCCTGAGTAATTGGAAATACCTTGTAGGTGAAGAGTTATTTAAGTGCTGCTATCCAAAAACATTTAAAAGTTCAAATAAATTTGGTGCAAGTACATTAGTGATAATGGTCAAAAGAGGCCACGAAGTTGACATAGAATATTCTAAAAAAGATATTTTAAATAAGATGAATGCTTATTTTGGTTATGAAGTTGTTGAGAAACTTAAATTCGTTAGTTTTGATGATGAACAAAAAGTTTCTCCTAAACTTGAAATTAATGAGAAAAATGTGACAATAAATAGATATAAAGACAAAATCAGCGATGTTAAAAATGAAAAAATTAAACAATCATTATTAGAACTAACTAAAGTGTTTAAAAAAAAATGAAAAAAATTTTAATAATTTCAATATTTTTTTTCTTCAATGCTTTAAGTACCCAAGCTAACGAAATTAAAAGAATTCTTGTAGGAAATAAGAGTGCAAAAATATCTATTATTGCTTTTGAATCTTTGACTTGTAGCCATTGTGCTAACTTTCATAAAGATGTTTATCCTTTATTAAAAAAAGAATATTTAGATACAGGTTTGGCTAAAATTGAATTTAGGCATTTTCCTCTAGATATTGCTGCTTTTAATGCATCAAAAGTTGCCCAATGTAAAAATGATGGGAACGCAGAGATATTGGAAAGTTTATATGCTAATCAACAAAAGTGGGTAAAAGGAAGTTCGGTTGAGGAAGCAAATATTAATCTAAAAAAATTTTTATCAACACAAGGTTTCAATATTGATTTTGAAAGCTGTATTAACAACAAGCAAATTGAAGATTATGTATTAAATGACCGAATCGATGGAGCTAAAAACTTCAAAGTAAATGCTACCCCTACGATAATAATTAATAACGAAAAGTTTGATAAAACCTTAAATTACAAAAATTTAAAAAAAGCTCTTGAAAAACTGATATAAGTTAATGCATGGAGTTTAAAAAAATCCAGTTGAATGGATTTAAATCTTTTGCAGAAAAAGCTGACTTTTTAATTGAAGATGGCTTAACTGGGATTGTTGGACCTAACGGGTGTGGAAAATCCAATATTGTTGAATCTTTAAGATGGGCAATGGGTGAAACATCTGCAAAAAGTATGCGTGGATCTGGAATGGAGGATGTAATTTTTTCAGGTACCTCAAATAAAGCGTCTAAGAATATTGCTGAGGTTACGATAGAAGTTGAAAATAAAGATAAAGAAGGTCCACTTCAATATCGGGAGCATGATCAAATTCAAATTAGAAGAAAAATAGAAAAAGATAAAGGCTCTAAATTTTATATTAACGGTAAAGAAGTACGAGCTAGAGATACTCAAATGTTTTTTGCTGATCTATCTACTGGTGCACATTCTCCATCAATGATTAGTCAGGGAAGAATTGGAGCTTTAGTCACAGCAAAACCTACAGATCGAAGAGCAATTTTGGAGGAAGCTGCAGGTATTTCTGGGCTGCATGTGAGAAGACATGAAGCTGAATTAAGATTGGGTGCTGCAGAAAACAATCTAAAAAGAGCTGATGAGCTTAGAAGGCAACAAGAAAAGCAATTAGCAAATCTTCAAAAACAGGCGGAGGAAGCTACAAAATACAAACTTATCTCTGAAGAAATAAAAAAAATAGAAGCTGGTTTATATTATTTAAAATTAATTGAGATAGACAAAGAAATAAGGATAGAAAAAGAAATAAATAACGAAGCTGAAGGCGAAGTTGATGGATTTAATACTAAAATATCAGAGCTAGAAGGCTTAATTAAGCTTTCAACTGATAAGGTTTCGCCACTTAGAGAAAAAAATATAGAAAATTTATCAAGAATTCAAAGACTTAATCTTGAGCTTCAAAGTTTAGATGAAGAAAATACAAGAATCCAAGATGAAATTGAAACTATTAAAAAGTCAATTCAAACTCTTGATGATGATATCGCCAGAGAAAAAGGAATAATTATCGACGCTAATTCTAATGAAAAACGGCTAAAAGAAGAAAAATCAGATTTGATAGAGACAGACTCTAAATATTTTGAAACAGAAAAACTTTCTAATGAAGAGCTCGAGATGGCAAAAGATAGATTAAAAGATGAGCAAAAAGCTGTTGATGATGTTGTAAATAACTTTGCTGAACAGGCAATCAATATTAGCTTGGACACAATTAAAAATGTCCAAAATTCAATTTTAAGGGCTAAAGAATTAATTGATAGTAATGAAATTAATCAGGCATTTACTTTACTAGATAGATGTAACATAGAGCTTAATAATTTTTTAAATGACCTAAAAGATGACAAATCTAGGAATGAATTATTAAGTGTTAATGAAAAATCCCAAAATATAAAATTACTGCAAGAAAAATATGCTGATGCTTATAGTAAAAATCAATCTATCAAAAATGAATCTATAAAAAGAAATGAAAGAATTAAAACCATTGAAACTGAAATTGAAAGTTGGAAAAATTTATTATCAAATTCAGAGAAAATGGTTTTAGAACTTAGTGAAAGAAAAAATAAATTGTCATCTCAATTGAATGATTTAGAAAATCAACCAAGAGTTCAGGCTGAACGGAAAGGTCAAATTTCAGAAAATTTGAGAATTTCTGATAAGGAAAAAATTGATAACGAATTAATTATTGATGAAACTGATAAAAAAATTGAAACTTTAAGAGGTGAATTAGATGAAATTCAAGAGCAATCAATACAAATCAGAGAGAGAAAAGCTAGTTCAGGTGCAACTATTGAAGGTCTTCAAAAAAGAAAAGGAGATTTATTAGACCGTATAAGTTCTGAACTTAATCTTAATGAAGAAAACATTTTAGAAAATTCAAATTTAAATGGCGTTGATGAGCTGCCCAACGCTGTTGATCAAGAAGATGCGTTGGATAAAAAAAAGCAAGAAAGAGAAAGGTTTGGCTCTGTAAATTTAAAAGCAGACGAAGAAACTAATAAATATGAGGAAGAGATTAAAAAAATGGAGCAAGACCGAGCAGATTTAGTAACAGCTATTGTAAAATTAAAAGATAGCATAAATGAACTTAATCAAAAGGGACGTGAAAGATTAATAGAGGCTTT
The DNA here is from genome assembly GCA_902578255.1 of uncultured Pelagibacteraceae bacterium. Classification (GTDB taxonomy): domain Bacteria; phylum Pseudomonadota; class Alphaproteobacteria; order Pelagibacterales; family Pelagibacteraceae; genus Pelagibacter. The sequence continues at coordinate 52,175 of CACHCH010000007.1, forward strand.
CGAGAAAGTTAATAGGAAGTTTAATGAGGTCTATACAAAATTGTTTAATGGAGGTAATGCAAAATTAGAATTAGTTGACTCTGATGATCCTCTTGAGGCTGGATTAGAGATGTTGGTAAGCCCTCCTGGAAAAAGATTACAATCAATAACTTTATTATCTGGGGGAGAACAAGCACTAACTGCACTTTCATTGATTTTTGCAGTATTTTTAACTAACCCTTCACCAATTTGTGTTTTGGATGAGGTTGATGCTCCACTGGATGACGCAAATGTAACAAGATTTTGCAGTCTACTTGAAGAGTTGACTAAAATAACAAATACTAAATTTATCATTGTAACTCATCATGCTTTAACCATGTCTAAAATGAATAGATTATACGGGGTAACTATGCCTCAAAAAGGTATTAGTCAGTTAGTTGCAGTTGATTTACAAAAAGCAGAGAGTATGGTTGCCTAAACTATACAAATGCGAAAAGATCCATTAAAAACTCGCCTAGAGATTGCAAAAAACAAGGTCTCGAAGAGAAATCTTTTTAATAAAAAAAATAATCCCTCACCTATTGGAATAGCCTTTAAATTAAGCACTGAACTAGTCGCTGCAGTTGCTGTAGGGACAATTATTGGGTTTATTTTTGACAAGACCTTTGGTACTAAACCCTGGTTTATATTAATATTTTTTTTTGTGGGAGTAATTGCTGGAATAACCAATGTAATTAGATCTGCAAAAAATATGCAAAAATAAATACTTATGGCGGCAAACCCTATGTCTCAATTCGATGTTTATCGAATTGGACCTGAAATAAAAGTTGGAGCATTTGATATATCTTTTACTAACGCAAGTTTGTTCATGATTATTAGCACAGTTTCGATTTTACTTGTGTTTAACTTTGGCTCAAAAAGAAATTCCGTTTTACCAAATAAAATGCAACTACTAGCAGAGCTTAGTTATACATTTGTTGCAAAAATGATAAGTGATACAGCCGGATCAAAAGCAAAACCCTACTTTGCGTTTATATTTTCTTTATTCATGTTTGTTCTATTTTGTAACATGTTTGGCATGATCCCTTACACATTTACTGTAACTAGTCATATAATCGTTACATTTATTTTGGCGTCATTTATTTTTATTGGAGTGACAATTATTGGCTTTATCAAACATGGATTTGGTTATCTAAAATTATTTGTACCTAGTGGTGTACCAGCTGTGCTACTACCCTTGATAGTAGTAATAGAAATTATATCATATTTAAGTAGACCAATAAGTTTGTCAGTTCGATTATTTGCAAATATGATGGCTGGTCACACAATGATGAAAGTTTTTGGAGGTTTTGTGATAAGTCTTGGATTAGTCGGTGGTTGGCTTCCACTGAGTTTTTCGGTTGCATTAACAGGTTTAGAGATATTAGTTGCTTTTCTTCAAGCTTATGTTTTTGCAATCTTAACCTGCATCTATTTAAATGATGCATTAAATTTACACCATTAATTAACAAAGGAGGAAATAATGGAATTAGAAGCAGCAAAAATGATCGGAGCTGGTTTAGCAGCAATTGCTTTAGCGGGTGCCGGTGTAGGTATTGGAATAATTTTTGGAAATTATTTGTCTGGAGCGATGAGAAATCCATCGGCAGCACAAAAACAGTTTCCTAATTTGCTTTTAGGTTTCGCTCTAGCGGAAGCTACAGGATTATTTGGATTAGTAGTTGCATTAATCATTTTATTTGCGTTTTAAATTAATGATTAAAAAAATATTTTTTCAGTCGATATTTTTTGGCTTCTTATTTTTTAAAGGAGCTTTTGCAGCTGAAAGCGGAGGTATGCCTCAATTAAATCCTGAGTTTTGGATTTCTCAAATTTTTTGGTTAATACTTACTTTTGGAACTATGTATGTTGTTTTGTCAAAATTCATACTGCCAAAAATTAGTAACAATTTAGAGTCGAGAAAATCTCAAATTTTAGAAAATATTGAGGCCGCAGAAAAACAAAGAGAAGATAGTGAGGCCAAGCTTAAGGAATATGATGAAATTATATTAAAGAGCAAGAGTGAGGCTAAAACTATGTTTAATCAAACAAGAGAAAAGGTGCTAAAAGATATAATGGCTAAAAAAGAAGTCTTAGATCAGCAAATTGATGATGAAATTAATAAAGCTGAAAAAGAAATAGAAGTTTTAAGAGTTAGCGCTCCAGATAAAATAAATAAAATAGCAATTGAGACTTCTTCAGAGCTTTTAGAAAAGTTAATTGGTTCTGGCGTAAACAGTAGCAGCATATCTGCAATTGTTGATGATCTATCGAAAAGAAATGGGGATAAATACTATGGCAATTGATGCAACATTTTGGGTAGCAGTATCATTTGTAATCTTTTTTAGTGCTTTAATTTATTTAAAAATTCCACAAAAAGTTTCTCAAATTTTAGATAAAATGATCTCTGATATTAAAAATGAAATTAATGAGAGTGAAAAATTAAGAACTGAAGCAAAAAATTTACTAGATAATGCACAAAAAAAATTAGATACCGCTCAAACGGTTAGTAATGACATTTTAGATCAAGCAAAAAAAGACTCGGATAGATTGGTAATAGAATTGAACAATAAATTCCATAAATCTTCTGAGATCAAAAAAAATCTTGCTGGAAATAAAATAAGTCAAATGAAAGAAGCAGCTATAAAAGAGATAAAAGATGCTTCAATTAAAATAGCAGTGGACTCAGTTAAAAAAATTATATCCACATCAGTAGATAAATCAAAACTCGATGCTGTATTTCAAAAAAATTTAGATGAGACTAAACAGCAGCTAAAAAAAATTAGCTCATAATACACTTACAATTTCCTAAAAAAACTATAAATTATTAATATGAATTCTATAGTGATTGGATCTGGATTTGGAGGAATTGCTGCAGCTTTGCGCCTAAAGGCAAAAGGACATCAAGTTAAATTAATTGAAAAACATCCTGATCTTGGTGGTAGAGCCAGAGTGTTTAAGAAAAATGGTTTTATATTTGATGGCGGCCCAACTGTAATTACTGCACCTTACTTAATTAATGAGTTGTTTGAATTATTTAAAAAGGATCCAAAAAACTACATTGAGTTATCTCCTCTTAAAATTTGGTACCAATTTATTTTTGAGGATAAATCTAAATTTAATTATTCTGGTGATGAAGCTAATATGGTTAAACAAATAGAGGATATAAGCAAAGATGATGTTGAAGGTTATCAAAAATTAGTAAGTTTTACCAAAAAGATTTTTGATAAAGGGTTTACAGAGTTAGCAGATGTTCCTTTTGACAAACCTTTTGTAATGATGCAACAACTTCCAGCACTCCTTAAACTCAAAAGCTATAAATCAGTTTACTCATTAGTATCTTCATTCATAAAAAATGAGAAATTAAGAAGAATGCTCAGTATGCATCCACTCTTGGTAGGAGGTAATCCATTCACCACTACTTCAATTTATGGGCTAATTCTTTACTTAGAGAAAAAATGGGGGATCCATTATTCTATGGGGGGCACAGGAAATATTATTAAAGGTTTAGAAAAACTTATGTTCGAAGAAAGAATTGATATAATTAAAAATAGTGAAGTCACTGAGATCATTTCAAAA
>CACHCH010000008.1 GCA_902578255.1 uncultured Pelagibacteraceae bacterium
ATGTTTCTATTTCATTTTCAAACAAATTTTCTACATTTAACTCAATATCCTTAGCTTGATTGAAGTTAATAAAAAAATTAGTAAAAATATATCTTCCAAATTTTTTTCTAGTCCACTTTTGTCTTTCTGTTAAGAGCTCATTGCGTTGTAAAAGTAATAGTTTTTTGGAATTATTATTAAGTTTTAGCAATTTATTTTTGATTAAGTGCTTTAATTAAAAATCTTTTATCAAGGTTACAGTCTTTATAGCCTTTTTTTACAATATTGAGATATCTATCCGTTGGGAACATAAATGGTGATTTTTTAACCATAGTATACGTCATAATTTTTTTTCCATAATAATTAAAATAATACTTTTTATAAAGTATTGGATAATCTTCATAAATATCTAATTTTTTTTCATCACTGTTTGAAATTTCAAATAACCCACCTGGAACTATCGAGTTTTTCTTTGGTTCAATATCTGCAGCCCTATATTTGCTTCTAAAGTTTAATCTAAAATTTTTTAAATTTATTTTTTTTAAAAAAATACTATCTTTACATCTACGTTTCATTTGAAAGTGATTTAAATTACTTCCATAAGCAAAATAAAGCATTATCTCTTAACAACTTCAATTTTCTTTGCATTAACAAATTTTAAAATTTGTGAATTGCAAATATCTATTTTTGATTGATCTTCAGACCTAATTACAATTGAAACACCTAATTTTCCGGCGTGGAAAAAAGGATAGCTACCTATTTCAACATCTTGATTGTCATTTTGTACTTTTGTTAGAGAGTTTGCTATTTCACTCTCAACAGTTCTTAAACTTATTGTGTGACTTTTAATCGGCTCTCCACCAACTATAGTGTTTGTTAAACCACCTAACATCGATTTAAGAATAGATGGGACACCAGGTAAACAAAAAACATTTTCAATATTAAATCCAGGGGCACCACTTGTTGGGTTTAAAATTAAATTTGCGTTTTCAGGCATCCAGCACATTTTCTGTCGACCTTCGTTAAATTCACCTGGTTTGTAGTATGCCTCTAAAATTTTAAAAGCTTCTTTATGAATTTCATATTTAATCCCAAAAGTTTTTGAAACCGATTCAGCTGTGATATCATCGTGAGTGGGACCTATACCTCCAGTTGTAAAAACATAATCATAAGTAGATTTTAATAAATTTAATGTATCTATAATTGTTTTTTCAACATCTGGAATAACTCTAACCTCCTCTACTTTGACGCCGATTGAGTTTAGCCAAACTGCTATGGTTGAAGTGTTGGTGTCTTGAGTTCTGCCTGATAAAATTTCATTACCTATAATTAAAATTGCTGCATTAACTTTTGTTTTTTTTGTCATTTTATATATATAATTTAAGGATGGAATTTACCAAGTCTTTAATAAAAGGCAAATTAATCAAACGATATAAAAGATTTTTTACTGATGTTAAGTTACAAAAGGAAACTGTAACAGCTCATTGTCCTAATACAGGTTCAATGAAAGGCCTATTAGATGAGGGCAATGATGTTTATTTACTTCCAAATAATGATCCTAAAAGAAAACTAAAATTTGGGCTCGAGATTATAAATTCGAGAAAAAATTTAGTTGGAGTTAACACTCACATGGCTAATAGAATTGTACAGCATGGTTTAGAAAACAACCTGATTGATGAGCTTAAAAATAATGATGTTATTAAACCAGAAGTATTTTTTAATAAAGAGACCAGATTTGATTTTTTGTTGGAAAAAAACAGTCAAAAAAGCTTTGTAGAGGTTAAAAATGTGACTTTATTTAGAGACGAAAACACTGCAGAATTTCCTGATGCTATAACATCAAGAGGATCAAAACATTTATTAACACTTATTGATGCCATAAAAAAAGGCTATAAAACATATCTATTATTTTTAGTTCAAATTCAAAATATGAAATATTTTAAAATAGCTAAAGATATAGATGAACAGTATTATAGAAATTATCTACTAGCTAAAAATGCAGGAGTAAATTTTTTAGCTTACAGATGCAATATAAGTTCGAAAAAAATTTTTATAGATAAAAAACTAAAAATACTTGATGAGCAATTATAAAGAAAAATTTGAAAAGATGAAAGTTGCGGGTAATCTTGCAGCGAGAACTTTAGATATGTTAACAGAAAATATTAAGGAGGGTGTAAGTACAGACTATATTGATAAGTTAGGATATGAATTTATAAGAGATAATGGAGGTTACTCTGCTCCACTTTACTATAGAGGTTTTACTAAATCACTCTGCACATCTTTAAATCATGTTGTTTGTCATGGAATTCCCTCGGATAGAATTTTAAAAGATGGTGATGCTGTTAATGTGGATGTTACTGCAATAGTTGATGAGCATTATGGCGATACAAGTAGGATGTTTTGTATTGGAAAAACACCAATAAAGTTAAATAATCTAATTGATACAACACATGAGTCTATGATGAGAGCAATTAAAATTTTAAAACCTGGAATAAAATTAGGTGATATTGGATATACAATTCAATCATTTGTTGAAGAGAAAGGTTTTTCCGTAGTTCGAGATTTTTGTGGTCACGGAATAAGTACAACTTTTCATGAAGCTCCCAATATTTTACATTATGGAAGTAAAAATACAGGAATGGAACTGAGACCTGGAATGACATTTACTATTGAACCTATGATCAATTCGGGAAAATATGATGTTAAGATGTTAAATGATGGCTGGACAGCAGTTACAAAAGATAAATCTTTATCAGCTCAATTTGAACATACGCTAGGAATTACTGAAAATGGTTATGAAATCTTTACAGAATCTGCTAAAGGTTATTTAAAGCCTCCATACTTATAATTAATGATTAAGAGATACTCGCGTAAACAATTAACTGACATTTGGTCAGAGGAAAATAAATATAAAATTTGGTTAGATGTTGAAATTGCTGCAGCAGAAGCAATGGAAAAACTTGGACAGATTCCAAGAGGTGTTGCATCAGTTGTAAGAAAAAAAACTAAAATTAATGTCACAAGAATTCATAAAATAGAGACTGAAGTTAAACACGATGTGATTGCATTTCTAACATCTGTTACTGAAAAAGCTGGAATTAAAGCTAGATATCTTCACCAAGGGATGACTTCTTCTGATGTTTTGGATACTAGTTTTAATATTCAATTGGTCCAATCAGGGAAAATCATTTTAAAAGATATCGATCAAATTTTAAAAGTACTTAAAAGACAGGCTAAAAAATATAAATTAACTCCATGCATGGGACGTAGTCATGGTATTCACGCAGAGCCAATTACTTTTGGCTTAAAATTAGCTTCATTTTACGAAGAATTTAAAAGAAATAAAAAAAGATTATCTGAAGCAATAGATGAGGTTTCAACTTGTGCAATTTCAGGAGCTGTTGGAACATTTGCCAACATCAATCCTAATGTTGAAAAATACGTCGCAAAAAAATTAGGTTTAAAAGTTGAGCCAATTTCAACGCAAGTTATACCAAGAGACAGACATGCATTTTATTTTTCAGTTTTAGGAATTATAGCAGGCTCAATAGAGAGGGTGGCTATTGAAATTAGACACCTGCAGAGAACAGAGGTTTATGAATTGCAGGAATATTTTTCAAAAAAACAAAAAGGCTCCTCAGCAATGCCTCACAAAAAAAATCCTATTTTAAGTGAAAATCTAACTGGACTTGCAAGAATGGTGAGAAGTGCAGTTGTACCTGCATTGGAAAATATTGCACTATGGCATGAAAGAGATATTTCTCATTCAAGTGTGGAAAGAAATATTGGTCCAGATGCAAATATCACAACTGACTTTGCTTTGGTAAGACTTAAAAATATTTTAGATAATATGATTGTCTATCCAAAAAAAATGCTTGAAAATTTGAATATAACTAAAGGTTTAATTTTTTCACAAGAAGTAATGTTGGAATTAACAAAATCAGGATTAAGCAGAGAAAAATCATATAAAATGGTTCAGAGCTATGCAAAAAAGTGTTTTGAAGAAAATCTAAATTTATACGATGTTCTTTTAGAGGATAAATTTATCATGACTAAAATTTCTCAAAAAAGACTAAAATCTATTTTCAGTTACTCTAAACATTTTAAAAATGTAAATTTAATCTTTAGAAGAGTTTTTAAATAATGAAAAAAGGGAAAAAATTATACGAAGGAAAAGCTAAAATTATTTATGCTACAACAGATAAAGATTTAGTAATTCAATATTTTAAAGATGATGCTACAGCTTTTAATAATCAAAAAAAATCTACCATTGAAGGAAAAGGTGTTTTAAACAATAGAATTTCTGAACATATACTTTCAAGCCTTTCACAAATAGGTATCAAAAATCATTTAGTTAAAAGATTAAACATGCGTGAGCAAGTTGTTAAACTTGTTGAGATAATTCCTATTGAATTTATTGTAAGAAATGTTGCAACAGGATCTTTAACAAAACGTCTTGGAATTGAAGATGGAACTGTTTTAAAAGAGCCTTTAATTGAATATTGTTTAAAAGATGACAAACTTGGAGATCCACTTATTGCTGAGGAACATATACTAGCTTTTGATTGGGCATCAAAAAAAGAAATAGATAAAGTAAAAAAAATGATATTAAGAATTAATGATTTTATGATTGGAATGTTTAGAGGAGTAGGAATTAAACTAATAGACTTTAAGTTAGAATTTGGAAGACTAGATGCTAATGGAAAAAAAGATGTTATTTTAGCTGACGAAATAAGCCCTGATACTTGCAGGTTATGGGACAGTTTAACTGATAAAAAATTAGATAAAGATAGGTTTAGAAAAGATCTAGGAGATCTAATTCCAGCCTACACTGAAGTTGCTAAAAGACTTGGTATCCTTCATGAACAATCAAACTTAAGTGCAGTAAATGTAACAAAACTATCTTCAGTAAAAAGAAAGCGTAAATGAAAATATCAGTAATTATTACACTTAAAAAAGATGTTTTGGATCCTCAGGGTAAAGTTATTCATCAAGCACTCGATGGTATGGGATTTAATGATGTAAATGAAGTAAGACAAGGTAAATATTTTGAAATTGACGCTAAAGAAACTGATCCTAAAAAGGCAAAAGATAAAGTTGAAGAAATGTGCAAAAAACTTTTAGCTAATCTTGTAATAGAAAATTACAAAATTATCGATGCATAATAATTCATGAAATCATCAGTTATTACATTCCCTGGTTCTAATTGTGACAGGGACATGGATGTTGCTTTAAAAAAATTTGGTTTTAAAAATAAAATGGTTTGGCATCAAGATGTTGAGTTGCCAAAAAGTGATTTAGTAGTTTTACCTGGTGGTTTTTCATATGGCGATTATTTAAGATGTGGGAGCATGGCTTCTAAATCTAAGATTATGCAATCAGTAATCAATTTTGCAAATTCTGGTGGAATGGTAATGGGTATTTGTAATGGTTTTCAAATTTTAGTTGAAGCTGGATTGGTCCCTGGTGTTTTGTTGAGAAACAAATACTTAGAATTTATTTGTAAAAATGTTTTTGTTAAAATTAACAACAAAGATAATGCTTATTTTAAAAACATTAACAATAACGTATTAGAGCTTCACATCGCACATAATGAAGGTAATTATTTTTGTACAAGTGATCAATTAAAAGAAATTGAAGATAATGCTCAAGTTGCAATAAATTACTGTGACCAAAGTGGTGAAATTAAAGATACATTTAATCCAAATGGATCTGTAAATAATATTGCAGGAATTTTTAATAAAGAGAAAAATGTTCTAGGAATGATGCCTCATCCTGAACGAATGATCGACCCCTATCTGTCAGGCGAAGATGGCTCTCTTTTTCTTAAAAACTTAATTAATAATTTAAAATGATTGTTAACGAGAAAGTAGCTATCGATCATGGATTAAAAAAAGATGAGTATAAAAAAATCTGTGAACTTTTAAATAGAATTCCTAACATTACAGAATTGGGAATATTTTCTGCGATGTGGAATGAACACTGCTCTTATAAATCTTCAAGGCTTCACTTAAAAAAATTACCAACTAAAGGTAAACAAGTTATTCAAGGACCTGGTGAAAATGCTGGGGTAATTGATATTGGAGATAATGATGCAATTGTCTTTAAAATTGAAAGTCATAACCACCCTTCTTTCATTGAACCTTATCAAGGTGCTGCCACAGGAGTTGGCGGAATAATGAGAGATGTGTTTACGATGGGGGCAAGACCAATAGCAAATTTAAACTCAATACACTTTGGTTCAACTCAGCATAAAAAAACCAAAAATCTATTAAGAGGTGTTGTTCATGGAATTGGAGGATACGGTAACTGTATGGGTGTTCCAACAATTGCAGGACAAACAAGTTTTGATAGTTCGTATAATGGAAATATTCTTGTTAACGCAATGACATTGGGTTTAGTAAAGAAAGACAAGATTTTTTATTCTAAAGCAGCTGGTTTAAATAAACCTGTAATATACGTTGGATCTAAAACAGGTCGTGATGGTATTCATGGAGCAAGTATGGCTTCTGCTGGTTTTGATGAAAAAATTGAGGAAAAAAAACCAACCGTACAAGTCGGCGATCCATTTACAGAAAAGCTTTTGCTAGAAGCATGTCTAGAATTAATGGCAGGAGACTCAATTATAGCAATCCAAGATATGGGAGCAGCAGGTCTTACTTCTTCAAGTATTGAAATGGCTTCGAAAGGAAATCTTGGAATAGAAATTAATTTAAATAAAGTGCCGTGTAGGGAATCAAAAATGACTCCTTATGAAATCATGCTTTCTGAAAGTCAGGAAAGAATGTTGATTGTTTTAGAAAATGGAAAAGAAGACCAAGCTAAAGAAATATTTGATAAATGGAATTTAGATTTTGCTGTTATTGGAAAAACTACTAAAACAAAAAAAATTGAACTTTATTTTGATAGTGAAAAAGTTGCTGACATACCAGTAAATACTCTTGTTGAAAATTCACCAATGTATGATCGAAAATGGAAAAAAGCTAAACTTCCTAAGAAAAATAAAATTAACAAGGATGATATAAATAATTTAAAAATAATTGAGGTTCTAAAAAAAATTTTATCTAATCCAAATATTTCTAGTAAAGAATGGATTTGGCAACAGTTTGATCATACAGTGATGGGAGATACCATTCAAAAGCCTGGTGGAGACTCTGGTGTAGTGAGAGTTCATGGCACCAATAAAGCAGTTGCAGCAACTGTAGACTCGTCAGCAGTGTATTGTTGGGCTCATCCTCTTACTGGAGGACAACAAGTAGTATGTGAAAGTTTTAGAAATTTAATATCTGTTGGAGCAAAACCTATTGCTATTACAAATTGTTTAAATTTTGGAAGTCCTGAAAACGAGGAGAACATGGGGGAGTTTGTTGAATGTGTTCAAGGGATTGGAGAAGCAAGCTCTTATTTAAAATTTCCTGTCGTGTCTGGAAATGTTTCTTTCTATAATCAAACAAAAGATCAAGGTATCAAACCCACTCCATCTATAGGTGGTGTTGGATTAATTAATGATTATACAAAAATGATCACTATGGATTTTAAAGAAATTGATAATGTTGTGATAGTTATTGGTAAAACAGAAGGCCATATTGATCAAAGTTTGTTTGCAAGAGTTATATTGGATGAAAAAAATGGTCCTCCACCAGAAATAAATCTATTTAACGAAAAAAATAATGGAGAAACACTGTTAAAGTTAATTGACAATAATTTAATTAAAAGTGCCCATGATGTTTCTTTAGGTGGAATAATTACAGCAGTCTCAAAAATGTGTATTAAAGGTAATAAAGGTATTAATCTTAAAAAACCAAAATATTTAATCAGTGAGCTTGAATATTTCTTTGGGGAAGATCAAGGTAGATACATTGTTGAAATCAACAAAAAAGACCAAAAAAAAGTCCTAAATATATTAAATAAAAATGCAGTTCATTATGATGAGCTTGGAACAATCAATGAAAATATGCTATTTTTGAACGAAAAGACAAAAGTTACAATTGACGAACTAAAAGGGTTTAATACAAAGTGGTTAAAAGAATATATGAGTAACTGATGGCAATGAATTTAAACGAAATTGAGAGTTTAATTAAAGAGGCAATGCCTGATGCTGTTGTTGAAATACAAGATTTAGCCGGTGATGGAAACCATTATTCTGCGACTATAACCTCATCTCAATTTTCAGGAAAAAGTAAAATTGAACAACATAAAATGGTTTACAATTCATTAAAAGGCAGAATGGGTAATGAATTACATGCTTTAGCAATCAAAACAAAGGAAAACTAAAATGGACCAGGAAACGAATGATTTAATTAAAAAAGAAATTGAAAATAATGAAGTTTGCTTATTCATGAAAGGTACACCTGATGCACCTCAATGTGGTTTCTCAATGGCTACATCTAATATTTTAAAAGTAATGGAAGTAAATTTTAAAGGTGTAAATGTTTTAGCAGATCAGAAACTTAGAGAAGGTATAAAAGTTTATAGTGATTGGCCAACTATCCCTCAACTATATGTTAAAAATGAATTTGTAGGTGGATGTGACATTATAAAAGAAATGTTTGAAAGTGGTGAACTTGCTAAACTTCTTGAAAGTAAAAATATAAATTTTAAGGCTAAAAACTAATTATCTAGAATAATATTCAATAACTAGGTTAGGCTCCATAACAATTGGATAAGGAACTTCTTCAAATTTTGGAGTTCTTACAAACTTAAGCTTTTTATTTTTTTCATCCATTTGAATGTATTCAGGAGTTTCTCTTTCCTTGTTTGCTAATGCTATATCAACAATTGCTAATTGTTTCGATTTATCTCTTATCTCTATTGAATCTTCTTCTTTAACCAAATAACTTCCAATATTAACTTTTTTATCATTAACTTTAACATGTCCATGGTTAATTAGTTGTCTAGCTGAAAATATTGTTGTTGCAAATTTTGCTCTGTAAATTACCGCATCTAATCTTCTTTCAAGTAAACCTATTAAATTTTCGCCTGTATCACCTTTAAGCATTACAGCTTTTTTATAAATATTTCTAAACTGCCTCTCGTTAATATTACCATAGTAAGCTTTCAGCTTTTGCTTGGCTTGTAACTGAATTCCATAATCTGAAGGTTTAGATGATCTAGTTTGACCATGTTGTCCTGGTCCGTAGGCTCTGGTATTAAATGGACTTTTCGGTCTACCCCAAAGGTTAACCTTTAGTCTTCTATCTACCTTATGTTTAGAGTTTAATCTTTTAGTCATTTAATAGTGGGGGTTATAAACCTACTCATTATTTTGTCAATCGACGATTTATCTTAAATTAAAACCCTTTACGATATAATTTTATCTAACTGGAATAGTAAAGTTAGGAGTATAAGTTCTATGTTTGTCTGTAATTGAGTCAGTTATGCCTAAATCAAAAAAAACGACACTACCCGCAAGTTTTGCACCTTCCATCTCACTAGGAATACTTCCAAATGCAGTTTTACCTCCATCTGTCTTACAATTATATTTCAAAGCATCATCTGAACGTCTAACTCTGTGTGTTCCAGGTACATCAACTTGGTATTGAGCTCTTTTATTTGAAAGATTGCAACTTCCAGAACTTCCATCACTAAACGAAAGTGTTACAGGAACCTCAGCATCGTTGACTATAGTTGCGCATGATGTCAAAAAAAGTAAAATTAATATTGATGAACTTATTTTTAGCATGAATAATAACTCTAAAGGATTTAATAACTTAATTCAACAAATATACTTAATTAAATTTTTTTTTCTTTTTTACCCAAACTTGAAAATATACTAGACAAAATACGTGTTTCTTTTGAGGATAATTCCATTCTATAAAAAATATTTCTTAAATTCTGAAGCATTATTGGTTTCTTTTCTTTTGGTTTGAAGAACTCTATGTCATTTAAATTATTAATACACAAGTTAGTCATTGATAATATATCTTTTTTTGAGGCTGACTTTATTTTTTTAGATTTTTTAAAACTAGAAATTTTTGATTTAATGACGCTGTGCACAAATTGAGCAATTATAATTAAACTGTGAGACAAGTTAAGAGATTTAAAATCTGGGTTAGTTGGTATCTGAAGAGTATAATTTGCATAGCTTATTTCGTTATTTGAAAGTCCTGAAGCTTCAGATCCAAATAAAAAAGCAACTTTTTTTTTGTAATTAATCTTCTTTAAATCTTCTAATTGAATATGTTTGATATTTTTATTTCTAAACCTAGCAGAAGTGGCAATTACTACATCAATATTTTTTAAAGCCGACTCTAGATTATCGAAATTTTTACTTTTACTTATAATATTTTTTGCTCCCACAGATGTAGCTAAAATTTTATCATTGGGGTAGATGGGTTTAGGATCTACAACAATCATTTTTTGAAAATTAAAATTTTTAATAGCTCTTGCGCATGCACCAATGTTTTCTGACAGTTGTGGTTTATGTAAAATAAATGAAATATTATTGTTTGACATAATTAGTCTATTCCGTGACTTCTATCATAATTTGAAATTTCAGATTTATCTAAATCTTTTAAGTATTTTTCATCTGTTTGCCATATACTCACTTTTAATGGATAACATTTTGCTACATCGGAGGAATGTTCAGATCCACAATCTCCACCAGGACAAGCTGATAAAACTCCTAATAAATCGGTCTCTGCAAAAAATTCTAAGTAATCACCTGGTCTTACAGGACTTGCCTTCATAAAATACTGTTTAGTATCATTCGTAAATCCAGTTAACATAAAAACATTTAAAACATCATGAACTATTTTTTCAGCTTCATCAATTTTAAGTTTTTTTTCTTTAACTAATGCTCTAGTTAAGTTGGAATGACAGCAATAATGATAGTCATTACCCGATAAAAGTTTTGAAGTATAAGGATCACACCTAGTTCCAATTACATCATGTACTGATCCGCCATCATTATCATAATCATACCAATCTAACGTATCCCATGTAATGGTTGCTAAAGATCTAAGATAAGGAAAACTACTAAACATTTTATCCCCTACTGAAAGATGTGTTCCATAAAGTGCTCTAGTTTTCCCAGAATAAAATTTTTCATTTAAGTTGTCCAAATTAAAAAGGTTTAAGTCTCCTACTTGAGGTCCTTCGACGCTTTCTATTTTAAAGAATTCGCCCTTTTTAACTTGAAATGTTTTAGCATCTCTTGGAGGAATTATTATTTCATTTTTTTTGCTCAAATTTTTTCTCGCCAAATGTAAAATATTTAAGTTTTTTTCTTCAATATTATTATTTGGATAACAAACAACCGGTTTTGCACCAATTCTCTCATTGATATCTGAAGGTTTGGTAGAAAACTTTTTAATCTTCATGCCTAAAGACTAGCAGGAGCTTTATCTTTATATAGTTTGTAATCTAAACTATCAATGAGTGCTTTAAAGGATGCATCAATAATATTTGGTGAGACTCCTATTGTAAACCAATTTAATCCTTTAGAGTCTGTACTTTCAATACTAACTCTAGTTACCGCCTCAGTTCCTGTATTTAAAATTCTTACTTTATAATCGACTAATCTTAAATCTTTTAAATATTCAGAATACTTGTCAAGTTTATTTACATTTTTTCTGATTGCGTTATCTAAAGCATTAACTGGTCCATTACCCTCTCCCTCACATAATATCTTTTGGCCATCTACCTCTAATTTAGCCTTAGCGTATGAGATAATTTCTCCAGATTTATCTTTTTTAACAGAAACATCATATTCATTAATTGAAATATATCTTGGTATGTCACCCATCAATCTTCTTGCAAGTAATTCAAAAGAAGCATCTGCACCATCGTAACTATATCCTATAAATTCTCTATCTTTTACCTCTTCTAGAAGTTTTTTTATTTTAGGATCATTTTTCTCAACTTTTATACCTATTGAATTTAATCTAGACATAATATTAGACTGCCCTGATTGGTCTGAAACAACTATATTTCTCGAGTTTCCTACTTCCTCAGGATTTATGTGTTCATAAGTTTTTGGATCTTTTTGAACAGCAGAAACATGCATTCCTCCTTTATGAGAAAAAGCAGATGCACCAACATAAGGTAAGTGTTTATTAGGTTTTCGATTAAGTAATTCATCCAACAACCTTGAGCATTGTGTTAAATTTTTCAAATTTTCGCGTTCAATATTAAGTTTATAATTTTCATAAAAATCTTTTTTTAAAAAAAACGTTGGGATAAGAGATGTTAAGTTTGCATTTCCACATCTTTCCCCCAATCCATTTATAGTTCCTTGAATTTGTCTCACACCAGCTTGAACTGCTGTTAAACTATTTGCAACAGCATTTTCTGTATCATTATGAGCATGAATTCCTAAATTTTTTCCTGGTATATGTTTTGCAACTTCTAAAACAATTTTTTCAATTTCATGAGGAAGTGTTCCTCCATTTGTATCACACAAAATAATCCATCTTGCTCCGTTATCATAAGCAGATTTTAAGCAAGCAAGTGCATATTCAGAATTTGCTTTATATCCATCAAAAAAATGTTCAGCATCAAACATAAATTCTTTTCCTGATTTAACAATATGTTTTGCACTTTCAGTAATATTGTTTAGGTTTTCCTCGTTTGAAATACCAAGTGCTATGTCAACTTGAAAATCCCATGATTTTCCAAACAAGCAAACTGATTTACTTTTTGAATTAATCAAAGAGGACAACATTGGGTCATTTTCGGCACTATGTTCTGATTTCTTAGTCATTCCAAAAGCAGTTAAGTTAGCTGATTTAAAATTATGATCTTTGTTAAAAAATTCTGTATCAGTTGGGTTTGCTCCAGGCCAACCCCCTTCAATATAATCAACACCGAGTTCATCTAGAGAAGTTGATATTTTCTCTTTATCATCAATTGAAAAATCTACACCTTGAGTTTGTGCTCCATCTCTAAGAGTGGTGTCAAATATATATAGTTGATCTTTACTCATTTATATTTCCACGTGGTTTTACCATCTTTATCTTCTATTAAAACACCTTTGTCTAAAAGCTCATCTCTTATTTTATCAGCTTCTTTATAATTTTTATCCTTTCTAGCTTTATTTCTTTGCTCAATTTTATCTAAAATTTCAGCTTCATTTATTGAAAGTTTATTTTTCTTAAACTCTAACCATTCGATTTTAGTTTCATTCAATAAACCAATAAAATTACATGCAGATCTAAATAATGCTTTGTCAGTAGAATTACCTTTTTGAGCTTTCTCATACAATTTATGAAGGTTAGCAATATAACCTGGTGTATTTAAATCGTCATAAAGTGGTTTTAGAATTTCATCATCAACTTCTTCTTGGTGATAATCAGACGAGTAAACATTATACCATTTACTAATTGTATTTTGACAATCATTTAAAAGTTTATCATTCCAATCTAATGGTTGTTTGTAATGTGCACTCATTAAAGCTAATCTTAATACTTGACCACTTAGATTATTTCTAAAATCCTTTATTTTTAAAATATTTCCTTGCGATTTAGCCATTTTTTCATTCGACATTGTTATAAATGCATTATGCAACCAGTAATTTGCAAAAACTTTTGTATCATTTGCACATCTTGATTGTGCAATTTCGTTTTCATGATGTGGGAACAATAGGTCTATACCACCTCCGTGAATATCAAACTCATTTCCGAGAAGCTTTTTTGACATAGCAGAACATTCTAAATGCCAACCAGGTCTTCCTTTGCCCCAAGGAGATTCCCAAGAAGGTTCATCATCTTTAGAAGGTTTCCATAGAACAAAATCTTGTGAATTTTTTTTATTATCACTTACTTCAACTCTTGAACCGGCAATTAATTCATCAAGTTTTTTATTTGAAAGTTTTCCATAATCTTTAAATTTATTTACTTCAAAATACACATGCTGATTTTCCTCATAAGCAAATCCTTTTTTTATTAAATCAGAAATCATTTCAATCATTATATCAATATGCTCTGTTGCTTTGGGTTGATGTGTTGGGATATCACAATTTAAGTAATTACAATCTTGATTAAAACTCTTAATAACAGTATTGGTCAAATCAGAAATTGAAATATTTTTTTCCTTTGATGAAGTAATAATTTTATCATCAACATCAGTTATATTTCTAACATAAGTAACTTTTGGGTATTTTTTTTTAAAAATTTTAAAAAGAATATCAAAAACAACAATAGGTCTTGCATTGCCAATATGAGGGTCGTCATACACAGTCGGACCACAAACATACATCCTAATATTTTTTTCATCTATAGGAACAAATTTTTCTTTTTTGTTACTCAGATTATTAGTTAAAAAAATATCATTACTCATGATTTTAGGAATATACTTAAAAAATAGATTTGTGAATCTATTTGATTAATTTGGAATTATGCATACTGGAATTGGCTCCATTTTATGCATATTTTGTTTTCTAATAGTTTCGTATTTAGATCGATTCGGAGAATTAGGATTGGCCATAGCCTCTTCTAATTCTTTATATTTTAATCCTAGTTGGCCTTCATCAGTTCTTCCATCATCCCACAAACCATCAGTTGGTGCAGCTTCAATTATTTCTTTAAGAATCCCGAGTTCTTTTCCTAGTTCCCAAATTTGGGTTTTATTACAGTCTGCTATTGGTGAGATATCAACTCCACCATCTCCATATTTAGTATAAAAACCTACACCAAAGTCTTCGACTTTATTTCCAGTTCCCACAACAATGCCTTTATTAGCTGCAGCTACCTGATAAAGAGTTGTCATTCTTAACCTTGCTCTAGAATTTGCCATTCCGTGTTCGTTATCAAATTTAGATAAACTGGCACTAAAAGCTAGAAATAGTTCATCTAAATTAACTGTATGTCCTTCAACATTTTTAAAATTTTTTACCAACCATTCTTGATGTTTTAAACTTAAATCATGCTGGTGAGATTTTTGCTTAATCGGCATGGATAAAACAATTGTTCTTAAACCTGTCATTGCACTTAATGTGCTTGATACAGAGGAATCTATTCCTCCAGAGATACCTATAACTAAAGACTCTGCTTTAGATGGCATATTATTTGCATAATCCTTAATCCAGTTAGAAATAAATTTAACTTTTTCAGATGAATTCATATTGGTTAAATATTAATTTTTAATGATTTTGCAATGTTTTAAGATGCCGCTCTATTTGCATTTTTTGAATAAGAGCTATTCTTTTTAATCTCATCTGATATCAAAAAAGCTAATTCTAAAGCCTGATTTGAATTTAATCTTGGGTCACAATGGGTATGATATCTTGACGACAGATCTTGCTCAGATATTTTTTGAGCACCTCCTATGCATTCTGTTACATTTTGACCAGTAAGCTCAATATGCAGACCTCCTGCATAGCTTCCTTCACTTTGATGACAAGCAAAAACATCTTTAACTTCTTTCAAGACTTTATTGAAAGGTCTTGTTTTAAAACCTGTAACCGCTTGAATAGTATTTCCATGACAAGGGTCACACGACCAAATAACATTAAGTCCCTCTTTTTTAATTGCTCGAATAAGTTTTGGTAAATGTTTTGACACATTATCTGCTCCAAACCTTGAAATTAAAGTAATCTTACCTTTCTCATTTTTTGGGTTAATTTTATTACATAAATTAATTAGATCATCAGCTTTTAATGTTGGTCCACATTTAATTCCAATTGGATTTTCTATTCCTCTACAAAATTCAACATGTCCACCATCTAATTGTCTAGTTCTATCTCCAATCCAAACAAAATGAGCTGAAGTATCATGGTTCTCACCGGTAGTAGAGTCTGTTCTTGTCATAGACTCTTCAAAAGGTAATAATAAAGCTTCATGTGATGTCCAAAAATTAACAGTGTATAGTCTATTATTAAAATCCGATGTAATCCCACATGCTCTCATAAAAGCTATAGCATCAGCAATTTTATCTTCAAGGTCTTTAAATTTTTTAGCTTGCGGACTTTTTTTAATATAATCTAGATTCCATAAATGTACTTTGTTTAAATCTGCAAAACCTCCTTTTGAAAAAGCTCTTATAAGATTGAGTGTTGCAGCTGACTGCGAATAAGCCTTAAATAATCTTTTAGGATCAGGAATTCTTGCTTTTTCATTAAATTCCATTCCGTTAATGTTGTCTCCTAAATAACTAGGAAGCTCTAAACCATTTTTTGTTTCAACTGGTGAACTTCTCGGTTTTGAAAATTGGCCAGCTATTCTTCCAAGTTTTACAACCGGTAGGGAGGCTGAATACGTTAAAACTAAAGACATCTGTAACAATAGTTTAAATGTGTCTCTTATATTATCTGGATTGAATTCAGCAAAACTTTCCGCACAATCTCCACCTTGAAGAAGAAAAGCTTTTCCATCCACAACTTCAGCAAGTTGGTCTTTTAAATGTCTAGTCTCTCCTGCAAAAACTAATGGTGGAAAAGTTCCTATTTTATCCAGAACTGCATCCAATTCTTTTTTATCAGGATACTCTGGTATGTGTTTAACAGGATATTTTCTCCAACTATTTTTTTTCCAATTTTTCATATTCAACTGAGGATTGTTTTAACAGAGTTTTTAATATATTCAACTGTGATAGATAGGATATTTACCTATTTATTTAGTGGCTAAAATTATGGATTTAAATTTTTTATTGAACAGGGCAATTAAATTTCATCTTAAAGGAAAATTAGAGAGAGCGGAATTAGATTATAAAAAAATAATTAAATTTCAACCTCAAAATATTACTGCTAACAATAATTTAGCTTCTATAGAAAATATTAAAAAAAATTATAAAACTTCACTTAATATTTTAGAAAACGTTTTAAAAATTAATCCTAATTATGTCGATGCTCTAAATAACAAAGGTATTGCTTTAATGGGACTTAAACATTTTAATGAAGCTTTAAATGTATTTAAAAAAATTTTACAAATTAAGCCTGATTTTTTAAATGCTACAAATAACATAGCTAATTGTTTCAAATTAACTGGCAATTATGAAGATGCAATTGAGTATTATCAAAGAGCAATTAAAATAAAACCAGATTATGTTGAGGCTATTTTTAACATTGGTACTTGTTTTTATGAAATTAATAAATTTGATGAAGCTGAAAAAAAGTATATTGAAGCTATAAAAATTAGACCTGATTTTGTAGATGCAAATTTTAATTTATCTATAATTAAATTACTAAAAGGAAACTATAAAGATGGATTACGCTTATATGAGTGGAGAAAAAAAAGATCTAGTTTTAAAAAATATGATTTTTATGATTCGAAAAAGGAATGGCTGGGTGAAAAAGACATAAATAATAAAATTATTTATATAACAAAAGAGCAAGCATTAGGTGACTATATTCAATATTCTAGATACTTCTCTTTAATTGAAAAAATGGGTGCAAAAATAATTTTAGATCCACCAAAACCACTAAAAAATATGATAGATAATATGGATATTAATTATACTCATATTGATGATATAAAAAAACTGTCTTTTGATTACTATTGTCCAATTGCTAGTTTACCTTTAGCTTTCAACACAACAATTCAAACTATACCAAATGAAATTCCATATTTTTTTACACCAAAAGATATAAAAAAAAATTGGAGAGATAAACTAAACAGTAATAAAATTAAAGTTGGTTTAAAATGGTCAGGGAATTCAAAATATATAGATGATAAAAATAGAAGTATTTCTCTTGATAAATTTATGCCTTTATTCAATTTACCTTATGAATTTCATTCTTTACATATTGAATATGCCAAAAATGATGAAAAATTAAAAAATAATATATCCAACCTTTATTGCCATAAAGATGAAATTTTAGGTTTAGATAATACTGCAGGTTTAATTGATGCAATGGACTTGGTTATTAGTGTTGATACTGGAATAGTCCAGTTATGTGGTGCTCTTGGTAAAAAATTTTGGAACCTTCTTCCTTATACATCTGATTATAGATGGTTATTAGATAGAAATGACAGTCCCTGGTTCCCTACAGCAACACTATATAGACAAGTAAAAAAAGGAGATTGGGATACAGTAATTAAAAATGTCAAATTTGATTTAATGAATTTTAAAAAGTAATTTATTACAAATCTCTTATTTTACAATTATCTTATTCAACCGTAACAGACTTGGCCAAGTTACGAGGTTTATCGATATCATATCCTTTTTTAAGTGCAGAATAATATGCCAATTTTTGAAGTGGGATCGTTAAAAGAAAAGGAAGTAAGTCATCATTTGTATTTTCAACTTCAATAGTTTCCCAAATATTTTCAGAAAAAATTTCGTCTTTACTTTTGTTGGTTATCAACAAAACCTTTGCCCCTCTAGCTATTACTTCCTGCATATTCGAAATAGTTTTTTTATAATAACTATCTCTTGGAGCTAACACCACAACTGGCATTCCGTCTTCAATCAATGCCAATGGGCCATGCTTCATCTCACCTGCTGGATAACCTTCTGCATGAACATAAGATAATTCTTTTAATTTTAAAGCACCTTCAAGTGCAATTGGATATGAAAAACCCCTACCCAAAAACATTGAGCCTTTTGCTTCATTAAAAGTGGAAGATATAGCTTGTATATCATTATCTATTAATAAAGATTTTTCAATTAGACTGGGTAAATTTTGAAGTTCTTTAATCTTTTCTTTATAAATTTCTTGATTAATTTCATTTCTCAAAGATCCTAGTTTTAAAGCTATAATATACAAAATTAGTATTTGGCCTAAAAAAGCTTTTGTAGATGCTACGCCAATTTCTGGACCACAATGAATTGGTAATACAAAATTTGCTTCTCTTGCAATTGAACTTTCAATTACATTAACTACAGCACAAGTTTTCATATTGTTTTTTTTACATAGATCTAATGCTGCGTAAGTATCTGCTGTTTCTCCAGACTGTGAGACGAATATATATAGAGTGTCTTTTTTAAATCTATTTTTTCGATATCTAAACTCTGATGCAATATCTATTGATACATCAAGTTGAGTTAATTCTTCAAACCAATATTTGGCCATTAAACAGGAGTGATAAGCTGTACCACAACCTATTAATTTAATTGAATTTATTTCATTAATTTTCCATGGAAAATTATAAACATTAATATCTGAATTTGTTTTATCTACATATTCTTTTATTGCAGTCTTAATGGTATATGGCTGTTCTTCAATTTCTTTAGCCATAAAATGTTTAAAATCGCCTTTTTCATAACTAGCCTCATCTGATGAAAGCTCTAGAATTTTTTTATTTGTCTTTTTACCATCTTCATTAAAAAAAAGAACTTGGTCTTTTTTAATTATACAAAATTCACCATCGTCAAGGTATGTAATTTTATTTGTCATTGACTTTAATGCGTAAGAATCTGAACCTAAATAATTTTCACTAGGTCCATAACCAACTGCCAAAGGTGAGCCCCTTCTTGCTCCAACTATTAAGTCAGGAATATCTTTAAAAATAATTCCTAAAGCAAAGCTGCCATGAAGTTGTTTTAATGTTTTTGTAATAGCTTCTTCTAACTCATTGGTTTTTAAATTTTCAGTAATTAAATGAACTATTACCTCTGTGTCTGTTTGAGATTTAAATAAATGACCTTTGTTTATTAGATATTTTTTTAATATTGTTGAATTTTCAATAATACCATTGTGAACAACAGAAACATTTTCTGATGAGTGTGGATGAGCATTAATACTATTTGGTACCCCGTGTGTAGCCCATCTAACATGACCAATACCAATATTGCCTTTTAAATTTTTTAAATCAAAATTTTGCTCTAGAGTGTCTACTCTACCCTCAGATTTTACCTCTTTTATCTCACCTTCAAAAAGAGTTGCTACCCCTGCAGAGTCATAACCTCTATATTCAAGCTTTTTTAGTGAGCTAATAATACTTGCAGAGACTGACTTGTTGCTTGAAATTCCAATGATACCACACATAATTTATTTTTTTCTCTTATAGTTTTTGATTTCTGTTTGTAAAGATCTAGTTAGTGCTAGAGATTTTTTAGATACATTTTTTGTTATAACTGAACCTGCTCCAACAATACTTTCATTCTCTATTGTAACTGGAGCAACTAATGATGAATTAGATCCTATAAATACTTTATCTTTAATTTTTGTTTTACTTTTTTTGATACCATCGTAATTACAAGTTATCGTACCAGCACCCACATTTACATCTTTACCAATTTCAGTATCGCCAATATAAGATAGATGATTTACCTTTGATTTTTTACCAACAATACTTTTTTTAACTTCAACAAAATTCCCTATTTTTGATCCCTCTTTTAAGATTGTTTTAGGTCTTACTCGTGCATAGGGACCAATCTCAACTTTGTTTTCAATTTTACATGCCTCTAAATGGGAAAAAGATTTAATTATAACATTGTTACCAATTTTTACCTCTGGGCCAAAAACAACATAAGGTTCAATGGAAACATTTTTTCCAATTTTTGTGTCTTTAGAAAAGAAAATCGTCTCAGGTCCTAACATTTTAACACCTGCTTTTAAAAATTTATTTCTTAACTTAATTTGAATTTTTTGTGAATTTAATTGTTTCATTTAATTTTTGTTTACATTAAGTATATAACTTAATTAATTCACAAATTATTTCTTTAAAATACTTTTATAATGAAACAAAAATTCACCATTTTATTTGATCTAGACGGTACTCTTGTTGATACTGCACCAGATCTAATGCATGCTCATAATCATGTGATGAAAAAATTTGGTTATCCAACTAAATCTACGGAACAAATAAGAAATTTAGTGGGTCAAGGAGCAGGTGCAATGCTAGGTAGATCTATTTGGGGACAAGCGAAAAAAGAATTTAGCAAAGTAAATGATGAAAAGGTAAAAAAAGAAATGGTAAGTGAATTTGTTGATTTCTATGGAAAAAATATAATTAATGAAAGTACGTTAATTAATGGAGTAAAAGAATTTTTGAAATGGTGCAGAGAACAAAATATATCAATGGCAGTATGTACAAATAAACAAGAGTATTTATCAAATGATTTATTAAAAAAAATTGGAATTTATGACTATTTTGAGTATGTAGCTGGATCGGACACTTTTAATTATTGTAAACCAGATCCTAGACACTTAACATCAGTTGTAGAAATTTTAGACGGAGATTTAAAAAAAACAATCATGATTGGTGACAGTGAAACTGATGCCAATGCCGCAAAAGCTGCAGAAATTCCGATGATTTTATTGGAAGATGGATATACTGAAAAAAATATTCATGAAATTTATCATAATCACTTAATAAAAGACTTTATTGGTATTGAAAAAACAATATCAAAATATCTTTAATATTGATTAATTTAATTTAACTATTAAAAACAAAACATCTTAAAGGAGATATTTTGTTATTACATACTGTTAAAGTTTATCCATCAAAAATTCACTTGCCAAAAAAGAAACAGCTTGCCTGGAAGATCGCAGAAATAGCTAGTGATAATGCTAAATTAAATAAGGATGCAATCGAAATGGTGATAAATAGAATTATTGATAACGCGTCAGTTGCAGTTGCTTCTTTAAATAGGAGACCTGTAATATCATCAAGAGAGATGGCATTAAAACATTCCAGGAAAAATGGAGCAACTTTGTTTGGTGTAAACTCAAAATTAAAATTTGATTGTGAATGGGCAGCTTGGTCAAATGGTACAGCCGTTAGAGAGCTCGATTTTCATGATACTTTTTTAGCAGCTGATTACAGCCACCCTGGTGATAATATTCCACCACTGCTAGCTGTTGCACAACAAAATAAAAAAAGTGGATTAGAACTTTTAAAAGGAATTATTACTGCTTATGAAGTTCAAGTAAATTTAGTCAAAGGTATTTGTTTGCATAAACATAAAGTTGATCATATTGCTCATCTTGGTCCAAGTGTGGCAGCAGGATTAGGTTCAATGTTAAAACTTAATACAGAAACTATTTACCAAGCAGTTCAACAAGCTCTTCATACAACTATATCTACTAGACAATCTAGAAAAGGCGAAATCTCAAGCTGGAAAGCATATGCCCCCGCACATGCTGGTAAGCTTGCAATTGAGGCTGTAGATAGGGTTATGAGAGGAGAAGGAGCTCCAAGTCCTATATACGAAGGTGAAGATAGTGTTATTGCAAGAATATTAGATGGAAAAAAAGCAAATTATAAAGTTCCATTACCAAAAATAAATGAAAGTAAAAAAGCTATATTAGAAACTTATACTAAAGAATATTCAGCTGAGTATCAATCTCAGGCACTAATTGATCTAGCAAAAAAATTGAAGACTAAAATACCAAATTTAAATTTGATTAAAAAAATTGATATCTATACAAGTCATCATACACATTATGTAATTGGAACTGGTGCAAATGATCCACAAAAAATGGATCCAAATGCTAGTCGAGAAACTCTCGATCACTCAATTATGTATATATTTGCTGTTGCACTAGAAGATGGAGATTGGCACCATGTTAAATCTTATACTAAAGCAAGAGCAAATAAGAAAAGTACAATAAAAATTTGGAGATCTATTAAAACTTATGAAGATAAAAAATGGACTAAGAAATATCACGATCCTAATCCAAAATATAAGTCTTTTGGTGCAAAAGTAGTAGTTACTTTAAATAATGGGAAGAAAATTACTGAAGCACTTGATAAAGCTGATGCTCACCCATATGGTGCAAGACCTTTTAAAAGAAAAAATTATATTAATAAATTTCTAACACTTACGGAAGGTATTCTAGACAAAAGAGAGAGCGACCGTTTTTTAAAAAATGTACAAAATTTAAAGAATTTAAAATCTGGTCAATTAGATAAATTAAATTTAATAGTAAAAAAAAGTAAATTAAAACGAAATCTGAAAAAAGGAATTTTTTAATGCACTTTGTTGAAAAAGAACCAGGCCAAAAAAGAATAGATTTTGATCAAAAGCTTAAATCTAACAAAATTTTGAGAATACCTGGTGCATATAACCCCTTAACAGCAAAGTTAATCGAAGAAATAGGATATGATGCAGTTTACGTTTCAGGAGGAGTAATGGCAAATGATTTAGGCTTTCCTGATATAGGACTTACTACTTTACAAGATGTAAGTACTAGATCTTATTTAATATCAAGAGTTACAAATCTTCCAACTATTGTTGACATTGATACAGGATTTAAATCTTGTAAAGAAACTATTGAAACATTTGAAGAGTTTGGAATTACAGGAGTTCATTTAGAAGATCAAATTGAGAGAAAAAGATGCGGGCACTTAGATAACAAAGAATTAATTTCGACTGAAGCAATGGTTAAAAAGATAAAAGAATGTGTTGCTTCTAAAAAAGATCCAAATTTTAAAATTATTGCTAGGTCAGATGCAAAAGGAGTTGAAGGTATTGATAAAATGATTGAGAGGTGTAAAGCATATATTGATGCAGGTGCAGAAATCATATTTCCTGAAGCGCTTCAAGATCAAAAAGATTTTGAAAAAGTAAGAAAGGAACTTAAATGTTATTTACTCGCAAATATGACTGAATTTGGAAAATCCAAATTATTTAATTATAAAGAATTAGAAAATATGGGATTTAACATAGTTATTTACCCAGTTACTACCCAAAGATTAGCAATGAAAAATGTTGAAGATGGTTTAAGAGACATTTATGCAAATGGACATCAGAATAACATTATAGATAAGATGCAATCTAGAAAAAGGCTATATGAATTGGTTGAATATGAAAAATATAACTCTTTAGATGAAAAAATTTATAACTTTAGTACGGAAGGACACGAATAATGAGTGATGAAATCAAAAAAGGTTTATTAGGAATTGTTGTGGATGAGACTGAAGTATCAAAAGTAATGCCTGAAATTAATTCTCTTACTTATAGAGGGTATGCTGCTCAGGATTTATGTGAATATTGTAGATTTGAAGAAGTAGCCTACTTAATTTTAAATAAAGATTTACCAAACACAATACAACTTAGAAAATTCGAAAAAGAAGAAAAAAATCACAGAGAATTGTCAAAAAATTTATATGAGATTGTAAAGCATATGCCAAAAAAATCTCATCCAATGGACGTTGCAAGAACTGCAGTAAGTGTAATGGGTCTAGAAGATAAAGAAACTCAAGATTCTTCTCATGAAGCAAATATGAGGAAAGCTTTAAGAATTTTTGCAAAAACCCCAACTGCTTTAGCTGCATTTTATAGAATTAGAAAAGGTAAGAAAATAATAAAACCAAAGAAGGATTTAACTTTTGCTGAAAATTTCTTTTATATGTGCTTTGGTAAAGTACCTCAAAAAGAAATTGTGAAAGCTTTTGACGTTTCTTTAATACTTTACGCTGAACATAGTTTTAATGTTTCAACTTTTACCGCAAGAACTATTACAAGTAGTTTATCTGATATTCATGGGGCAATTACTGGAGCAATTGCTAGTTTGAAAGGACCATTACATGGTGGTGCTAATGAAGAAGTTATGCATATGATGAACAAAATTAAAAAGCCTGAAAACGCACTTAAATGGATCAATAACGCTCTAAAAAATAAAGAAGTTGTTATGGGTTTTGGACACAGAGTTTATAAGTCTGGAGATTCAAGGGTTCCAACTATGAGACAATATTTTGGAAAAGTCGCAAAACTTAAAAAAGACAAAAAATTTGAAAAAATTTATGACATTGTTGAAAGAGTTATGATTAAAGAGAAAAATATTTATCCCAATGTTGATTATCCTACAGGGCCTACTTATCATTTAATGGGATTTGATACTGATTTTTTTACGCCAATATTTGTTATATCAAGAATAACAGGTTGGTCAGCTCACATTATGGAGCAACACGCGGCAAATAAGCTTATTAGACCTTTGGCTAGCTACAAAGGTAGCAAACATAGAAAAGTCCTACAGTTAAACCAAAGATAATTTTTAAATATTAACTAAATGCTTCAACCCATGTTCCCTGGGTAGATGCTTTAGAATATTCTGTTGCTCTACCTTCAAAAAAGTTCATGTGCTCAACAGCATTAAGCATAGTATCTAACCAACCTAGAGGGTTCTTATCAACGTCATAGATTGCTTCTAAACCAAGTTGGACTAATCTTCTATTGGCTATAAATCGAATATAATCCTTAACATCTTTTGCAGTTAAACCTTCCATTGGACCCATTTCGAAAGCTAAATCAATAAAAGCATCTTCATGCTCTATGATTGTTCTACAAGCTTCATAAAGTTCTTTTTTCAGTTTTGGTGTCCATATCTCAGGATTTTCATTTATGAATTCTTTAAAAACTCTGATCATAGAATTACAGTGAAGAGTTTCATCTCTAACAGACCAAGTAACAATTTGGCCCATACCCTTCATCTTGTTATGTCTTGGAAAGTTCAATAAAATTGCAAAACTTGCAAATAGCTGAAGTCCTTCAGTAAATGCACTAAAGACAGCAACCGTTTTAGCAATATCTTCTTTTGAATTCACATTAAAGTTTTGCATGTAATCGTATTTATCTTTCATTTCTTTATACTTCATGAAAGCAGAATATTCAGACTCAGGCATTCCAATTGTATCTAAAAGATGTGAGTAAGCAGCAACATGTACTGTTTCCATAGATGCAAAAGCAGTCATCATCATTAAAACTTCAGTTGGTTTAAATACTGTTGTGTAATGTCTGAGGTAACAATTGTTTACCTCAACATCAGCTTGAGTAAAAAATCTAAAAATTTGCGTTAATAGATTTTTTTCTGACTGTGATAAATTTTTTTGCCAATCTCTTACATCATCTCCTAAAGGAACTTCTTCAGGTAACCAATGGATTCTTTGTTGCGTTAACCAAGCATCATAACACCAAGGATATCTAAATGGTTTATAAACTGGGTTCTCTACTAATAATCCCATTTTTTTTGGTTGAACAATTTCTTTTTTTTCAGATTGAATAATTTCTGAATTTATTTTTTCAGCTACTGACATGATAGACACTCCTCGTATTCTGTTTCTTCAGCTTTGGTTGATTTATTTTTATAAACGTTAGCCATAATATCTGTTGATTTCGCATCATTGATATTTTCAGCTCTTTGAATTGATTTTGATCTACAGTAATAAAGGCTTTTCAAGCCTTTTTTCCAAGCATCAAAATGAATTTTATGAAGTTCTCTCTTATGAACATCAGCGGGTAAAAATAAGTTTACTGATTGTGCTTGAGATATAAATGGAGTTCTGTCTCCACTTAACTCGATAATCCAATTTTGATTCAACTCAAAAGCAGTCTTAAAAACATCTTTCTCTAAATCAGTAAGAAAATCTAAATGTGATACAGAACCTTGGTTTGTTGTAATACTCGACCAAGTTTCATCATCATTTTTACCGTGGCTATCTAAAATCTCCTCTAAGTATCTGTTTTTAACATTAAATGAACCTGACAAGGTTTTGTGAGTATAGCTGTTAGCAGCAATTGGTTCTACTCCTGGTGAAGCCCCACCACAGATAATAGAAATTGAGGCAGTCGGTGCTATTGCAGTTTTGTTTGAAAATCTCTCTAGATAACCGTATTCTGCAGCATCGGGACATGCGCCTCTTTCTTCTGCTAAATCTTTAGAAGCTTGATTTACTTTTGCATCTATGTTTTTAAATATTTTTTTATTCCAAGACTTTGCCATTACAGACTCTAATGGAATTCTATTTTTTTGAAGGAATGAATGAAAACCCATTACTCCTAATCCAACACTTCGCTCTCTTTCAGCTGAATACTTTGCATCTTTAAATTGATCTGGGGCTTTGTTTATGAAATCAGATAAAACATTATCTAAAAACCTCATAACATCATTAATCATGTTTGGATCATCTTTCCACTCATCGTACTTTTCTAAATTTAAAGATGATAAACAACAAACTGCTGTCCTGTCTCTGCCATCTTTATCTATTCCTGTTGGTAGTGTAATTTCACTACACAAATTAGAAGTTTTAACTGTTAAATTAGCTAATTTATGATGCTGTGGAATTTGTCTATTAACGGTATCAATATAAATTATATAAGGCTCACCAGTTTCTATTCTTGCAGTTAATAATCTTATCCATAAATTTCTTGCAGAAATAGTTTGTTGAACTGTTCCGTCAGCAGGACTTTTTAACGCCCACTGTTCGTCAGTTTCAACGGCTCTCATGAATGCATCTGAAACTAAAACACCATGATGTAAATTTAAAGCTTTTCTGTTTGGATCACCACCTGTTGGTCTTCTCATTTCTATAAATTCTTCTATTTCTGGATGATCAATTGGAAGATAACAGGCAGCAGAACCTCTTCTTAGAGAGCCTTGACTAATTGCCATAGTTAAGGAATCCATAACTTTGATAAATGGAATTATCCCTGAAGTCTTTCCAACTTTACCAATTTTTTCACCTATAGATCTTAAGTTACCCCAATAACTTCCAATACCTCCACCTTTAGCTGCAAGCCAAACATTTTCACTCCATAAATCTAGAATGCCACCTAAACTATCTGATGCTTCGTTTAAAAAACAAGAAATAGGTAATCCCCTTTTAGTTCCACCATTTGATAGAACAGGTGTTGCCGGCATAAACCAAAGGTTGCTTATATAATTATAAATTCTTTGAGCATGAAGATTGTCATCAGCATATGAACTTGCAACTCTAGCAAATAAATCTTGGAAAGATTCGTTGTGACCAAGATATCTGTCTTTTAAAGTCGCTTTGCCAAAGTCAGTTAAATTTGCATCTTTTGAACGATCAATCTTAATAATGATACCCTTGTCATTTTGAAATAGTTCAGTTTCGTTATTTAATGAGAAAAGATCAGGTCTTTTATCCTTTGAAACTTCGTTAACTTGAGGGGTATATTCAGAGACAGCTTTCTTCAGGGCCTGCGATAGAATTTTATTCATAACTTTTATTATATTTAGTTTATTTAACGAAAACAACTACATGTTGTAGGCGTTTTGACTTAATATACTATATAATCAGTAAATCAATAGAACATTTATAGAACATGATAAATTATATATCAATAAAAAAAATTAAAAAATTGGAGTTAATTAACATAAAAGAGATAAAAAATTAATAAATGACACAAAATATTAAAATTGATCCCTATGGTTTTAGAGAATATGACGCGCGATGGTTGTATGAAAAAGACATAAATATAGCTGGAATTAAGAATCTCGGAAAAGGTTTAGGAACACAAATAATTAGTCACACTAAAAAGTATAATCCCAAGGTTATAGTTGGTCACGACTATCGCTCATATAGTGAAGAAATAAAAACTGCTCTAAAAAAAGGGTTAATATCAACAGGTTGTACTGTTGAAGATGTTGGATTGTCATTGTCACCCATGGTTTATTTTGCACAATTCAATTTGAAGTCTGATGCAGTTGCAATGGTAACTGCTAGTCATAATGAAAATGGATGGACTGGAGTTAAGATGGGTATCAAAAAAGGATTAACTCATGCACCAGAAGAAATGAAGGAACTAAAAGAAATAACATTAAATGAAAAATTTATATCAGGTCAAGGAAGTGAAAAACAAATTGAAAATTTTCAGCAAGTTTATAAAGATGATTTAATCAAAAATAATAAAATTGATAAAAAAATAAAAGCAGTTGTTGCATGTGGTAATGGAACTGCAGGTATATTCGCTCCTGATATTTTAAGAGGAATAGGTTGTGATGTAATCGAATTAGATTGTAATCTCGACTGGACATTCCCTAAGTATAATCCCAATCCTGAAGATTTAGAAATGCTTCACGAAATAGCAAAATCTGTAAAAGAAAATAATGCTGATATAGGTTTTGGTTTTGATGGAGATGGTGATAGAGTTGGAGTAATTGATAATGAAGGTAATGAAATATTCTCAGATAAAATTGGTTTATTGATTGCTAGAAATTTATCTACAAAACATCAGAATTCAAAATTTGTAGTGGACGTTAAATCTACAGGTTTATACTCAAAAGATAAGCTGTTATTGGAAAATAACTGTAATACAATTTATTGGAAAACAGGCCATTCACATATTAAAAGAAAAGTTAACACAGAAAAAGCTTTAGCTGGCTTTGAAAAAAGTGGACATTTCTTTTTCAATCAACCATTGGGCTACGGATATGATGATGGGATAAATTCTGCAATTCAAGTATGTCATTTACTAAATAACCAAAATAAAGAAATGAGTGAAATTATTAAGGAATTACCTATCACATATCAATCACCTACTATGGCTCCCTTTTGTAAAGATGAAGAAAAATATCAAGTTGTTGAAGATTTGGTAAAACAAGTAGAAAAAATTAAAAATGATAAAATAAGAATTGACGATCAAGTCATAACAGAGATTCTAACAGTTAATGGTATTAGATTTTCTTTTGAAGATGGTTCTTGGGGCTTAATAAGAGCATCATCAAACAAACCTTCGTTAGTTGTTGTTACTGAAAGCCCAACATCTGATGATAGAAAGGTAAAAATATTTAAGTTTATTGACAATTTACTGCAAAAAACAGGCAAAATTGGTGATTATGACCAAAAAATATAAACGTTAATAAATGTTATTTTCAACCATTAAGTGTTCAAAAAAAGTCTTAGAATCGTTTAAAATTTTATAGTGAGGTGATGGAGGGAGACTGAAGTCACCTCTTTTTTTTTGTAGGATTTTAACAAATCAATTTTTCATATATATCTAAAAAATGGCAGACAAAAAAATAAGATCCGTAGCAAAAACTTTTTCTTGGAGACTTTTTATTTTTATTTATTGGGTGATATTTGGCTATATTTATACCGGAACTTTTGTTGGAGCTGGAATATTAGGCGTTGGCTCAATTATTCCTCTTTTTTTCTATTATTTCCATGAAAGAATCTGGAATAAAGTCAAATGGGGCACTAACTAAATAAATTTTTTAAGTTTGTCTGAGATTATGACTTTTTTATTGTTGATGTAGTCTTCATGATTTTTTTCAATGTTTTTAAGTTCATATAAATAGTTTACCATAACGCCAAATGATCTATTAAAACCAACTTCAGATACATTTGCATTTATATTGATATCCTCAATTGTAGCTCCATTTCCTAAATGAAATCTGGTTACATCATTAATGGGTAGTTGTTTATGATTTTTTTCATTTATTAAATAATGAGCTACTAATTTTAAAATAGCATCTTTATTTGAAACTATTCTGGTATCCCCAACTTTTAAATCTGAAGACTTTAAAAAAGAAATATTTTCTAAAGGTATATTACCTAAAATATTTTTTATTTTGTTATCCTCTAAATATGAAAACCAATCTCTAAAACCTGGAATAGGTGACAGGGTTCCAAATTTTTTAATATGAGGTAATTCTTCTTGGATTTCATAAACAACTCTTTTTATTAAAAAGTTACCCAAAGTCACTCTCGATAAACCATCTTGACAGTTACTAATTGAATAAAAAGTTGCAGTATCAAGATTTTTCCCTTTGACAGCCTGTGGTTTTGTAATTTCTTGAATGGATTTACTTAAACCATTAGTAAGTGCTACTTCGACAAATATTATTGGTTCATCCTCTAGTGCTGGATGAAAGTAAGAAAAAAATCTTCTATCTTCACCCAGTCTTCTTTTGAGTTCATCCATATCTTTAATTTCATGAACTCTTTCATATTTCATAATTTTTTCTAAAACAGCTGCTTTAGTATCCCAAGTAATTTTGGCCAATCTTAAAAATCCAGGATTAAACCAAGATTTAAATAATTCTCGTAAATCATCATCTAAAGGCTTCAATTCTGGATTCTCTTGCAATACTTTTAATAAATCTTCTCTTAATGAAACTATGGTAGAAATACCATTTGGGGCCATGTTCATCCTTCTAAACAATTCTCTTCTCTTTCCCTCAGATACAATAAATAGTCTAAACAAATTTTTGTCATTCTGAGTTTTTTGATAAGTTTCTATAGCTTCTGAAACTTTGGTGTGACTAGGTTTAAATTTCTCATTAATTTTCTTGAAAAAATCTAGTTTATTCTCTGGTGTAAGGCTTTGATAAAGATCTGTCACATCTCTTGCAACTGTGATACCAAAAGCTGCGCCCTTATTTGAAATTAAGTCATCACATAGTGACAATATTGTATCTAAATCATTTCTTTTAAGCTCTTTTTTCTTAAATAGCTTTTGACCAACATCGGCAATAGATGAAATTATATCTTTTAATTTAAATATGTTTTTCATAATTAACTTATACTTAAATATTCATAAAAGGATCTAATTGAAACAATTAATAAAAATGTCCCAAAAATCTTACTTAATAGGCTTTTATTAATTTTATACACTGCTCTAGCACCTAGACGTGCCATAAACATCGTCACAGGTACAAACACAATAAACCCTAATAAATTTATATAACCAAAACTAAAAGGTGTATTAACATTGTTGATTATTTTGCCTCCAATTATCATTGTAGTTGTTCCTGTAACAGCAATTAAAATACCTACTGCAGCAGCAGTTCCTATTGATTTTCTAATATCGTAGCCAAAAGTTCTCATAAAAGGAACCATCAAAGATCCCCCACCTATTCCAAGTGGAACTGAAATAAATCCTATTAAAATTCCAGAAATATTTTTGACTAAATCAGATATTTTTTTTGGATTTTCTAAAAGTTTCTCTCTAATAAATATAAAAAATAAACCTACAATAAATGCAAATATTGAAAAAAATAACACTAAGGCTGGTGTTCTTAAGTTTACTGCTAGAAAAGTTCCAGCAATTACTCCAAGTAAAATAAAAATTCCAAAAGATTTAACCATTTTAAAATCTACAGCGTCATATTCCATATGCGTTTTGGTGGATATTATAGAGGTTGGAATAATTATTGCCAAAGATGTTCCAACAGATAAATGCATTCTTGTAACAATATCAAAATCTAAAACAGTGAAAGCATAGTATAAAGCTGGAACCATTATGATTCCTCCTCCAACACCAAGTAGTCCAGCCATAAAACCAGCCACTGCTGCAGCAATAGCTAACACAACTAATAAATTTACGATTTCATTAATATTTGAGATATCCATTATGTGTTTGCCTGATTGGCTTTTTCATTATTTTGAACAATGGTCATAATATGTTTTGTTTTTTGAAAATCAGATTCACGAGCCATTAAATTGTCACTTAAATATCTTTTCCATTCTTTTGATCCTTTTTGTCCATGATATAAACCTACAGTATGTCTCATTATATGATTAACTTTAGTTCCTAATTTAACCTCTTTACCTACATACTCTAAAAGTTGCTCAGCAACTTGCTCTCGAGTGGGATTAACTTCTGTGTTAAAAATTTCTTTTTCAATTTCCACTAATGAGTATGGGTTTTGATATATAGATCTTCCAATCATTACTCCGTCACAATGATTTAGATGTTTATTTATTTCATCTATTTTAGAAATACCACCATTTATAATTATTTCTAGTTCAGGATTTTGTTTTTTAATTTCATAAACCATGTTGTAATTAAGTTTTGGAATATTTAGATTTTGCTTTGGAGATAATCCTGTTAACATTGCTTTTCTAGCGTGTAAAATAAATGTTTTAGTACCAGCATCTCTCATTTTGTGTATAAAATTATTTAAATATTCAAATCTTTCTTCATTATCAAATCCAATTCTAGTTTTAGCAGTAACTGGAATTTTACATGAATTAACCATCTCATTTATGCATTCAGCTACAAGGTCAGGTTCTTTCATCAAACATGCGCCAAACATGTTTTTTTGTACTTTTTTACTAGGACAACCTAAATTAATATTAATTTCATCATAACCCATATCTTCTGCAATTTTTGCGACTTCCGATAGCTCCTCTTTGTCTGAACCACCAACCTGCAGCGCTAGAGGTTTTTCCTCAGGACTGTAAGATAAGATTTTTTTTCTATCCCCGTGTATTGCAGATTTTGTTGCAACCATTTCTGTATAAAGCATTACGTTCTTACTCATTAATCTTAAAAAAAAACGATCATGCCTATCAGTGCAATCCATCATTGGAGCAACTGAGATTTTTCTATTAATTTTATTTTTAATATCCAAGAGGTTTACCCATTATTTTATCAGGAAGCCATGTAACTATCTCTGGAAAGATACACAAAATTAAAATTGCTAATGCCATTATGATCATAAATGGTATTGAGCCTTTTAAAATTTCTGACAAACTTACATCTGGGGTAATGCCTTTAATTATATAAAGATTTAATCCTACAGGTGGAGTTATTAATCCTATCTCCATATTAATAGTAAATACAATTGCAAACCAATATGGATCAAAACCTAATGTAGTAATTACAGGTAGTAATATAGCAGAAGTCATAACGATAACCGCTACTGGAGGTAAAAAGAAACCAGCTATCAAAAGAAAAATATTTATTAAAAGAAACACAACCCACTTATTTGAACTTAGCTCAACCATACTCTGAGCTAAAGATTGGGTTACATAAAGTTGTGAAAGTGTAAATGCAAATAGATAAGACGCTGCAATGATAAACATTATCATCACACTTTCCTTCATTGAAACTTTAACAATATTCCATATTTTTTTTGGCTGATAAATTTTGTAAACAATTGCTATCAAGACAAAAACTAAGAATGCTCCAACACCTGAAGCTTCTGATGGAGTTGCAACACCGCCATATAAAACGTATAAGACGCCTGCTATAATAGCTAAGAATGGAAGAACTCTGGGTAACACCTCAAGTTTCTCTTTTAAGGTAGGAGGTGTTCTGTTTTTTAGGGCCTTGGCCGAGTCTTTATCAATAAAATAACTATGTATAAGAGCCCATATAGCAAACATGCCTGCTAGCATAAATCCTGGAACTAAACCACATAAGAACAATCTACCAATTGAAGTACCTGTTGCAATTCCATAAACTATTAGAACTATACTTGGAGGAATTAAAACTCCCAACGTACCACCAGCAGCAATCGTGCCTGTAGCAATTTGATCAGAGTAACCTCTTTTTCTCATCTCGGGTATTCCCATTGTTCCAATTGCAGCGCACGTAGCTGGGCTAGATCCACTTAAGGCTGCAAAAATAGAACAAGCACCTATGTTGGAAATAACTAGGCCTCCTGGAAGCCTCCAAAGCCACCTATCTAAGCCAGTGTATAAATCTTTTCCTGCTGGAGAATTAGCAACAGCCATCCCCATTAAGATAAACATAGGGATCGAAAGTAAAACAAATGAATTAAGACCTGCATAAAATGTTTCTGCAAAAACGTCTAGCATTTGAAAACCTTCAAATGATACTAAGAGAACAATTGATACAAAACTTAAACCAAATGCTATTGGGATTCCTGAAAATAATACAATTAAAGTAAAAACTGCTACGATTATTGCTATTATTAGAGGGTCCATTATTTTTGATCAGCCTCGTCGGTTAACTTGATGATTTCTGCAATATATTGAAGAATCATTAAAATAGCTCCTAACATCATAGATGAATATGGTATCCAAAGAGGTGGGTCCCAAACTGTGCCAGTTGAGTAATTTTTAGTAAATGCTTCTTCAACCATTAGGAAACCAAAATAAAATAGAATTAAAAAAAATAATAAACTTAATAAAGATGTAAAAATTTTTAATCTTAGAATATTTTTTGGGGACAAAAAGTCATATATCCATTCCATACTAACATGTGCTTTTTCACTTAAAACATAAGCGCTACCAATAAAGGTAGATGCAACTAATAACATTGTTACTAGCTCAGTTTGCCATGTAATTGCTCTTTGAAAAAAATACCTTTCGAACACTAATTCGACAATTACAAGAATTGATAAAAGTAAAGCTAGAACAGCAAATGCTCCACAAGCTTTAGCTGTAAAATCACAGAATTTTAAATATTTATTTTTCATAAAAAAAAACCCCTACTTATTATTAATAAATAGGGGTTCTTTATATATTACTTTATTTAACTGCCAAAGCCATTTCCATTAATTTATCTCCACCTGGAACTTTCTCAGCAAAAGCTTTATGGGAAGATTTCTTTGCAATCTCCACCCATGCAGCATGATCTTTCTCGTCCATGTATACTAATTTAACACCAGCAGCTTTATATGCATCCTCAAACTTTTTATCTAAATTCTCAACTTGAGCTGTCATATATTTTTCAGCTACTTTACCAGCAGCCATAAGTGCTTTTTGTTGTTTTGAATCTAAAGCATCATATGATTTTTTTGACATTAGAATTGGTTCATACATAAACCATAATCCAAATTTTCCTGGAGGTGTTGCGCAAGTTACTTGTTCATAAATTTTATAACTTACAAAACTTCCTGAGCTAGTATTTGCACCTGTTAATACACCTGTTTGAAGACCGGTATAAATTTCAGATGAAGGCATACTTTGAATACCTGCACCAGCTGCTTCTAACATTTGGTTAAATGCTTTTCCTGCAGCCCTCATAACCTGTCCTTTTGCATCACTAGGATTTTTAATACATTGAGACTTAGAAGCAAATCCGCCACCTAACCAAGCATCTGATAAAACTACAACACCTGCATCATTTATAATTCTTTTAATTTCAGTCATCATAGGACCTTTATTAAATCTTAATGCGTGATCATGATTTTTTACAGTTCCTGGCATTAAAGTTGCATCAAATTCTGGATGGAATTTAGAAGCATACGCTAAAGGAAATGCAGAAATATCCAATTGACCAGTTGTCATTGGTTTCCACTGTTCTTTTGGTTTGTATAAAGATTTCGCTGGGTAGATTCTTATATCTATTCCAACATTAGCTTTTTTAACTTCATCCGCAATTATTTGAACCATTTCGTGTCTTGGGTCAAATGAACCGTCAGCTCTTGGAGTTCCTGGCCATTGGTGACTTGCTTTTAAAGTTACGGCATAAGCAGAACCAATTAAAGTGAACGCAAGAACAAGTGAAGTTAAGCAAAAAGATATTTTTTTTAACATTTAATTCTCCCTCTATTGTTATTTATGATAGTAGTATTAAAATGAAGATATCGCTAAGAGTCAAGTTAACAAAAAATACAATTAATTTTTAATACTAATTATGGACGGACCACTTAAAAACTTATTAGTTGTTGATTTAACAAGAGTTTTAGTTGGACCATATTGCACAATGATTTTATCAGATCTAGGTGCACGAGTAATAAAGGTTGAGGCTCCTGAAATAGGTGATGATTCAAGAAAATTTGGTCCTTTTGTTGAAGATTACTCAGCTTATTTTATGTCTCTTAATAGAGGAAAAGAAAGTATCGCTTTAAATTTAAAAAATTCAGATGACAAGAAAATATTTGATAAAATTTTATCTAAAGCAGATATCTTAGTTGAGAATTTTAAACCAGGAACTTTAAAAAAATGGGGATACGGTTGGGAAGAAGTTAGTAAAAAGTTTCCTAAATTAATTTATGCTTCAGCATCTGGTTTTGGACAAACAGGTCCCTTAAAAGAATTACCTGCGTATGATATGGTAGTACAAGGAATGGGTGGATTGATGAGTGTAACCGGTCAACCAAATTCAGAACCTACAAGAGTTGGTACTTCAATTGGTGATATTACAGCTGGTTTGTTCACGGCGATAGGTATCAATGCAGCTTTATATGATAGACAAAAAACTGGTAAAGGTATGTACATAGATGTTTCAATGCTTGACTGTCAAATTGCAATTCTTGAAAATGCAATTGCAAGATATTTATCTAAAAATGAAATACCTAAACCAATGGGCTCAAGGCACCCTTCTATAGCTCCATTTGAAGCATTCAAAACTAAAGACAGTTATATAATCATTGCTGCAGGTAATGATAAGTTATTTGAAAAACTTTGTAATATTTTAGAAGTTCCTGAAATGTTTAGTGATGAAAAATTTAACTCAAATTCCTCCAGGGCAAAAAATATGGACGAACTTAAAAAAATTCTAGAAAATAAACTTTCTGCTAAATCAACCAATGAATGGGTTAGTCAAATGGAGAAAGATAAAATACCTTGTGGTCCAATATTTAATATTAAAGAAGCAGTTGAAAATCCACAAGTCGAAGCAAGAAATATGATTGTAAAAGCTTATCATAAAGTAATAGGAGATTTTAGATTGGCAGGAAACCCTATTAAAATGTCTACATATGATGATCCCGATAAAAGAGGTGACATCCCTGATTTAGATGAGCACCGAGAAAAAATAATAAAAGAATTTGTAAATTAAAATTTATTGATCTTCCTGAGTATCTTGTTGAGCTGGTTCTTCACTATTTGAAACTTCGTCTAAAGATACTTCACCCTCTTCATTCATAGTTTCTTCACCAACTGAACTATCGACATCGGCTTTAGCAGTTTCAGATAATTCTGCTAAATCTTCTTTTGTAACTTGAATTTTTTCTGGAGTTTTTCTTGCTCTTTTTGATGGAAGAATTGGGGTTCCACTTTTAGAAATTTCACCTTTATATAAATTTTCAAAATCATCACCTATATCTTCATCATCTTCTGCTGT
This sequence comes from uncultured Pelagibacteraceae bacterium, assembly GCA_902578255.1. Classification (GTDB taxonomy): domain Bacteria; phylum Pseudomonadota; class Alphaproteobacteria; order Pelagibacterales; family Pelagibacteraceae; genus Pelagibacter. Next base: position 37,315 of record CACHCH010000008.1, read on the forward strand.
GTCATCGACTTGCTCAACATGTTTTCTAAGCTTATAAACTGCACTTTCAGTTAAATCGGATACTTGAATTTTTTCTTCTGCAATTTCCCTTAAGGAAATAACTGTATTTTTATCATTATCTCTTTCAATTGTTGGATCTATACCAGCATTTAATTGAGTAGCTCTCTCTTTAGCTACTAGTACTAATTCATAGGGGCTATCTACTTTGTCAATGCAGTCTTCTACTGTTACTCGTGCCATGGGCATGTATCTATACAGTGAACCCTATAAAATCAAGTTTTTTTTAAATATATTCTGGATTTAATTTACTCCTAACTGAATAAAGCAGAATTATCGAGGTCAAAATATAACCCCCAGAAACAATAGCAATTTGCTCAATTGAAAAATTGATGTCAATTAGAATTCCAAATAAAGCAGTCCCAAATGCAGTTGCAAAAACCATTAACGCTGTTGTGAGAGCTTTAATGGAACCAATGTATTTAACACCATAAATTTCAGCCCATGTTGATGAACCTAAAACATTAGCTAGTCCATTTGTAATTCCAATTAGACCAAAGAAAAAAAATGAAGAAATTTCAGCATCAAAATAAAATAAAATTACTGTTGCAAAAAAAAGTGGGATGTTCATGTAAATTAGTAATTTTCTACTTGAAAATTTATCAATTAAAAAACCTGATATAAATAAAGTAATCACAGACAATACTGAATAAACCATAAATGATTGAGCAATTACATATGGACCCCAATCTTTCGAACTTGTCATGTAGGATTGAAAAACCCAAGCACCTGTTGCAATCCAGGGCATAGCTAACATGGTCATACAAATAATATAAAACCTATAATCTTTCAAAACCTCTATTCTTTTCCATTGTTTTATTTCTTTATAAACAATATCTTTTTTGCTTTCCTCTCTAGTATCTAATTTAATATCCTTAACCAAGAAGTAAGTGGCAATAGGTAAAACTATTATTACTAAAATAGAAATAGAAACCCAAATATCTCTCCAATGTATAAATGTAAGTAAAAAAACAATTAAAACAGGTAAGATAAATTCTGCTAAAGATAAACCTAACCAGCCAGTACTTAAAGCTCTACCTCTATTTTTTTCAAAAAACCGGGAAATTGTTGTTGTTGCAGTATGGCTTGATAAACCTTGACCTGATAATCTCATTAAAAAAATTCCAACAAATAAAAAAATGACAGAAGAAATTTTAGAAAATATAAAACAAGAAATTGATAGAAATATAATTACATAGGATGCAAATTTTAAAATATTAACATCATCTATTTTTTTTCCTATCCAAACTAAAACAATACTACTTAATAAAGTTGCTGATGCATAAATTGAGCCAAATTGTCCATGAGTAATAGATAAAGCATCTCTAATACTAGAATTAAAAAGACCCAGAAAAAAACTCTGTCCAAAACTAGAAAAAAATGTAAAAATAAATCCAAATATAATTACTTTTAAACTTAAACTTTTAAACATAGATAAAAATTATGACTTTTAATGTTGCTTTCATAGGTCTTGGGGTTATGGGCTACCCAATGGCTGGATATATATCAAAAGCCGGACACAATGTAACTGTTTTTAATAGAACAAAATCAAAAGCAGAAAAATGGATTGGTGAATACAAAGGTAAAATGGCTAATACGCCAGCTGAAGCTGCAGATGGTGCTGACTTTATTTTTACTTGCGTTGGAAATGACAATGATCTTAAAGAAGTATCTTTAGGAGAAAATGGATTATTTAACACGGCTAAAAAAGGTTCTGTTTATATCGATAATTCAACTGTATCAGCAGAAATTTCAAGAGAGCTTTACAAAGCCTCGAAAGATAAAGGTTTTGATTTTTTAGATGCACCTATTTCTGGTGGTCAAGCAGGTGCGGAAGGTGGAATATTAACAGTTATGGTTGGTGGTGATGAAGGCACATTTAAAAAAGCACAACCGGTTATCGATTGTTATAGTCAAAAAGTTAAATTAATTGGTCCCTCCGGTAGTGGACAGCTAACTAAAATGATGAACCAAATGTGTATAGCTGGAACTGTTCAAGGATTGTCAGAAGCTATTAACTTTGGAATTAATGCTGGATTAGATATGGACAAAGTTATGGAAACTATTTCAAAAGGTGCGGCTCAGTCTTGGCAAATGGAAAACAGATATCGAACAATGACAGATGATAAGTTTGATTATGGTTTTGCTGTAGATTGGATGAGAAAAGATTTAGCAATAGTTATTGAGGAAGCTAAAAGAAATGGTTCTCCAGTTCCTATTACTGAAATTGTAGATGGTTATTATGCTAAAGTTCAAGAAATGGGTGGTAATCGTTGGGACAGCTCAAGCCTAATAGCTCTATTAAAAAAGAAAAAATAATCTGTGACTGATACTGTTCCTTATTACGAGGACTTTTCTGAGATCAAGAAGAAAATTTGGTCAATGCTTAATAATGCTGTCAAAGACAGAAGTTCTCCGTTTAGAATTCCAGTTTTTTCGTGTGGGGAAAATAGTAACATTGAAAGTAGAATTGTAGTTTTAAGAAAATCAGATGAAAATAATAATATAGTTCAATTTCATAGTGATATTAGATCTGATAAAATAGAAATTTTAAAAAAAAATCCTAAAGCATCTTTTCTTTTTTACGATAAAGAATTAAAAATTCAAGTTAGATTAAAAGTAGAAGCAATTATTAATCACAATAATGATATTACAAAACAATCCTGGGAAAAAACTCAACATATAAGTAGAAAATGTTATTTAGTTGACAATGGTCCTGGCACTATTTCAGATGAACCAACTTCTGGTCTAAAACCTGAACTTGATAATTTTGATTACACAAAAGAAGAAAGTGAAAAAGGTTATAAAAACTTTACTGTTATTCAGTGTAAAATTAAGTCTATTGAATGGTTATACTTAGCAGCCAAAGGTCATAGAAGAGCAAAATTCGATTTAGAAAATAATAAAGATAATTGGCTAGTTCCCTAATTATCTAATTTCAAATCCTAGACTCAATATATTTTAATATTTTTGTGTTGTAATGCTGAAAACAAGTAGCTTGATCCATCTCGTGACCGTCTTTCACTGGAAATTTATCTGTTGCTAGCTTACCTAATTTAAAACACTTTTTTCCATTAATTTTATAGTCTTCAGATATTATTATCCTATTCATTCCATCTATATTTTCTAACCAATCAGATGTTAAACCTTCGTATGTATCTTTTGGATGTGTAAATACAAGTATAGGGGTTTTTAATTGATCTAAAATTTCTTTATTTAATTTATCTCTCAAGTCTGATTGAGCTGGTTTCTTTTTTTTAAATTTTGCAAGTGCTTCTTCAACACCATTTTTTTTTGCTTTATATTTCTTGCTTAATTTTCCAAAACATGCGGGCGCATAAGCTATACCACCTCCAGCTTTTTCAGGATAACGAGAGAAAAATAACAAAGTTGTTAATCCTCCGCATGAATGTCCTGTAACAAATATTTGTTTTCTCGGTACACCTAAGGATACCAACTTGTCGATTAATTCAAGATTTTGCTCTACTCTCTTTTCAAGTTTATGTTTACCTACATACGGTTTTTTTGATATCCACCATTTCATACCCATATCCCCTTCGATATGACCAGCGCAAAGATTGAAAAGCATAATGGTTTTTTCATTAACTTTCTCGTTTACTAAAGATACTCGATTTCTTATTTGATCAATTGAGGTGCACCCTTTTTGTTTTCCATCATTGGTATTTTGACCATGATTGTTAATTAGTATTATTTTATTTTCAGGATTATCAATCGATGAAAGTTTTGTAATTTTAAAATCTTTAGAAACAAAACCCATTTTAGTAATATTATGTCCATTACTTAGTGCAGCTGTAAAACTTAATAATGATAATAATGAAATTAAAAATATTTTTATCATTTTTTAAAATAGATCATAAAATAAGAAAAAAAAATAGGATATTTACTTAGTTTTTATTGAGACAATTTGTAAAAGAAAATTGTATTATCCCGTGCTACATTATTAATTTTAAAAGGAGGAAATAATGAAAGCATACATAATGGGAAACTACACTGAAAAAGCTTTTCAAGGTTTTTTGAAAGATCCTAAAAGTGATAGAAAAGCAGTCGTAGAACAATTAACAAAAGCAATGGGTGGAACAATGCATAGTATGGACATCGTTCGTGGTTCATATGACTTTGTAGTTGTAAATGAATTAACAAGTTTTGAAGATTTTGCAGCGGTTAAGCTTGTAGTAGAAGCTTCAGGTGCGGTTAAAAACTTAACAATGTTAGAGGCTATTGATTTTAATAAAGCAACAACTAAAGCGAGTGAAGTTGCTTCAGGTGCTTATAAAGCTCCAGGACAATAATTAAGATTAACTATTTTTTGTCGTTATCGACAACTAAGCAGATTTCTGATTTAGTCAGAAATCTGCGACCTGTTCCGTTGTCTAATGAGAACATGCCACCTATTCCTTTAACAGCATCAATAGTTAAATCCGTATGTTTCCACTTTTCATATTGATCACCATTCATATAAAAAGGAACACCACCTATTTCACCCAATTTAACATCATTATCTCCTAGAGGAAACTCACCTTCCTGAAAACACATTGGTGCACTACCATCACAGCAGCCTCCAGATTGATGAAACATTAATTTTTCACCATATTTACCCTGAAGTTCAGATAACAAATTTAACGCTGAATTAGTTGCAGATACTTTCATTTTTAAAGTCCGGCCCATGATTTAGAATCATGGGCCAGTATATATTATTTATTAAAAGAAGCCTAATTTTTGCTCAGCATAAGAAACGTGTAAGTTCTTATTCTGTCTATAATGATTAAGCATCATTTTGTGAGTTTCTCTTCCTACACCTGATTGTTTGTAACCACCAAACGGAGAGTGAGCTGGATAAGCATGATAACAATTTGTCCATACTATTCCTGCTTGTATTGCTCTACCCATTCTGTAAGCAATATTTCCATTTCTAGTCCAAACACCTGCACCTAAACCATAAAGTGTATCATTAGCAATTTCTAATGCCTCTGCTTCATCTTTAAATTTAATTACAGATACAACAGGTCCAAAAATTTCCTCTTGAGAAATTCTCATCGAGTTATCAGCTTCAAAAATAGTTGGTTGGATATAGTTTCCTTTTTCCAAACCGCTATTTAATTTACCAACATCTCCTCCTGCAAGAACTTTTGCACCCTCTTTTTTACCAAGATCAAGATATGATTTGATTTTTTCCATTTGCTCAACCGAAGCTTGTGCACCAATCATTGTCTCCATTTTTAACGGATTGTCTTGGATAACAGCTTTTGTTCTAGCAATACATTTTTCCATGAATTTATCATATATAGACTCTTGGACTAATGCTCTACTTGGACAAGTACAAACCTCACCTTGGTTTAAATTGAACATTACGAAACCTTCAACACACTTATCTAAAAAGTCATCATCTTTATCCATGATATCTTCAAAGAAAATGTTAGGAGATTTACCACCTAACTCAAGTGTGATTGGAATAATGTTTTGTGCAGCATACTGCATAATCAATCTTCCAGTTGTAGTTTCACCAGTAAATGCAACTTTAGCAACTCTTTTAGATGAAGCTAAAGGTTTTCCTGCTTCTAAACCAAAACCACTAACAATGTTTACAACTCCTGGAGGTAATAAATCCCCAATTAATTCCATCATAACCATAATTGATGCTGGGGTTTGTTCTGCTGGTTTAAGAACTGAACAATTTCCGGCAGCTAAAGCTGGAGCTAATTTCCACGTAGCCATTAATAATGGGAAGTTCCACGGTACTATTTGAGCTACAACTCCCAAAGGCTCAGGGATATTGTAAGAGTATTGAGAATTACTTATTTCAGCAACAGAACCTTCTTCTGCTCTAATTACTCCAGCAAAATATCTCCAGTGATCAATAACTAAAGCTATGTCTGCAGCCATACATTCTCTAATTGGTTTACCGTTATCTAAACATTCAGCAACTGCAAGCATGTCTTTATTTTGCTCAAGAACATCTGCAATTTTGTTAAGGATAACTGATCTTGTTGTAATATCTGTTTTTCCCCACTCTGGAAAAGCTGCGTGAGCTGCATCTAATGCTGCTTCAACATCTTTTTCATTTGATCTAGCAACAGAACAGATTATTTCATTTGATATCGGACTTGGATTATCAAAGTATTTGCCAGATAGAGGCTCTACAAATTTCCCATTAATGTAATTTCCATATTTTGCTTTATATGGAAAATCTACTTTTAAATGAGATGTGTCTAGAGCTGATGACACTTTTAATGCTTCTGCACTCATTTTTTTTACTCCTCTTGTTTTGTTAGACTTGATGTTATTAGATCTTCTAGATTTTTTTAAAGGTTTCTTAGTCGCAGACTTTTTTTTCCTTACTTTTTTAGTCTTAACTTTTTTTTTTCTAGAAGTTTTAACTAATTTCTTTTTTTTCTTTTTGGTTTTTTTAATTTTCTTAGCCATTTATATAAATGAAATTAAAAACCTATTAAAAGGACTTGTAAACAAAACAATTATGTCTTCAATCCTTGGTTGTATTTATTAGCTTGTTAAATAATGAAAAAATTATTTGATTTCTAATTACCTATTTTGGACAATTTTTTTTTTAATTTTTTAGAAAGTTTGGAGAACCATTCTTTTTCTTTTCCTGACTCAGGTAATACTTCTCCGTACTCAATCATTTGAGATGGAGGTAAATCAATAATATAAACCCAAACTTGAGTTTCATCTAATTTAGAATTTTTAATTACAGTATCTCTTAGATCGGAAATTAATTTATCTTTAATTTTTTTTGGTCTACCGGCTCTAATTTGACCAAGTAAAAATAATGAAGGCTCTTTAATTTTTTTGCCTCCCATGAAATGATTATTCTTTTTTGTTTTATTAAATATTACTTGCGCAAAATAAGTATTTGCCCCAGTTACAAGATTATGAACCTTAGTAATTCCCTCTGCTAAATTTTTTTGCTGTTTAGAACTTAAATTAAAATTTGAATTAGTGACGGTATAAGTTGGCATAAAAATTAAAATATTGATTTTGAATATTTCTTCCAGTTATTCTGGTAATGCTTTGTATTTTCAACTATAGCTTTTTTTTCATCCTCAGTTACTTCTCTTATAACTTTACCAGGTGAACCAACTACTAATGAGTTGTCAGGTATTTCCTTATTTTCTGTTATTAAAGCTTTAGCTCCAATGATGCAGTTTTTTCCAATTTTAGCTTTGTTAAGAATAACAGCACCAATACCAATCAAACTATTATCACCAATAGTACATCCATGAAGCATAACCATATGGCCTATGGTTACATCTTTACCAACTTTTAACGGGCAACCTGGATCGGTATGTAAAACACTTCCATCTTGAACATTTGACCCCTCTCCAATAAATATGTTTTCAACATCCCCTCTTAAAACCGCGTTAAACCAAATGCTTGTGTTTTTCTCTAATGTAACATCACCTATTATAGTTGCATTAGGTGCTACCCAATTTTCGCCAGAGTTTTTTGGTTTTTTATCTTTTAAATCGTAGAACATAATTTATATATTATTACATTATGCCAATACAAACTCCAATATGTGATTTTGGTAAAAAAGCTGTTTCATTTGAACTAAAATCTACTGAAGAAAAAATTTTAAAACTTGATGACATAAAAGGTGAGAATGGAACTTTAATAATGTTTATTTGTAACCATTGTCCCTATGTAAAAGCAGTTACAAAAGATATTGTTGAAGACTGTAATAACTTAAAAAAATTGGGAATAAACTCTGTTGCAATATGTTCCAACGATGCAATTAATTATCCAGAGGACTCTTTTGAAAATATGATTAAATTCGCGAATAACAATAATTTTAATTTTCCATATTTAGCTGATGAAACACAAGAAGTTGCTAAAGCTTATGATGCAGTGTGTACGCCTGATTTTTTTGGGTACAATAAAAATTTAGAACTCCAATATAGAGGGCGAATGCGAGAATTAAAAAAACTTATTCCTGTAAGAAGTGGTGAGAGCGATCTATTTCAAGCAATGAAACAAATTGCTGAAACAGGCAAAGGTCCAGAGGAACAAATTCCAAGTGCTGGTTGTGGCATTAAGTGGAAATTTGATTAATGTATTTAATCATTACTAGATCTTTTCCACCTGAACTTGGTGGAATGCAAAGCTTGATGTGGGGTCTATCAAGAGAATTATCAAAAAACTTTATGATTAAAGTTTTTGCAGACTATACTGAAGATCATAAAAAATTCGATGAGCAGGCATCTTTTTCAATTGAGAGGGTTGGAGGAATTAAACTCCTTAGAAAATATAGAAAAGCACAATTAGTAAATGAATTTATTAAATACAACAAGATAGAAGGAATAGTAGCTGATCACTGGAAAAGTTTAGAGCTTATTAAATCATCAAAAAAAAAGTTTTGCCTAATTCATAGTAAAGAAATTAATCATCCAAAAGGTTCGAGTTTAAATAAAAGGGTTTTGAATGTTTTAAATAATGTTGAGAAGGTAATCGCTAATTCACAATTTACAAAAAATTTAGCAATAAAGTCTGGAATTGATGAATATAAAATAATTGTAATCAACCCTGGAGTAGATCCAGTTGAAAAATTAGATAAAAAAACTATCACTAAAGTCGAGAGTTTACTTAAAGTAAAAACTCCTAGATTAATCACTGTTTCAAGATTTGATAAAAGAAAAAATCATGAAAAAGTAATTATGGCTCTGAGAAACTTAAAACAAATTTATCCTGATATTGTTTATATTTGTGTAGGTTATGGAGAAGAAGAGGAAAATATTAAAAATCTTGTTAAAGAATTAGATTTAGAGGGTCAGGTTATGTTTTTTAAAGACATAAGTAATGATTTAAAAAATGCTTTGATTGCAAAATCTAATGTATTTGTGATGCCTTCTATAATTCACAAAACATCAGTTGAAGGATTTGGAATTGCATATGTTGAAGCAGCTCAGTACGGAATACCTTCACTTGGTGGAAAAGATGGCGGTGCAGCAGATGCAATTGACCATGAAAAAACTGGCTTAATATGTGATGGTAACAATCTAGATGATATTTACTCTTCTATTAACACAATGTTAGAAAATAAAAAATATCTAGATTATGGAAAAAACGCAAAAGAATTTGTTTATAAATTCCAATGGTCTAAAATAATTGAAAAATACAAAAAGATATTAAATTAATTTTAAAACTTCTTTTGCCACTCTTAAGCCACTTCTATCTGCTCCGTGGACTGTTCCATAATTTTTTGCTGTAGCTTCTCCAGCAAAAAATAGTCTATTTCCAACTGAAGTTTTAATATTTTTTCTTAATTTAGCTTTGCCTGGAGTTGCTGAGGCCCATGAACCCAAAGTATATGGATTTTTTCCCCAGCTTGTCATGTGTCCTTTAATAAAGAATTTATCAAAATTAGATCCAAAAATGTTTCGTAAGTCTTGTAAAACAAAATCTATACCAGCCTTACTCCCTGCTTTTTCTAAATCCTTAGCAAATTGTCCACCTACATCAAAGTATGATATATTTGAATTATGCAATCTCATTGTTGAACAATATCCTCTGGGAGTTTCTAATCCTTTAGAATTAATTTTTGAGGTAAAATATACATCTGGTTTTATTTTGAACTCATTATAGAAGTCATCTTTTAGCTGTAATGTGATATGATTATAAGTCCCACAAGGAACTGAATCATATGCCTCATATTTTTCAAGAGGTAATGCTGGAGTAAATTTAATCTTTCCAGAATTAAATGCTGATGTAGAAATTGTTATAACACAAGCTTTAGCACTTATAGTTCCTTTATTTGTGATTACCTTAACGCCCTTATTATCCCATTTGACTTCGCTTACAATTGTTTTCAATTGAACTGGCACATTTTGCCTATAATGAGCAAGCAAAGCCCCATATCCCTGTTTTACAAATCCATCACCACCTTGATCACCTTCACCATAGCTTTCCCAATTATAAAAACTATCCGCTGCCGTATAATCAGAAATATCTTTTCCAGATGAGCAAGCAAATCTTAGTTGATGAGCTGTTGCAAACCACTCATTTTCTAACCATTTAGGTTTTACTTTTTCAACTAAGGGAACATCATTTTTGGACCCTCTTTTTAATTTTCCCAATTTTTTGTACATACTATAAACTTTCATGCCTGTTATTTTTTTTGGGCCATCATAAATAAGGACTTTGTCTGGATCTTTATAAATATCAAATGTATCTTTTTGTTTCTTTCCATACTTTGCTATTTGATTAAAATTAAAATTATGTAACCAATGTCCACCTAAATCGTAAGGCACTCCAAATATTGAGGTATCTGTAAAACATCTTCCACCTTTTCGGCTCATTGCTTCCACACATACTACTGATTTACCTTTCTTCATTAGCTCAGCAGCTGCTGATAATCCAGAGGAACCTCCACCAATGACAACCACATCTGGATTAGATTGAGAAAATGAAAGTTGAGGTATTGCTGTGAAAGCTAAAGTTGAGATTGCTGCTTTTAAAAATTTTCTTCTATTTAACATTTTTTTTTAAAGTCTTGTATATTTGCCAAAATACAATAAATATTGTTGTCGCAAGTATACATAAAGTTAAAGTTCTGTCCCATAAAAATTCCCACGAACCATTGCTTAATAATAAAGACCTTCTTAAATTTTCTTCCATTAATCCTCCAAGGACAAAAGCTAAAATAAGAGGCGGCATAGGAAAATCATATAATCGCAAAAATGTTGCAACAACTGCAATTCCAATCATTAAATAAATATCAAAATTATTAAATGACATTACATAAATACCAGTAATCGAGAAAAATAAAATTAATGGAATTAAATAATTTTTTGGTACAGCAAGAATTCTAGCAATATAAGGAATTAACGGTAAATTTAAAATTAATAAAATAACCATCCCAATATACATTGACATAATAATTGACCAAAAAATTTCAGGGTTCGTCATATAAAGTCTTGGTCCTGGTTGAACACCAAATCCTAAGAGAGCACCTAACATTACTGCCGTTGTTCCACTTCCAGGAATTCCTAATGTTAGCATGGGCACAAAAGAACCAGAGCACGCAGCATTATTTGCTGTTTCTGGTGCAGATAATCCATTTACACTCCCCTTACCAAACTTCTGTTTTTCATCATCATTAACTAAATTTCTTTCCATTCCATAAGCTAAAAATGATGCAATTGTTGCTCCAGCGCCTGGCAAAACACCAATTAAAAAACCAATTACTGAGGACCGAGGAATTGTTTTATACATTTTTTTTCTATCGTCTTTATTAATTTTTATTGAACCTAGTTCAGTTAAAGAAACTTGTTTAGCAGCAGCTGTTGGATCATTTCTTTTTAAAATAATTGTTAAGGCCTCACTCATTGCAAATGTCGCCATTACAACTAATACAAAACTGATACCATCCGTTAAATTCATATTATCAAAAGTAAATCTAGTAATATCAGATAGGCTATCTTGGCCAACAGAAGCTAACATCAAACCAAGTACTACCATCATCATTGCTTTTAAAAACTGTCCTTTAGATGAGAATGCAGCTATTGCGGTTAAACCTAGAATCATTAAAGCAAAATAATCTGGAGATCTAAATGATAAACTAACTTTAGATAAACTTGGGGCCAAAAATAACAAATAAATTGCTGAAAACGTTCCACCAGCAAATGAACTCCAGGCAGCAATTGCTAAAGCTTTTCCAGCTTTACCTTGTTGGGCCATCGGATAACCATCAAAAGATGTTGCAACAGTTCCCGGAACACCAGGTGCATTTAATAATATAGATGATGTTGATCCACCAAATACTGCTCCATAATAAACACCCGCCATTAAAATTAATCCTGTTGCAGGATCGAAACCATAAGTAATAGGTATCATAAGAGCGATTGCAGTCATTGGACCAAGGCCAGGTAACATCCCTATAATTGTTCCAAAAAAACAACCAATCATAACCATAAATATATTTTGAAGAGTTAGTGCAGTTGATAGACCAATTAATATTCCCTCAATCATCCCATTACTCCAATTAACTTCAAAAATGGATCTCTTAAATAAATCTCAAGCACACCATGTAATAAATACATAAAAGCAGCTACAAAAGGGAATGATAATAAAAACATCAATAACCATCGTCTTTCACCTAAAAAATAATAAGAACCGAATAAAAAAAATGAAGTAGTTAAAAAATATCCAACTTTTAAAATTGTTGCTCCATAAATAATTGCAATAATGATTAACATTGCAGTTTTTTTATATTCTAAATTTCTATGTTCAACTTTAATAGTTTCTGGATCAGGTAAAATTAATTTTAACCCTGAAAAAAATAATCCTGCATAACCCAAATAAATTGGAAATGTTTTTGCATTAAATGGTGCATTTTCATCAAATGCGAATACTTGAATTTGGTAAGCTGTATATAAATATAATGCTGAAAAAATAAAAAAGAGCAGTGATATAATTTTAGTAGTATTTATATTCACTGCTCTAATTTTTACTTGCCAATCTATAAGACTAGATAACTCCTAGCTTTTTCATAAGAGCTGTCATTTCCTCAGTTTGTTTTTCTAAGAAAGAAACAAATTTATCCTCAGGGTTATAAATATTTACCCAAGCATTTCTTGCTCTAACAGCTTCCCATTCTGAAGTTTTTTGAACATCACCAAGCATTTTAGCAATTTTAGATTTATCAGAATTGCTCATACCTGGAGGTCCAAAAAATCCTCTCCAATTTACAAATTGCACATCATAGCCTTGTTCTTTAAGAGTTGGTGCATCTGGAGCATCTGAAACTCTTGATGGTGCGGTGATTCCAATAATTCTTACTTGATCTCTTGCACCCATAAGTTCCCCTAAACCTGTAGAGATAATTTGTGTCTCTCCAGATAAAAGTCCAGCCAATGCTTTTCCACCTGCATCGTAAGGAATATATGCTACAGCATTTGGATCTGCTCCTGCAGCTTGGAATGCTAATGCACCAATCAAATGGTCCATACTTCCTCTTACTGATCCACCAGCCATTTTGACTGAGTCTGGATCTTTTTTATATGCATCGACTACATCCTTAAAATTTTTAAAAGATGAATTTTTAGCAACAGCAATTGCACCGTAATCACCAATTACACCAGCAATTGGCACAACATCTTTATATGATAAAGTTCCATTGCCTTTAACATAACCTTTATGTCTTGTGATTGATCTTAAAACTAATGGGGTTGATTGTACTAATACTGTATTGGCAGGCTTAGTATTGATCATATAAGCTAATGCTTTACCACCACCACCACCTGACATATTTTCAAATGATGCGCTTTTTAACATTCCAGCTTTAGTTAAAGCTTCCCCAGTACCTCTAGCAGTTCCATCCCAACCGCCTCCAGCACCACCGCCAATTACGAAGTGAATTTTGTCAATTGCAATTGAACTTGTTGTAGTTGCCGAAAACAATAAGATTGCTGAGAATAATACTGAAAATAATTTTTTTATATTTGTCATAACATTCCTCTCTTTCTTATTTAAAAATTTAAGTAAATTACATTGAATTAAGTTATGCAACCTATAATTTGTTGTTACAACTTAAAATTGTAATTTTGTTTTTAAATAAAATTTGTGGGTAAACAATAAAAAGATTTTTTTTTAAATAACAAGTTTTCAATTTTTAATTTAATTAAATTTTTTATGTTAGGTATTAATAATCACAAAGCTATCTCAAATTATTTCAGCTCTGTCATTAAAAGTTACAAAGCTATATTTATAGGTTTAATGGGTGGCTATTTAGGAACGATAATTGGGCTACCTCTTCCATGGCTGTTAGGTGCATTAAGTTTAAATCTATGTTTTGCTTTTACAAAATTTAAAATTGAGTTTCCAACTAAATTACTAAATCCTGTTTTTTTGATAGTTGGAATTATATTGGGGGGAACTTTAAATGTGTCATTGCTTTATAAGATCCATTTATGGGTATTTTCATCAATTGCTATGATTTTTTGTACAGTCATAAGTACTATTTTGGCAGGATATTATTTTTATAAAATTTGTAAATTTAGTAAATTTATATCTGTTTTAGCTGCACTCCCAGGTGCATTTGTTCCAATTTCAGCAGCATTATTAGAATTTGGTAAGAATGAAAGAGATAAAAAAGTTTTGATCCCTCAAGCAACAAGGGTAATTTTTATTGTAAGTTTTGTACCCGTATTTTTTATAAACAATTTAGGCTTTTCAGAGATAGCTGGATACAATTTTTCAAATGTTTACGATCATAAATATTTCTTAGAAATCTTATTTCTTTTAATAGTTTGTTTTTTATTCGCAAAATTACTAAAAAAATTTAATATCCCCTCTCCTGCATTAATTGGTGCTATGGCTTTATCAGGATTATTTTATACTTTTGAGATAATTGATGCTAGATTTCCGGATACATTTATAAATATTGCATTTGTCTTATTGGGAACCGCATTAGGTACTAGACTAAATGGTTTAAAATTAAATGAATTGTTCTACTTTATATTTCATGGATTAATTGTTAGTGCAATTTTAGTAATTATTGCAATGACTACTGCTTATGTTTTAACTCATGCAGGTTTTGATTTTATTCCAACATTCTTAAGTTTTGCGCCTGGGGGAATTCACGAAATGGTAGTTATAAGTGTAGCTTATAAAATTGATCCTATTTTTGTAAGCTACCATCATTTTTTAAGAATATTTTTAATTGTAATATTCTTGCCACTTCTTTTATCAAAATTTCGTCAAAATAATTAGCAATCATCTATTAAATTTATTTACTTAATAATTTGCTAAGTAATTTAATATTTTTAACTTTATCTAAATTTTTAATTGTACTTATTATTTTTTTAGATTTATTCAGTGGCCATTTTGCAAATTCTGCGCATCCCATAAATTTATCTGCCACTTCATCATACGTCATTGGAATTGCTGGACTTCCTTTGCCAAAATCACCTCTTCCAGATATCTTTTTTCCATTTTTTAAATAGATATCAATTATTGTTGTCATTTTATCATAACCAGCTGACTCTGCTTTCTGATTTTTGTAAAAATTTACTTTTCTTAACATTCCTTGAACATCAGGTTTATTTATTCTTTTGTCCTGATACTCAGGAATGTATGCTCTTCTCTCTATCAACAAAATGGCCATAGAATATTCCATACTAAATTTTGCTTGAAATTCATTTTTAGGTCTATGATGAATTAATGCATTTTGCATATTATGATTTGTTCCAACATCAACTTTAATAACCTGCTCTGGTTTAATGTCATATTTAATTATTAATTCTAACATTTTTGTCATACCTGGATGAGTTAAAGATCCACATGGATGAGGTTTAATTGATATTCCTGGCTTACTAAAAGTCCATGGTCGACCTAGTTTTCCTTTTATTGAATTTAAATCATATCCACCTCCATGAGCTTGAAAAAAACCTCTGGGAGATTCTAAAATTTTATCAGTTGCTGACCATCCGTAACCAACCAAATCACAAGCAACCACACCACTTTCTGCTGCTCTTCCAGCATGCAAAGGTTTTGTCATTGTTCCAAAATTTTCTCTTAATCCGGCACTTAATGAAGCGGCTACACCTAAAGACTTTTGAATTTTTTCAATATTAAATTTTCTTATTTTTGCTGCGGCAGCTGCAGAAGCGAGAGTTCCACAAGTTGCTGTTGAATGAAACCCATGTTGATAATGTCTGGGAGACATTGCTTCAGAAACTTTACATTCTACGTCAACACCAATAAGGTATGCATTTAGAAAATCTTTTCCACTAATATTATTTATTTCACCTTCTGCAAAAGCACTTGGCAAACAAGGTGCTGTAGGGTGAGTTAGTAAACCATATACTCTATCTGAACCAACTGCTAATTGTGTGTCATCATAATCATCAGAATGAATACCTACACCATTTGCTAACGCTGCAAACTGACTAGGAACTTTCATTTTTGAACCAATTACAGTTGCTCTACCATTTGCTGAATTTTTTTTGATCTGTTTAAAAAGATATTCACCAGTTCTTGCAACTGAGCCAGATAAAGCCAAACCAAATCCATCTAAAATATGCTTTTTAGCTAACTCAACAACACTTGAAGGAATATTTTTAAATTTTGTTTTATGAACGAACTTTGAAACATAATTGGTTAGTTCTTTACCTTTGGAGCTATTTATATTAGGTGTGTAAGCTTTTTTCATATTCTTTTCCTTTCAGTAAAAAAATTTTTTATTGGTTTATAAAATAGACTTAAAAATGTAAGAATAAAAAATGTCATTGCGATTGGTCTTGTAAAAAACATAAATAAATTTTGGTCAAATATAATAATTGATTGTGCTAATGAATTTTCAACTAGTTGGCCAAGTACTATCCCCATTATTATAGGTGCTGGTGAAAATCCAGCCCTTCTTAAAAAGAAACCAACTACACCTGATATTAACATAATATAAACATCTACCATAGACTGAGATAATCCATAAGATCCAACCAAACAAAAAACAAACACTGAAGGCCACAAATATCCTCTTGGTATTAACGAAATTCTGGAGAAAATTTTTGCACCAAGCAATCCAAAAATTAAAAATATAAAGTTAGCTAATAGCATCCCATAAAAAATTGTATACAGAAGATCAGGTTGTTGCTCAAATAAATAAGGACCAGCTCTTAATCCATGAATTTGGAAACCACCTAATATGACTGCAGTTGTTGCTGATCCTGGAATTCCTAATGCAAGAGTCGGTATCATTGCTCCACCAGTTGCTGAATTATTGGCTGCTTCAGGTGCTGCTACCCCTTCTATCTCTCCTTTACCAAAATTTTCTTTATTTTTAGACCATCTTCTTGCTTCATTGTAGCCTATCATTGCACTAACAGTACCTCCTTCAGCTGGAAGTATACCTATAAATGTGCCTATACCTGTAGATCTTAATATTGTCTTTCCACAATTTTTAAATTCGGTTATTGATGGCAATTTTATTGCAGAAAATTTAATTCTTTCCAATAAAAGTTCACTCTTTGAAGCTTGAACAAAAATTTCAGACATCGCAAATAAACCTATTAAAACTGGTACAAAACTTACACCTTCAAATAATTCATCTATGCTAAACGTAAATCTTGAAATTCCAGTAGTTAAATGAACACCAATAGTTGCAACAAACAATCCAATCAAACCTCCAATTAGATTTTTTACTGGAGATTTTGAGCTTATAGATGCTAGCATTGATAAGCCAAATATAGCTAACGCAAAATACTCAGGCGGTCCAAATTTATATGCAATCTTAGCTAAAGTCGGTGCAAAAATAATTAAAACTATTAATGAAATAATCCCTCCAATTACACTGGAAACTGCAGCCATTCCTAATGCTTTACCTGCTTGACCGTTTTGAGCCATTGGAAATCCATCAAAAGCTGTTGCTGCAGCTGGTGGAGCACCTGGAGCATTAATCAATATTGCTGTTATCGATCCACCAAATGTGCCTCCACAATATAAAGCAGCCATTGCTGCAATTGCCTGATTAGGTTCTAAATATATGGTAAATGGTAATAATAAAGCTATTGCCATACCTGAACTTAATCCAGGTAATGCTCCAATTAAAACTCCTACTATTGTAGATCCTAAAATTAGAAGAAATGTAGTTAAGTCTAATATTAGAGTTATCTTGCTAATTAATTCCATTAATAAAAATTCCTAACTATGAATTCTTCTAATATACCTTGTGGAAATTTAAGTTGTAATACAAGAGTAAAAAAAACAAACACGAAGAGTGTCATACCAATTGAATATAAAAGAACAAAAAATTTGTCTTTTCTTTGCCAAAGTAACGGAGTTACGAATGTAAATATTAAAATTGTTAAAAAAAAACCTAATTTATCAGCTATTAAAATTATAAATAATATAAATCCAAATGTAATAAAAGCATTGGTTTTAATGATATCTTTTTTTTCATCTAATAAATTTTTATTTTGATAAATTTGAAATAAACTCAAAAATACTATCAGAGTGAATATTAATCT
>CACHCH010000009.1 GCA_902578255.1 uncultured Pelagibacteraceae bacterium
GTAAACAATGAATTAAATAATATTTATTTTCGTGGTTCCAACATGCAAAATAAAATATATTTAAAAAATATGATTAATAATCTACTTAAAGCTTATGTTGGATAGATCATTTTTTTAGGATCAACTATTTTTTTATAATCTTTTTCAGTAATTAATCCTGTTTTTAGCGTTTCATATTTCAAAGTAGTATTGTTCTTTAGTGCAGTCTTTGCAATTTTGGCAGCATTGTCGTAGCCGATATGGGGTGCAAGCGCTGTAACAAGCATTAAAGAATTGTCTAAATGTTCTTGAATTTTCTTTTTGTTAGCTTTTATCCCCTTAACACAATAAAGAGCAAAATTTTTAGTACTATCAGCTATCAGATCTATTGATTGTAAAACGTTGTGTGCTATCAAAGGTTTAAAGACATTCAATTCAAAATGTCCGTGAGACCCAGCCATTGTTATACCATTGTGGTTTCCAATTACTTTTACGCAAACCATAGTGACCGCCTCACATTGAGTAGGATTAACTTTGCCAGGCATTATTGACGAGCCAGGCTCATTTTCTGGTAGAATTAATTCTCCATAACCAGCTCTAGGACCTGATCCTAAAAATCTAATATCGTTAGATATTTTCATTAACGCTACTGCACAAGTATTTAAAGTTCCAGAAAAATTTACTATTGCATCATGAGCTGCAAGTTCTGCAAATTTATTTTGTGCAGGTTTAAATTTAATTTTTGTAAATTTTGCGATCTCTTTTATTATTTTTTTATCAAAGTTTTTTTTAGAATTTATTCCTGTTCCAACTGCTGTTCCACCTTGAGCAAGAAATAAAATTTCCTTTAAGGCATATTCAATTCTTTCGATACTTTTTTTAACTTGGGTATGATAACCTGAAAATTCTTGACCTAAAGAAAGAGGAGTTGCATCTTGAAGGTGCGTACGGCCAATTTTTACTATATTTTTGAATTCTTTAGATTTTCTATTTAATTCTTTTTCTAAAATTTTTAAGTTTGGTAATAATTTACTTAATGTTTCTTTTGCAACCGATATATGCATTGCAGTTGGAAAAACATCATTTGTAGATTGTGATTTGTTTACATGATCATTTGGATGAACAGGTTTCTTTGATCCTTTTTTTCCACCCATCATCTCTATCCCACGATTAGCAATAACCTCATTTACATTCATATTTGTTTGTGTTCCAGAACCTGTTTGCCAGACTTTTAATGGGAAATTATCATCTAACTTACCTTTAATTACCTCATCTGAAGCTCTAATAATTGCTTTAGAAATTTTATTATCAATTAATTTATCTTTTGCATGAACTATTGCTGCAGATCTTTTAATAATAGCAATAGATTTGATGATAGAAATATTTACTAAAATTTTACCAATATTAAAAAACTTATTAGATCTTTGCGTAGATGCTCCCCATAATTTATCATTAGGAACATTAACACTTCCAATGCTATCGAATTCTTTTCTTAATTTCATTGATTAATATCTAAGTTACAAATAATTATAAATATACAATAAATTATTAAAAACATACAGGAGCAATATGTCGAATTTTAGCAAAGTAGGAACTTTCATGAAAACTTTTGGCCAAGAAGTGAAAACCAAACCTTCATTTAGTAGCGATAAAATAAATAAACTAAGAATAGATCTGATTAAAGAGGAACTAGAGGAGCTTACAGAGGCTATGAATAATAAGGACTTATTAGAGGTAGCTGATGCGCTAACAGACATATTATATGTAACTTATGGAGCAGGGCATGCATTTGGAATTGATTTAGATAAATGTTTTGATGAGGTCCAAAATTCAAATATGAGCAAGTTAGATGAAAATGGAAAACCAATTTACAATGAGTCTGGAAAAGTCATGAAAGGCCCTAACTATTTTAAGCCGGATCTGTCTAAATTTATAAATTAGTATTTTAATAGAGCAAATGTTGGATTGTTTTACAACTAAGGAAATTAATCAGGATTTTGTTTATGAGCATGTTAATGATGTTCCTTTTTAAATCTCTAAACTTAGATCTACAGCTGGAGCACTATGAGTTATACTTCCAACTGAAATTCTATTAACACCAGTTGCAGCAATAGATTTGACTTTCTTTAAACTAATATTTCCTGAAGCTTCTGTTTCGTAATGTTTTTTTGCTAATTTAACTCCTTTTCTTAAATTTGTAATACTCATATTATCAAATAAGATAGTATTAAATTTTAATCCCATTATTTTTTTAAGTTGATTGAGATTATCTACTTCAACAGTAATTTTTTTTCCTCGTTTGTTTTTAATTGCCATTGAAACTAATTCTCTGATATTGCTACTAGCTATGTGATTATCTTTAATTAAAAACTCATCACTTAAATTAAATCTATGATTAGTTCCACCACCTAATTTAACAGCATATTTTTGTAAAACTCTTAAGTTTGGAATAGTTTTTCTTGTACAACAAATCTTAGTTTTTTTTCCAGCAAGTTTAACAAACTCATTAGTCTTAGTTGCTATACCAGATAGATGGGATAAAAAATTTAAAGCAACTCTTTCAGCTATAAATATTGAGCTTGCTCTTCCTTTTATTATTGCAATCACAGCCCCTTTATCTATTTGGGTACCATCTTTTTTCTTAATTAAAATTTTAATTTTATTATCAACTTTAGCAAAAACTTGTTTTGCAAAACTTAAACCAGCAATAATTGCTTTTTGATTAGATATTATTTTAGCTGTAACAATTTTATTATTCTGTAATAAATCAGATGTTACATCTCCATCAGGGTATAAATCTTCAGTAAGTGCAAGTTTAACTCTATCATTTATAAAACTTTTGCTTAATTTAATTTTTGACACTAGTTATCTGCCAATGGCTGCCATTTTCTCTACTGAAATTCTTGCTTTCTCGATAGTATCTTTGTCCATAATTATTTCACCTGTTTCATTTTCTAAACAATCTAAAATTTTTGGAAGAGTAATCTTTTTCATGTGAGGACACATGTTACATGGTTTAATAAATTCAACATTAGGATTTTCAACTTCGATGTTATCACTCATAGAGCATTCTGTAACCATCATAACTTTCTTTGGCTGATTATCTTTGACATAATTAATCATTCCAGAAGTAGAACCTGCAAAGTCACTTGCTTTGATAACATCCGGAGGACACTCAGGGTGTGCAATTATTTTTATTCCAGGATTATTTTTTCGAATATCATGTATCTCTTGCTCGTTAAATTGATCATGAACAATGCATATACCTTTCCAAGAAATAATTTCTACATCTATTTGCGAAGCAACATACTTTGCAAGGTAGTCGTCGGGTAAAAATATTACTTTTTTAACTCCAAGTGATTTTACAATTTTAACAGCATTAGCAGATGTACAACAAACATCGGTTTCTGCTTTAACCTCTGCAGAAGTGTTAACATATGAAACAACAGGAACACCTGGATATTTTTCTTTTAACAATCTCACATCCTTACCAGTTATTGATGAAGATAAGGAACAACCTGCATCCATGTCAGGTAAAATTACTTTTTTTTCAGGACTCATTAATTTTGCAGTTTCTGCCATGAAATGAACTCCTGCCATCAAAATTATATCTGCTGAGGTTTTAGAAGCTTCAATTGCTAATGCCAAAGAGTCAGCAGAGAAATCAGCAACACCATGATATATTTCAGGTGTTTGATAATTATGCGCGAGAATAACTGCGTTCTTTTCTTTTTTTAGTTTATTAATTTTGTGAATATAAGGTGCATGAACTGACCATTCAATTTCAGGCATAACCTTGGAAATTTTTTGGTAAATTGGATCTGTTGCTCGTTTTACTTCTTGTGTAAATTCCATGCAGTTTTTTACCAATTTGAAAGATAGTTGTCATTCATTTATTATGGGACATATTGCGGTCGTGCTGAAATTGGTAGACAGGCACGGTTGAGGGCCGTGTGGACCTAGTCCATGAGAGTTCGAGTCTCTCCGACCGCACCAATTAATTAGTTATTTAGCTATCCAATTAGGTTTTTTAATTTTGATCAATGCTTCTTTTGTTTTGAATTCAGAATTTTCATCAAAGTTTTTGTCAAGAAATTTTATTAGTGCAAATGGATATTCATTATTAATCAATACTTTTCCAATCTCATTTTCGTTACTGAAAATAACCTCACCTTCATGCAATTTTCCATTTATAATATTTATAGGCAACAATCTTTTTGTAAGTTTGTTTTTAAGTTTGATCCTTGCCGTATTTTCTTGTCCAACATAACAACCTTTTTTAAAATCAATTCCATTAAGTTCATCATAATTACACTCAATTCCAAAAGCTTTATTTTGTAATTGATTTAAGTTTTTTGGGACTATTCCAAGTTTATGACTTAATGAATAGTATTCATTTATATCAGCATCATGTAATTCCAATTTCTTTAAAGATAAATAGAGTTTCTCTAAATTTATAATTAATCTTGCGCCTAATTGTTTGTTACGAGGATCTAAAAATATTGGGTCTTCTCTAAACTTAAATGTAAACCCAGGAACATCTTGCACTTTGTCAAAAGTTAAAAACTTTTCATAGCTAAAAGCAGTTACTACAAACTCATTACTAAGATTTAAAATTTCAATTTTTGATCTTAATTTGTAAAGTCTAAGTTGTTTATATAATCCATCTACTTGAGACCTTTCACAATCGATCAAATAACCTGACTTGTGTTTGATTATAATGAATTCATACAAAAATTTTCCTTGAGGTGATAGTAATGATGCAAAGCAACTGCAGGTTTCACTGACTTTATCAATATCATTACTAATAAGGTTTTGAAGAAAACTTACAGTATCTTCTCCGTTTATGTAAAGAACTGCCCGGTCATCTAAAATGTAAACGTTTTTAATATTCATATTTGATTAATTATAAGATGTAATATAATAACATTTTCTTAAAATGTTAGATCTTATAATTAAAAACGGCAAATGTTACATTGATGGTGAATTAAAGGATGTTGATGTTGCTATTAAAGACAAAAAAATACATAAGATTGGTCAAATTTCAGAAGAAGCTAAAGAAATAATTGATGCAAGCAACCATACAGTTTTACCAGGATGCATAGATACCCAAACTCATTTTAGAGAACCTGGATCAACAGATACTGAAGATCTGCATTCAGGAAGTAGAGCAGCGATTGCAGGCGGTATCACTAGTGTTTTTGAAATGCCTAACACTAACCCACCAACTTCTAATAAAAAAGAGTTTCAAAGAAAATTAGATCTCGCTAAAAACAGAATGTATTGCAATTATGCATTTTACTTTGGTGCAACAGCTGAAAATGCAGATGATCTAGCAAGTCTAAAAGATTTAGAGGGTTGTTGTGGAATTAAACTTTTTGCAGGATCTTCAACTGGAAATTTATTAGTCGCTGAAGAAGACGATATTGATAAAGTTTTTCAAAATGCTTCAAAAGTTGTTGCAGTTCATTCAGAAGATGAAGCTATCTTAAATGTTAATAAAAAATTAATTAAGCAAGGAGACGTTCATACTCACCCGGTTTGGAGAAGTGCAGAGTGCGCAATTTCATCTACCAGAAGAATTGTTAGGATTGCAGAGAAATATAGTAAAAAAGCTCATGTTCTTCATATAACAACAAAAGAGGAAATTGATTTTTTATCTCAACATAAGGGAAATATTACATTTGAGATTACTCCTCAGCATTTAACACTATATGCACCTGATTGTTACAATAAACTTGGAACTTATGCTCAAATGAACCCTCCTTTAAGAGATAAATCTCACTACGATAGATTATGGTATGCAGTAAGAAATAATTTTAATGACACAATTGGTTCAGACCATGCTCCTCATTTAAAAGTTAATAAGGACAAAGAATATCCAGAAACACCATCAGGTATGCCGGGCGTTCAAACTTTAATGCCAGTAATGCTAAACCATGTAAATGAAGGAAAATTATCTTTAACTCAATTAATAAATCTTGTTTGTGAAAACCCTGTCAAAATTTTCAGTATCCAAAGTAAAGGATTTATCAAGAAAGGATATGATGCTGATTTTACAATAGTAGATATGAATAAAACCATTGAGATTAAAAATGAAAATATTGAGAGTAAATGTGCATGGTCTCCATTTAATGGATACAAATTTAAAGGAACACCTACCCATACAATTATTGCTGGTAAAATTAAAATGCTGGAAGGTAAAATATTAGGAGATCCTGACGGAACTCCTTTAAAATTTAGCTAATTTTTACAGTAAAACTGTTTACAAGTATAACACCTATCACAATTAAAAATAATCCCACTATCGCTTGCCAAGCTAAGGTTTGTTTAAAGAATATATAGCCTAATATGGCAATTGTAAAAATTCCAAGACCACTCCATGTTGCATAAACAATTGCAATAGGAAGTTTGTTCACTACAAAAGTTAAAAGGTAAAATGCGCAAAGATAAAATATTGAAAGTGCAACAGTTGGTATTAGTTTTGTAAAGTTTTGTGATACTGGTAATAGCATAGTACCTGCAACTTCACAAAATATTGCCCCAACTAAAAAAATATAAGTTTTAACCATTAAGAATTTTGTTCTTGATTAAATCCTCTTTAATCTCAGTTAAAATTGCTGGATCATCGATAGTGGGTGGAATTTTATACTCAACATTATCAGCAATTTTTCTGATTGTTCCTCTTAAAATTTTTCCTGATCTAGTTTTAGGCAGTCTTTTAATCACTATTGCTACCTTAAATGCAGCTACAGGACCAATTTTTGCTCTAACCATTTGAATACATTCTTTTGAAATAGTTTCATCATCTTTATCTACTCCAGATTTTAGAACGACTAATCCAATTGGTAATTGACCTTTTAATTTATCTGCAATTCCTAACACTGCGCATTCAGCAACTGATTGATGTTCAGATAAAACTTCTTCTATTGCTCCAGTAGATAATCTGTGACCTGCAACATTTATAATGTCATCTGTTCTAGACATAATCCAAATGTAGCCATCATCATCAATATGTCCTGCATCATAGGTTTGATAATAGCCATCATAATTAGACATGTAATTTTCTTTATATCTTTTGTCAGCATTCCATAGGGTAGGGAATGTTCCAGGTGGCAAAGGCAATTTTACAACAATATCACCCATTTCATTAGGTTTTGCTAAAGATTGATCTGGTTTTATAATTTTTACATCATATCCTGGAACTGCTTTGCAAGCTGAGCCATACTTAGTCTCCATCATTTCTATTCCTGTGCAATTCGAACTGATTGCCCAACTCGTTTCGGTTTGCCACCAATGATCAATCACTGGAACTTTAAGTAAATTTTCAGCCCACTTAATGGTGTCTGGATCAGCTCTTTCGCCTGCTAAAAATAAACTTTCAAAACTACTTAGATCATACTTTGAAAAAAACTTACCATCAGGGTCCTCTTTTTTTATTGCTCTAAATGCAGTTGGCGCTGTAAATAAAGATTTAACTTTATAGTCTGAAATAATTTTCCAGAAGGCCCCAGCATCTGGAGTTCCAACAGGCTTACCTTCAAATAAAACTGTTGTGCATCCTTTAAAT
Source organism: uncultured Pelagibacteraceae bacterium (assembly GCA_902578255.1). Taxonomy (GTDB): domain Bacteria; phylum Pseudomonadota; class Alphaproteobacteria; order Pelagibacterales; family Pelagibacteraceae; genus Pelagibacter. The sequence goes on from CACHCH010000009.1 coordinate 7,550, forward strand.
AAAGGAGCATAAACAATATATGAATGTCCAACTATCCAACCAATATCACTCGCTGACCACCAGACATCATTAGTATCAATATTATAAATATTTTTCATGGTCCACTTCAAAGCAACAATGTGACCGCCAACATCTCTTACTATTCCTTTTGGAGTTCCGGTTGTGCCTGAGGTATATAAAATATACGCAAACTCATTGGAGTTCATCTCAACACAATCAGCTGGTTCTGCTTTAGATACAACTTCATCCCAGTTAATTTCGCTTGGTGCATTTAATTTTACCTCGTGACCTGGTCTTTGAAATAAAATCATCTTTTCTATTTTATGATTTGCAATTTTGATCGCTTCATCAACTAAAGGTTTATACTCAACTGTTCTTCCAGGTTCAAAACCGCATGAGGCTGTTACTAATAATTTTGCTTTACTATCATCTATTCTGCTTGCAAGTTCATTAGATGCAAATCCACCAAAGACAACAGAGTGTATTGCGCCAATTCTTGCGCACCCAAGCATTGCAATTACTGCTTCAGGAATCATTGGCATATAAATAATTACTCGATCACCCTTATTAACCCCTTGAGCTTTTAATGCTCCAGCAAATTTTGCAACTTTAGATCTAAGTTCTTCGTAGGTAAATTTATTTTTGTTTCCTGTAATAGGGCTATCATAGATAAGAGCAGTGTTTTTTCCTCTGCCTTGATCAATATGAATGTCTAAAGCATTGTAACAAGTGTTAGTTACTCCATCTTCATACCATTTATAGAAGGGTGGATTAGATTTATTTAAAATTTTAGTTGGTTTTTTGAACCAAAAGATATCTTCAGCAGCTTCTTGCCAAAATTTTTCGGGATGTTTTATTGAATTTTCATAAATTTTGTTGAATTTATCCGACATATTTTTTTGATTCGATTTAACTAATTTATTTGGTTTTTAACTTATAAATTGTATTTAATTTTAAAAATTAAGTAAAATCAATGTTAATTAGTGACAATTTGCTCTTCGCAAATCCATTTTTATTTGCTATTTAACGTGTACTTTGACTTGAGGAAGCTCAAGTCTAGTTTATATAAACTAAAATAAAAACTAACTAGAGAGGGAGTTTTTTATGAATAAACTTAAATTGTTTGCTTTGGCAGCTATGGCACTGATTGGATTTTCAGGTATAGCTATCGCAGCAGACGCAACCATGTTGAATCAGGATGATTTCGTAGGTATTTCATTCTGGATCATATCTATGGGAATGTTAGCGGCGACAGCTTTCTTTTTCATGGAAGTTGGTAACGTAGCAGCTGGCTGGAGAACTTCAGTTATTGTTGCTGGGCTAGTAACTGGTATTGCATTCATACACTACATGTACATGAGAGAAGTATGGGTTGCTACTGGAGACTCACCAACAGTTTACAGATATATTGACTGGTTAATTACTGTGCCATTACAGATGGTAGAATTTTATTTAATTCTTGCAGCTATTGGAAAGGCAAATTCCGGAATGTTCTGGAGATTGCTACTTGGTTCATTAGTAATGTTAATCGGTGGATACTTAGGTGAAGCTGGATACATCAACGCTACTCTTGGCTTTATAGTCGGAATGGCAGGTTGGATATACATTCTTTATGAAGTATTCTCAGGTGAAGCTGGAAAAGCTGCAGCAAAAAGTGGAAGCAAAGCTCTTGTAACTGCTTTTGGTGCAATGAGAATGATTGTTACTGTAGGTTGGGCTATTTACCCATTAGGTTACATATTTGGTTACCTAACAGGTGGAGTAGATGCTGACTCACTTAACGTTGTTTACAACTTAGCAGACTTTATTAACAAAATTGCATTTGGTCTAGTAATCTGGGCTGCTGCAACTAGTGTTGCTGGTAAAAGAGCTAAGTAGTTTTACTTAATAATTTAAATTAAGGGCAGGTATGTTTTATACTTGCCCTTTTTTTTGTCTGTAATAAAATTATGTATAATTACTATACATATATTTTAAAATGGACGTTAAATTAGATAAATGGCACAAATGTCATATAGATAAAGAAATTCTTAAAGAGCTATCAAAAAAATCAGACTTAAAAGGTTTTCAACATATCTCAGTTTTTTTTGGATTATTAGTTTTAACAGGAACTTTAGCATTCATCACTTGGGGGACTTGGTGGTCAGTATTTTGGTTTTTAGTTTATGGAAATATTTATTCTTTCTCTAATCCATTATGGCATGAGACAGGTCACAAGACCGCCTTTAAATCAAAAATTTTAAATGAAATTTTTTATTATATTTCCTCTTTCATGTCGAACTTCGAACCAATAAGATGGAGATATACCCACTTTGTTCATCATGGAAATACTTATTCTACAATTAATCCTTTTGATCATGAAATAGAATATGGCAATGACTTAAGACAAACTCCTAAAAGATTACTAATAAATATTACTCCTTTTTTGGATTTACTTTTTTTTAAAAAACATATTTCCTTTGAAATTATTCAGCATGCCTTTGGAATTAAAACAAAAGTTATGCAAGACAGCATACCAGAAAGTGCTCAGTCAAAAGCGAAATTTAATTCAAGAATTTATTTATTTATTTGGTTGTCTATTATCTTTTGGTCTATATTATCCTCGAGCTGGCTACCTGTACTTTATTTTTTATTACCACAATTCTATGGAAAAACATTACATAAACTAGTTGCTTTTACTCAACACGCTGGCCTTGCAAGAAACGTTAAGGATCATCGTCTTACTTCAAGAGAAATGTACCTGAACCCTGTTTTAAGTTTTTTGTACTGGAAGATGGAATACCATTTGACACACCATATGTTTCCAACAGTGCCATCTTATAATCTTGATAAGCTTCACCATTACATTAAAGATCAACTTCCAAGAACAAATGAGGGATTAATTGATGCATATAAAGAAATTATTCCAGCAATAATAAAACAATCAAAAGAACAAGATTATTTTCTTAAAAAAGACTTACCACAGTTACAAAATGTCTAAAAAAAGTCGTAGTCTAACTTTACTCACTTGCTCTATCTAAAGAAGAGCCTATATATAAAACATGCCAAAAATTACATACAATACCCACAATAATAACACCCACACTATTGACGTTCAAAATGGATTGACAGTAATGGAAGGTGCAATCCAAAATGATATTCCAGGCATTGATGCTGACTGCGGGGGAGGAATGTCATGTGCTACCTGTCATGTGTATGTTAATGACGAGTGGTTAGACAAGCTTCCTTTGAAAGAAGATGGAGAAGAAGATATGTTAGATATGGCATTTGAACCTAAAAAAAATAGTCGATTAAGTTGCCAACTCATCGTCTCAGATGCACTTGATGGATTAGTTGTAAACATTCCATCTAAGCAAGGATAAATGATCAAAACAGACGTATTAATAATTGGGGCAGGTCCAACAGGTTTATTTTGTGCACATCAGCTTGGAATAATTGGACTAACTTGTGAGATAGTTGATAATCTAGATAAGGCTGGCGGACAATGTATAGAGCTTTATCCTGATAAACCTATTTATGATATTCCAGCAATACCTGAGTGTACTGGTGAAGAATTAACTAATAATCTTTTAAAACAAATCAAACCTTTTAATATTAACTTTCACTTAAACCAAAGAGTTGAAGAACTTAAAAAAGTTAATGACCGTTGGCATGTAAAAACTAATGGTGGTAAAGAATTTGATGTCGCAAGTATTGTTATTGCAGGAGGAGTAGGATCTTTTGAACCAAGAAAATTTCCTGCAAAAGAATGTGAAAAATTTGAAGGAAACTCTTTATTTTACTCAGTTAAAGACAAAACAATTTTTAAAGACAAAACAATTTCAATTTTTGGTGGAGGGGACTCAGCTCTAGATTGGGCTATAGAACTTTCTAATAAGTCTAAAGTAAATTTAATTCACAGAAGAGATGGATTTAGTGGCATGGAGGCGAGTGTTCAAAAAGTAAAAGAATTAAATGAACAAGGTAAAATAAATTTATATACCAAATATCAAATGGAATCTGTCTCAGGAGAAAATAAAATTGATACAGTTAAAATTAAACACGATGAGGGTGAATTAAAAGAAATTAAATCTGATTATATACTTGGTTTCTTTGGTTTAATCATGCAGCTTGGTCCAATTTTAGATTGGGGATTAAATATTAATAAAAAAACAATTGAGGTCAATACGGAAAATTTTGAGACCAACATAGATGGAGTATTTGCAATTGGAGATATTTGTTCTTATCCAGGTAAATTAAAATTAATTCTTTCAGGTTTTCATGAAGGGGCGTTAGCTGCAAGAGGTTGTTTTAAATATGCAAAACCAGATGAAAAATTAAGATTTGAGTTTACGACTACTTCAAAAGCTACTCATGAAAGACTTGGAATAAAAAAATGATTGAGCTGTTCTCGTCTGATACACCAAACGGAAAAAAAATAAGTATAATGTTGGAGGAAATAGGTTTTGAATATAAAGTTACAAAATTAGATTTAGCTAACGGCGATCAATTTAAATCTGAATTTAAGAAGACAAGCCCTTTTGCAAAAATACCCGTAATAATTGATCATTCAAATAATAAGCAATCAGTTTTTGAGTCTGGTGCAATACTAATTTATTTAGCAGAAAGAAGTGGTAAGTTTTATGACAAGGATAATAAGTTAAATATTGATCAATGGTTGATGGCACAAATGGGATCGATTGGACCATTTATAGGCCAATATCATTACTTTTATAAATTTAACAAAGGTTTAAGTGAAGTGGGGGAAAAAAGATATTTTGAAATTACGAAAAGTATTTACGAGGTTTTAGAGAATCATTTATCAAAAAATAATTATTTGGCTGGTGAAAATTACTCGATTGCAGATATTGCTACTTGGCCTTGGATGGCAAGACATGAATGGCACGATATTGGTCTTAAAAATTATCAAAATTTATCTAAATGGTATTCTAAAATTGCTAACCGTGAAGCTGTTATAAAAGGATATGCTTTTATGGATAAAAGTGCAGTTATACCGAAGCCTTAATATTATCCTAACAATCTGTACAAAGAACTAAATATTCCTACACCAGATAATTCAATTGCTAGAACTATAATGATTATTAAAATTAGTTTTTTGTTCATTTAAGAAATAAGTAAAGTATTAAAATTACCCAAATAATAGGATAATAAAAATAGATATATTTTTTTGCAAACAAGAAAGAAATGGAATTTTTATATGCGGATTTTCTATTTTTTCTAGTCATCTGCATGAACCTTTTCATCTTTTTCATGCTTCTCTTGGGCAGCAATAGTATATTTTGCTACTGGTCTTGCCATTAATCTTTTTAATCCAATAGGCTCAGCTGTATCTAAACAATATCCATAAGTATCATCTCTAATTCTCATTAAAGCTTTATCAATTTCAGAAATTAGTTTTATCTGTCTATTGATCGCTTTCATTTCCACATTTTTATCAGTGTAGGAACTTGCCTGATCAACAATGTCAGCTGAGATACTGTTGTCGTCCATACTGCCATTGTAAAGTGCTTCATTGTTAGCTTTGACTAATTCTTTTTTCCATTCATTCAATTTAATTCTGAAAAAAACTTTATGTTTCTCACACATATATTTTTCATTGTCTTTTGGAATATATGTTTTTGAAATTTTGATAGGTGCTTTAACTGCTGCTTTCTTTGGTTTACTTACAACTTTAGTTTTTGCTTTAGTGACTTTTTTCTTTGCTTTGGTAGTCTTTGGCATAGGTCAATTTTGAGTTCCGGAGTATATTCAGCAAATTAGGGGTGTCAAGCAACCTGATTTGATATAAATATTTATAAATGAGCATTAATAGCAAAAATATAAATAATATTTTTTATATTTTTGTTACAGCTCATCTGATATTCTGGACTTTGACTCCATCGCTTACTAATCATAACTTACCCCTAGATACCATTGAAGCTTTAGCTTGGGGTAGCAATTTAGATTGGGGATTTAACAAACATCCACCCATGAGCGCTTTTTTTCCAGAAGTCTTTTATCAAATTTTTGGCTCACAAGATTGGGCTTACTATTTGCTTAGTCAAATTTTTGTAGTCATCTCACTATATTATGTTTTTAAATTCTCCAAAGAAATCTTAAATAATAATTTATTAGGTTTAATTTCAGTTTTATTAATTGAAACCATTTATTTTTATAATTTCACTTCACCAGAATTTAATGTAAACGTTTGCCAACTCCCTTTTTGGTCACTGACTGTTTATTATTCATGGAGAATATTTATCGGGAAAAACATTAAATTTTTTGACTGTTTTTTAGTTGGTCTGTTTGCAGCTTTTGGTTTTTTATCTAAATACTTGTTTCTTTATCTGTTAGTGTCTATTGATCTTTTGTTTATTTATCTAATCTTTATCAAGAAAGATCGAAAATTTGATTTTAAATATCTTATAACAGCTGAAGTATTTTTAGTTGTATTGGTACCTCACTTCATTTGGCTTACCAATAATGAGTTTATCACAATTTCATATGGACTTGCTAGAACAGGTTTAGAACAATCAAGCCTAACAAATCATATTCAATACCCTTTGATTTTTATAGGGAAACAAATTGGGATATTAATTCCATTTTTGATTTTAAGCTGGCTATTAGTTCAAAAAATAAAATTTAAAATAAATTTTAAAGATAAAAAATTACTTTTTTTATTATCTATTAATCTTTTACCAATTTTTTTAATGTTTTTAACTTCAGTTATAACTGGATCAAAAATTAGAACTATGTGGATGACACCATTTTATTTATTTTTTGGCACATTCTTCGTCTACATGCTTCAAACTCAAATCAATATAAAAAGATTAAAACCATTTGTGATTGGATTTGTATTCTTTTTCTTTTTATCACCAGTGCTCTATGCATATGTATCAATTTTAAAAGACGATAAAAGAACAGACTATCCAGGAAAAGAAATTGCTATCAAAACACAATATGCCTGGGATCAACAATTTAATTCAAAGATTAATGTAGTTTTAGGAAATGAATGGAATGCTGGTAATTTATCTTATCATTTAAAATCAAGACCAGTTTGGGAAGGTATTGTACAAAAAGATAAACTAGATCAATTGAAAGATTATATGTGCCTTGATAATGTATGCGTGGGCTCAAGATAGTTTATGAAAAAGTTTACAATTTTAATTCCTATTTATAATGATAGAGAATCTTTAACAAAATTAATTGAAAATATTAATGGAGAGCTAAATAGCACAAATGCTGAAGTATCAATTTTAGTAATAAATGATGCATCATCACAACAAATTATAGACACATACCCAAATCTCGAAAACATCTATTCTTTTGAAATTATAAACATGAAAAAAAATAGAGGACACGCAAGGTGTATTGCCTCTGGATTAAAATATATTTATGAAAAAAAAGAATTTGATTATGTAATTCCAATGGATGGGGACGGAGAAGATAGGCCTGAAGAAATTAAAAATTTTATTGAACTTTCTGAACAAGTAGTTGAACAATCAATTGTAGGAGAGAGAGTAAAAAGATCTGAGGGGTTATTTTTTCAAATATGCTATAAATTTCATAAATTTTTAACTTTAGCATTTACAGGTCATTCAATTAAATTTGGAAACTTTACTTGTTTATCTAAGTCAACAATTGAAAAAATGTTAAAAGAAAAAGCTACTTGGAGCAGTTTTAGTGGGTCATTAAGAAAAGTCGAAAATGACCTAGTATCAATGCCATCTATAAGAGGAACCAGATATTTTGGTCCCTCTCAAATGAGTTTTTATAATTTATTAAAACATTCTCTTTCAATTATTAGTGTTTATAGAAAAACAGTCTTAATCCGTTCTGCTTTGTTTATTATTTTTTATATTTTGCTGATCAAAAGTAATGCCTCAGTAATTACCTCTTTACCTTTAGTTTTATTGCTCATCATGATTTATTCAATTTCTAGTCTAGCTTTGAGGGAAAATATTGAGGAATTTAATAATTCTTTAACAAACATCCACGATATTGATAAGATAAAATAATTTTAATATTATAACAGCATGAAAAACTTTTTCCGGAAAGTTTCATTTGGTATAGGACCAAATGAGGAAGTGCCTGCTGACCCATTAAATTGGGCTATCAATCAATTAGAAGAAGTTCCTAAGTTATCTTGGCAAGGTAAAATATATACCGAAAAAGAATTAAGAAAACATTACAGAGACTATGTTTATAATGACAGAAAAGTTTTAAGAAAAAAATATAAAGACGATAAAACTCTTTATAAAACTTATAAAAATTTACTAAGACACGAAACAGGACAGAAGTTTTGGGAGTCATTAGAGATATCTATTAGACATAATGAAGGATTAAATAGCAAGCATCCTGTACTTGCCAAACTTTGGATGTTTTGGGGAAACTTTTTTGCAATTAGCGATAAAGATATGCTAGCATATTATTCCACAGGCCCTTATCACAGAGAAATAATAAGACCAAATCTAAATCAGAGTTTTGAAAAAATGGTTTATGATGTGACCACTTCATGGGCGATGATACATCATTTAGATAATAGCCAAAATGCAGGACCAAAGAGTGTTACAGCTAGTCAAGAGTGGAGAAGAAAAAAAAAAGAACCAGCTACAATCAATGAAAACCATGCAAGAGAATTATTAGAACTTCACACAGTTTCTCCCAAAGCTGGTTATACACAAGAGGATGTAATTCAGCTTGCTTACATTATGACAGGTTGGCGACAAAGATGGAGTAAATCAAAATTAGAAACAGGAAATGTTTGGTTTAATAGTGAATATCATCAACCAGGTAAAAAAAATGTTTTAGGAAAAGAGTACAAAAAAGGAAAGAAAAGCTTAGCAGTAGTAATTAAAGATTTAGTAAATCATCCAAATTGTAGAGACTTTGTTGCAGAAAGATTGTGTAGATTTTTAATTACTGACGAACCAACAAAGCAAATGAAACAACCTATTATTGATGCTTTTAAAAAGTCTGATGGATTTCTTCCTGAAATACATAAAGCAGCAATTAAAGTTGCATTTGAAAATAACAATAAATTTAAAAAGTTCCAAACCCCTGAAAATTGGTTTATTCAAGTTGCTAAAATTGGTGATTTGCAGTGGCCTCCATCATCAGAGATAATGGACTCGTATGAGTTAGGAACAAAACCTTCGAGAAAACAAAGATCTCCTGAAAGATTGTTAAGAAATTTAGGGCACCATCCCTATAGAGCAAAACAACCTAATGGTTGGCCTGATCATTCTGATGAATGGATTTCACCAGAATTGCTAATAAGAAGACTTGTTTATGCAAAGTTAAGTCATTCTTTTTCAAAAATGGAAAATAACAATAATGACTTTTATGAAAATATAGTTCAGAAAAACTTTGATAATCCAGGAAAAATAATGAAATATTTAAATCAAAAAAATAGGATTGTTGAAAAACAAACTTTACTTTTTAATCACCCGGAGTTTTTAAAATCATGAAGATAACTAGAAGAGATTTTTTGAAAACTACAGCTTTAACATCTTTGTATTTTGCCGGTTTTAGAGCAACAGCCTATTCAAATTCTGGAACAAAAAAAAATTTAGTGATTATCATGCTAAGAGGTGGAATGGATGGTTTGTGTGCGCTACCTATCAAAGGTGATAAACATTTTGAAAAATTAAGAAGCAAAATTAATCTTGATAAAACTTTGTCATTAACAAGTGATTTTGATTTACACCCTGCATTAAAAACATTTAAGAGCTTATGGGATCAAAATCAAAGTGCAGCTGTCCATGCAACTAATATTCCATATACGGGTAGATCACATTTTGACGGACAAAATTTAATGGAGTCTGGTGGTAAAATACCGTACCAAGAAAAAACAGGTTGGCTTGGACGAGGTATGAAAATTGCTGGATTAACTGGAAATGGATTGGCATTAGCACTACCGATGCCATTACTAATAAGAGGTGTGCCAATGAACAACAATTATTTTCCTGTTGGTCATAAGTTACCATATCCTTCTACTCTAAAAATAATTCAAGAGGCATATAAACAATATGATGAAAAATTATTAAGTGAAAATTTAGAGATAATTCAAACTAGAGAATTAAGTAACACAACAAGTGATGAAAGTTGGGTACTTGCTTCAAATGCTGCTAACGAATTATCTAAACCTGATGGACCACGAGTAGCTGTTTTTGAAGTTGATGGATTCGATACCCATGCTGCGCAAGGAGGGACTAATGGAGCTCATGCAGATTGCCTTTCAGATTATGATAATATTGTTAGATCGCTTAAGTCAACAATGACTAAAGAAGCTTTTGATAATACTTTAATTTTAACTTTAACTGAGTTTGGTAGAACGATTAAGCAGAACAGCGGTAATGGAACTGAACATGGTTATGGCTCAGCTGTTTTAATGGCAGGCGGCTTAGTCAAAAAGGCTCAAGTACACACAGATTGGCCTGGATTGAAAAGAAAAGAACTATTTGAAGGAAGAGATTTAAATTCTACTATTGATGCTAGATCAATTTACGCATCAGCAATGTCGACTGTATTTGATTTAGATTTTAAACGTATTCAAAAAGATGTTTTTTGGGGAGAGAATTTACAAAATCTATCTGATAAACTTTTTAAAGTTTAGCAACAACTACAACTTTTTTTAGCAGCTTTTGGTTGATCCTCAGCTTTTGCTGCGTCTAATCCTTTTTGCTCTTCTTCAATAGCTTTCTGTTTCTTTGAGATTTTATATTCAAAGTAATCATAAAGACATGTAAAACCTAATTTAGAGGCTCTTTTTTCCTCATAAGCTCTTCTTCCTCCTAGGTTTTCTATTATTTTTACTATTTCTTGTTTTTGCATATTCTTTTTCTATTTAAAAAGTTAAATAAATCAAGCTCTAATCGTTGGTAAACAATAAAAATCAGCTGTATCAATTTTAGAAGAATATTGTCTTCTCATATTCCATTTTTTATGAACTCCAGCGCTTGCAACACTCAAAGTAGATCTTCCGTATCTATGATTGGTATTATCAATTGATCTCATCAAGCTATTTATTTTCTCATCTTTTTTAGATGTAAATAAATTTATTTTATCACTAGCATTAGATAATCCTGTTAGCATCACCCCTGCTTTTTGATAACGGTATCCGTTTTTAAAAATCTTTTCTAATATTGAAACAGCTGTTTTAACTGTTTCGATGCTATTATTTGTTGCAATTGGAAAGTCAACAGTTTTTGCGTTTGAATAATAACCAAAGTTTCTCTGAAAAGGACTAGTTCTAACAAATACAGTAATTGCTTTTGCAACTAATGACTCTGATCTTATTTTTTCAGATGCGTTTAAACAATAATTTGCAACTGCTTCTTTTAACTCTTGGAACGTTTCAATTCTTTTTCCAAATGATCTTGAAACAACACAACTTTTTCTTTTTGTTGTAGTGGTCTCTAAATCTATACAAGGAATTCCTCTAAGCTCCATTGCTGTTCTTGAACTTAGAACATTTGAAGATTTTTTGATCCAGGTATTAGACTTATTTTTTAACTGTTTGGCATTATAAATTCCATGCTTTTGATAAAACTTAGTTAGTTGTCTGCCAACACCCCAAACATCGTTAATTTCAACTTTTTCCAAAATAGGATCTAAATTTTCTATACCAACTAAACTAGTAACTCCTGATTGTTTTTTTTTTGCAATATGATTTGCAATTTTACTTAAAGTTTTTGTTTTAGCAATTCCGATACTAGTTGGAATACCTGTCCACTGTAAAACAGTTTCTCTAATTTCTTTACCAATTTTTTCTACATCTTCATCAGGAAAATTAGATAAATCTAGAAATGCTTCATCAATCGAATATACTTCTATTTCTGAATTAAATCTTTTAAGAGTTCGCATCACTCTTCTAGATAAATCACCATACAAAGAATAATTTGACGAAAAAACTTCAACTTTATTTTTAATAATAATATCTTTTCCTTTAAAGTAAGGCTCACCCATTTTTATTCCTAAAGCTTTTGCTTCGTTAGATCGTGAAATAATACAACCGTCATTATTAGATAAAACAACAACAGGTTTTCGTCTTATCTTAGGATTAAATAATCTTTCACAAGAAACATAAAAAGAATTACAATCAACTAATGCTATCTTTTTAGTACGTAGAATGGATGACATAAGTTACAACCCCCCAAATAAAAATATCTTGCTCTTCATTAATTAGAATTCTGTCAGCAAATTCTTTAGATCCTGATGTTAAAAATTTTTTATCTTGCTCTTGAACTAAAGTTTTTACCACTAACTCGTCATGAACATTTGCAATCACTGTTGAAAAGTTTTTTGGCTTTAAACTTTTATCAACTACCAATAAATCTCCGTCATTAATCCCAACATCCACCATGGATTTACCTTGAACTCTAATGATGAAAGTAGCTGGAACATTTCTTATTAAATGCATGTTCAGATCAATATCTTCTTCGATATAATCGGTAGCAGGAGAGGGAAAACCAGCGCCTGCTTTATGTAGATAATAAGGGATTGTTAGTTTCATGTTCTTGTTTTGTTCTTATTTGTAGCGCAGTTATATAATGCAGTCAATAGGTTGTATTTTGAGTCTGTAACTGAATCAAAAGTGAATCAAAAGGTGAACATCCAAACTACATTTTGTATGGTTGTGGATAACTTCAACCAGAGATAGTTTAAATAATTCAAAATGAAAAAAATATTACTAATCTTAATCTCAATATTAACTTTAAGTTCTCAAACAATGGCATACGAGGAAGCAAATTACGAAATAATAAATGAAAATAATAACTACGAAATAAGAAAATATTTTGATCGTTTAGTAATAGAAACTAACACAACGCAAGGTAATGGTTTTAAAAAATTATTTAACTATATCTCAGGAAATAATGAGCAAAAAAAAGAAATTAAAATGACAGTTCCTGTAACCCAAGAAATTAAGAATGGAAATATGACAATGCAATTTTATTTACCATCAAAATTTAACATAAGTAATGCGCCCAAGCCATCCAATCCAGATATAAAGGTTTTGACTATAGAAGGTGGATATTATGCGGTGATTAAATATTCTGGAAGATCATCAGATACAAATTTTATAAAAAATAAAGATATTTTAGAAAATCAACTTAAAAAAGATAAAATCATAATTTTAAGTCCTCCAATAAGGGCTTCTTATAATTCACCATTTACTCTACCAATGTTAAAAAGAAACGAAATAATGTTTAGGGTAGATTTATAAATAAAGGATAAACAAAAGAATAATCTATATGCAATCAGAAAGTCTTTGTTTTAGTAAGGTAAAAAATGACTGTGTGAAGTTCATTACATCTCAAGAAACGGCTAATGAGAAATTTAAAAACAAAGAGAAGATGATAAAATCTTTTTTGATCCCAATATGTTTTTGGATTACAAAAAAAGCTGATAAGCAAAAACCTTATTTTATAGGTTTAGCTGGAGGACAAGGAACCGGTAAAACTACGATCAGCTCGATTATAAAGATTATACTAGAAAAATATTTTAAACTTAAAGTATTTAAAATTTCGATCGATGATTTTTACAAAACAAGAAAAGAAAGAATAAATTTATCAAAAAAAATTCACCCAATGTTAATGACTAGAGGAGTACCAGGTACCCATGATATTAAGATGATGTTAGATTTTTTTAAAAAAACTAAGGTTAAAAGCTTTAAAAAAATGAAACTTCCAAATTTTAATAAAGCTATAGATGACAGGTCTCCAAAAAAGAAGTGGTATAATATTAATGAACAACCAGACATAATAATATTTGAAGGTTGGTGTGTTGGCGCTAGAGCAGAGATAAATAAAACTTTGAAAAAACCAATAAATTCTATTGAGAAAACTAATGATGAAAATCTTGTTTGGAGAAAATACGTAAATCAGCAATTAAAAACAAAATATAAAAAATTATACTCTCAGCTTAATTGTATGATTTACTTAAAAGCAAAAAATTTCAGTTTGTTACAAAAATGGAGATTAAAGCAGGAGAAAAAACTTTGGCTTAAAACCAAGAAGAAAAGTAGAAATAAAATTATGACCAAAGGTGATGTAATTAATTTTATGCAAACTTATCAAAGAATTACTCAAAATATGTTTAAGAATATGCCTAAATATGCGTCTATAATTTTAAATTTAAATGATAACCATCAAATAAAATCTGCTGTATATAAAACCAAATGAAAAGAATATTATTATTAATTAGTTTATCATTATTTTATTTTAGTAATGCATTTTCAGTTACTTTATATGATGCATTAAACCAAACTTATCAAAATAATATTCAACTAAACGCTGAAAGAGAAAATATCAAAGCTTCAGAAGAAGATGTAAATATTTCAAAGTCAGATTATAAACCTTCATTAACATTAAGTGGATCTAAAAGTATTGAAGATACTAATAAGCTTACAAATCAAAGTGGAGGTGATGCAACTATTAACGATGTTGATCCATTTACAACCTCTATAAAATTAGAGCAAACAATTTTAGATTTTGGAAGAGACATAACACTTCAAAAAAATATTACTGCTTTAGATTTAGCAAAAGCAAAATTGGTAAAAAAAGAACAAGATATTTTATATAAAGCAATAGATGCATTTACTAACTTAATTTTAGCTAGAGAAACGCTTGAGATTAATTCAAAAAATTTAAATTTACTAATTAGACAAGTGGAGAATGACAAAATTAGAAGAGATCGAGGTCAAATAACAAATACCGATTTAGCACAATCCGAATCTTCTCTTGCAGGAGCTCAAGCTCAATTTGCAAAAGCAAAAAGTGACCTGTTAATAAGTAAATTAAACTACGAAAATATAATTGGTAAAATCAGTGATCCAAATCAATTACAAAAAAATTCTAATGCAATTGTTGGTATTCCAGTAACTCTTAATGAAGCCATTAATCTTTCCAAACAAAACAATCCCGATATTTTAATTGCAAAGCTTGATTTAAAAAAGTCTGAAAAAGATTTAGCAATTTCAGAATCTGATTTGAAACCTTCAGCATCGTTGTCTTTAGAAAGATCTTATTCAGATGACCTTACGTCAACTATTGATGAGCGAGAAAAAGATACTTTAAAAGCAACTTTAAGTTGGCCTTTTTATTCTGGTGGAAAAAAAAGATCAACTATTAATAAAAATTCAAATTTAACCACTCGAAAAAGATTTTTGTTAGATGACGTTGTTAAAACTAATGAAACTAATGTTGCTAGTGCTTGGTCAAGTTTGCAATCATCTGAAAGTTTTTTAAGTTCTGTCAAAGTACAAGTTAGAGCATCTCAAATAGCTTATGAGGGTGTTACTGCAGAATATGAACGAGGATCAAGAAATACGCTTGATGTTATACAATCAAATGCATTACTACTTTCTGCTGAAATATCTTTGGCTAATTCTGAGAAAAACTACCTTATGGCCCAGTATAATCTCCTGAAAGCAGTGGGGCTTCTAAATAGCCAATATCTAAATCTCAAGTAATTATTTGACTTTTTGAGGTACAAAATAAATATATTGCTAATGAGAACAAAATGTGTACATTTAATATCATGATTCGAGTATTAAAAAATTTAATAAAAAAAGGCAAAATATGACTAAAAATAACCTAAAAGTAGTTAAATCTACTAAAGATAAAGAAGCAATTAATAAAGAGAAAAACAAAGCATTAGATGCTGCAATAGCTCAAATTACAGATAATTTTGGAAAAGGCTCAGTAATGAAGCTTGGTGAAAAAAGAGCTATGGATATTGAGTCAATATCTACAGGATCTTTAAGTTTAGATTTAGCATTAGGAATAGGTGGACTGCCTAAAGGAAGAATTGTTGAAGTTTACGGACCGGAGTCATCTGGGAAAACAACATTAGCTTTACAAGTTGTTGCTGAAGCACAGAAAGCAGGAGGAATTTGTGCATTTGTTGATGCAGAGCATGCTTTAGATCCAGTTTATGCAAAAAAATTAGGTGTTAATACTGAAGAACTTTTAATTTCACAACCAGATGCTGGTGAGCAAGCTTTAGAAATTGCTGATACACTAGTAAAATCAGGCTCTATTTCAGTAATTGTTATCGACTCTGTTGCAGCTTTAACTCCTAAAGCTGAAATTGAAGGAGAAATGGGAGATCACCATGTTGGTCTTCAATCAAGATTAATGAGTCAGGCTTTAAGAAAATTAACTGGTTCCATTTCTAATACGAATACAATGATGATTTTCATTAATCAAATCAGAATGAAGATTGGAGTTATGTTTGGAAGTCCTGAAACAACATCAGGTGGAAATGCACTTAAATTTTATTCATCTGTAAGAATGGATATTAGAAGAATTGGTGCCATTAAAGAAAAAGATGAAATTATTGGGAACTCAACAAGAGTTAAAGTAGTTAAAAACAAAGTTGCTCCCCCATTTAAAGTTGTAGAATTTGACTTGATGTATGGAAGAGGAATCAGCAAGATGGGTGAACTCGTCGATCTTGGTTCTAAAGCAGATATAATTGAAAAATCAGGAGCATGGTATGCTTATAAAGGTGAGAAAATTGGTCAAGGTAGAGAAAATGCTAAGACTTATTTAGCTCAAAATCCTCAAGTTGCTGCAGAAATTGAAATGGCTATCAGAGAGAAAGCAGGTGTAATTTCTAAGAAAATAGAAGGAAATCCACTTGATCCTGACAAAATTGCGAAAGAAAAAAAAGTAGCTGAAAAAGAAGAAGCTGAAAAAGCAGAAGCTACTCCTCCATCTAAAAAGAATTAATAGGTCATCTTTATTAATAAAAGGCGCTTAAATTAAGCGCCTTTTTTCCCTATCGATATCTAGACATAGAATTAAAAAGCTGTATTTTAAAAATATGGCAGACAAAACACTTAATGAAATAAGAAATACTTTTCTAAAGTATTTTGAAAAGAATGAGCATAAGATTGTTGAGTCTAGCAATTTAGTTCCGAATAACGATCCAACATTGATGTTTGCCAATTCTGGCATGGTTCAGTTTAAAAATGTATTCACAGGTTTAGAAAAAAGAGATTATGTAAGAGCGACTACTTCTCAAAAATGTGTAAGGGCAGGAGGTAAACATAACGACCTCGAAAATGTTGGTTATACACCTCGTCACCACACTTTCTTTGAAATGTTAGGAAACTTCTCTTTTGGAGATTACTTTAAAGAACAAGCAATTCATTACGCTTGGGATTTGATCACTAAAGATTTTGGCATTGATAAAGATCGGCTTTATGTAACTGTATTTCACGAAGATGATGAAGCCTTCAATTTTTGGAAGAAAATAGCGGGTTTTAGCGATGATCGAATTATTAGAATAGCTACTTCAGATAATTTTTGGTCAATGGGGGAAACAGGTCCATGTGGACCATGTTCTGAAATCTTTTTTGACCATGGAGATCATTTAGCTGGGGGATTACCTGGCTCCAAAGATGAGGATGGAGATAGATTTATAGAAATTTGGAACTTGGTCTTTATGCAGTATGAACAAGTTACAAAAGATAAAAGAATAAATTTACCAAAACCATCTGTTGATACCGGTATGGGATTAGAGAGAATAGCTGCTTTATTGCAAGGTTCACATGATAACTATGAAACAGACCATTTTAAAAAAATAATTAGTTCAGCATCCAAGATTGTAAAAGTTAAATCAGATAAATCTAATCTTGCAAGCTTTAGAGTAATTGCTGATCATTTAAGAGCAAGCTCTTTTTTAATTGCAGAAGGCGTTTTACCTTCAAATGAAGGAAGAGGGTATGTGCTTAGAAGAATTATGAGAAGAGGGATGAGACATTCTCACTTATTAGGATCTAAGGAACCAGTTTTTTATAGTTTGTTTGATACTCTTAAAGATGAAATGTCAGGAAATTATCCAGAACTTGTAAGGGCTGAGTCTTTGATTAAAGAGACTTTAAGAATGGAAGAAGAAAAATTTTTAATCCTTCTTGATAGAGGGATTAAAATTTTAAATGATGAAATTTCTAAAATTGATAAAGTTTTACCAGGTGAAGTGGCGTTTAAACTATATGACACATATGGATTTCCGTTAGATCTTACTGAAGATATTTTAAGAAATAAATCAATGTCTATTGATACAGATAAGTTTAAATCTTTAATGAAAGAAAGTAGAGAGCTCGCTAAAAAAAATTGGAAAGGCTCAGGAGATGCTGCCGTTGAAGATATTTGGTATGGGATTAAAGATAAATTGGAACCAACAGAGTTTTTGGGTTATGAAACAAATCAAGCAGAAGGTATTGTATTGTCTTTATTAAAAGAAAATAAGGAAGTTGATCAATTGAAAGTAAATGATGAGGGAATGATCATTGTAAACCAAACTCCATTTTATGGTGAGTCTGGAGGTCAAGTAGGGGATACTGGTGAGATTGTATCAAATGAATTTAAATTTGAGGTAACAGATGTTCAGAAAAAACTTGGAGACTTATTTGTACACTATGGAAAAGTAGTCAGTGGTTCCATAAAGCTCAAAGATAGTGTTGAAATGAAGATAAATGTTGAAAGGAGAGATGATACTCGAGCTTATCACTCAGCAACCCATCTTTTACATGAATCTTTGAGAAGAGTATTAGGAGATCATGTTACACAAAAAGGTTCTCTTGTAGAGCCTAGCAGATTGAGATTTGATTTTAGTCACATGAAACCAATCCAAAATGATGAAATTGATAAGATAGAGAAATTTGTAAACAATATGGTTTTAAAAAAGTCAGATGTAAAAACTAGGTTAATGACGCCGGATGAAGCTGTAGAAAAAGGAGCTTTAGCGTTATTTGGTGAAAAATATGGAGATGAAGTAAGGGTGCTTTCTATGGGAGATGAGGATGGCAAGTATTTCTCAACAGAATTGTGTGGTGGAACCCATGTTAAAAATACTGGAGATATTGGAAAATTTAAAATAGTCAGCCAATCCTCAATAGCTGCTGGGGTAAGAAGAATAGAGGCTTTAAGAGACAAACAATTAGAGGATTATCTGAAAAATAAAGAAAAACTTTCAGCGTTATCCTCTGAAAAAGACAATGAAACCGTTAAAGATTTAAGTGAGCAAATAACTAAGCTTGGAGGAAAACCTAGCTTGGATCAATCTGATCAAAAAAACTTAATTAAAAACTTAACAAAGCAATTAGAAACACTTTCTGTAAATTCAATTTTAAATGACAAATCAAAAAATATTATTAAAGACCAAGATATTAATGGAATTAAATTAAGACTTCAAAAAGTTGATGATCTTCCTCCAAAAGAGTTAAGAAAACTAGTTGATCAAGGAAAAAAAGATTTATCTCAGGGTATTGTAATAGTGTTTGCAAGCAAAGATGACAAAGTAGGGATAGCAGTTGGAGTTACAGAAACTTTAACAAATAAATATGATGCTGTTGAATTTGTTAAAATTGGTTCAGAGATTATTGGTGGTCAGGGTGGTGGAGGAAGAAAAGATTTTGCTCAAGCTGGTGGCCAGGATAAGTCAAAAATTGAAGATGCTTTTGAAAAACTTAAAGCTTTAATTTAATTTTGCTTTAAGATTACCATCAATTTCATCTAAAAATTGATTAGTTGTTAAGTACTTACTTGATGGACCAATTAGTATTGCTAGATCCTTTGTCATAGCTCCATTTTCAACACACTCGATACAAACTTTTTCAATTGTTTGTGCAAATTTAATTAATTCATCATTATTATCAAGTTTACCTCTATGACCTAGCCCTCTTGTCCAAGCAAAAATTGATGCAATAGGATTTGTTGAAGTTTCTTTACCTTGTTGATGCATTCTATAGTGTCTGGTTACAGTTCCATGAGCAGCCTCTGCTTCCATAATTTTTCCATCTGGGGTAAGAAGTGTACTGGTCATCAATCCTAATGATCCATAACCTTGTGCCATAGTATCAGACTGAACGTCACCATCATAATTTTTACAAGCCCAAATATATTTACCACTCCATTTCATTGCACATGCAACCATGTCATCAATTAATCTATGTTCATAAGTTAAATTATTTTTATCAAAATCTTCTTTATATTCATTCTCAAATACTTCTTGGAATATATCTTTAAATCGACCGTCATATTGTTTTAGAATTGTATTTTTCGTAGACATGTAAACTGGCCATTTTTTAATTAGCCCATAACTAAAACAGGATCTTGCAAAATCTTGAATGGATTTATCTAAATTATACATTGAAAGTGCTACTCCTGGACCAGTGAAATTAAATACCTCGTATTTTATTTCGTTATTTCCATCTTCTGATGTCCACTTAACTTCCATTTTTCCTTTACCAGGTACTTTAAAATCTGTTGCTCTGTACTGGTCTCCAAAAGCATGTCTTCCTATAATTACTGGATCTGTCCAAGATGGAACAAGTTTTGGGATATTTTTACAAATAATAGGTTCTCTAAATACAGTCCCGCCTATTATATTTCTGATTGTCCCATTTGGTGACCTCCACATTTTTTTTAGTTCAAATTCTTCTACCCTTGCTTCATCAGGCGTAATAGTTGCGCATTTGATGCCAACACCAATTTTTTTAATAGCATTTGCTGAGTCTATTGTGATTTGATCATCAGTATTGTCACGGCTTTTCATACCAAGATCGTAATATTCAATTCCTAGATCAAGATATGGTAAGATAAGTTTATTCTTAATGAACTCCCATATAATTCGAGTCATTTCATCACCGTCTAACTCTACGATTGGGTTTTTTACCTTGATTTTACTCATTAAAATAAAAATTATCTTATTAATTGAATTTGATTGGTTTATATACATATTAATCAAAAAATTAGCAAATAGAAGAATATGTTTACCAAAATATTTCCAAAAATTCATACTGAGGGATATAAATTTTTAGTTATTGCTGCTTTCATAACTATTATTTTATTAATCATTAACAATTTTTTAGGTTTAATTGGTTTGTTGTTAACGATATGGGTTTATTATTTTTTTAGGGACCCTGATAGAACTATTATAGATGACGATAATTATCTTGTAAGTCCAGCTGATGGTGAAGTTATAAAAGTTGAAGAGGTAGATGGACCAAAAGAAGTTGGTCTTGAAAATAAAAAATTTAAAAAAATTAGTATTTTTATGAATGTATTTGATTGTCACGTAAATAGAACTCCTTGTTCAGGAATAGTTGAAGACATATTATATAAACCTGGAAAATTTTTTAATGCATCATTAGATAAAGCTAGTGAAGATAATGAGAGAAATTATTACAAAATTAAAGACAAACATGACAACGATATAATAGTGGTTCAGATTGCAGGTTTAGTAGCAAGAAGAATTGTTTGTGAAACAGATAAGAACCAAGAACTAACTCAAGGTGATAGAATTGGAATGATAAGATTTGGAAGCCGAGCAGATGTTTATTATGAAAATTACGAACCTCTTGTAAAGGTTGGTCAAACAACAATTTCTGGCGAGACTTTATTGGCTAAAAAATAATTATGTTAAAACCAAAAAATAATTTTAAGGTTGTTACTGACAAAAAAAATGCAAGAGTAATTTTACCAAACATGCTCACATTAATTGGAGTTTGTATTGGATTAACTTCAATTAGATTTGCTTTAGATGGACGATTTGAATTTGCAGTTGTTGCTATAATCTTAGCGGCAGTAATAGATGGATTGGATGGACGAATTGCAAGATTAATTAAAGGGACATCAAAAGTAGGAAAAGAACTTGACTCTTTAACCGACATGATTAGTTTTGGTGTTGCACCAGCCTTTATAATGTATTTTTGGAAACTTAATACCTTAGGTCGTTTTGGTTGGTTAGTTTGCCTAATATATGTAATTTGTGTTGCTTTAAGATTAGCAAGATTTAATGTTAATACTGGTCAAGACCCCTCATGGAGAGATAATTTTTTTGAAGGAGTGCCATCCCCTGCAGGTGGGATTTTAGTTTTAATACCATTAATATTCAGTTTAACTAATTATGAATTTACCCAAATTAATTACAATGTAGTTGTACCAATCTTCTTTATTGTGACCTCATTACTATTAATAAGCAAGTTCCCGAGTTATTCATTGAAAAAAATAGTAATACAAAGAAAAACAACAATTTTTCTATTATTTGGCATAGTTTTATTTTTCGGTTTACTATTAATTTATCCATTTAATGTAATAGCTATAAGTGCGATTGTTTATTTAGCTATGTTACCGATAAGTTACTTTCATTATCAAAAGTTAAAAAAACAAAATGATCATCTAAATTTCAAAGAAGAAGATGACGATCAAGAAGATATTCTTTGATGAAGAAAAATGTGATAATTTCACTAGCAGACTCTAATTATTTTGAATTGCTAGAAGAGCTTGTAGACTCAGTTAAGAGGTTTAAAGAGAGTGAAAATACTGCAATTTGTATTCTTGATGCTGGATTAACTGAGGAACAAAAAAAAACTTTATCTTCTAAAGTAGATCAAATTAAATCTGCAGACTGGGACATTGAAGTCCCTCAATCAAAAGTAAAAGGTAAAGAATGGTTAAAAAGTCAAGTCTCAAGGGCTTTTCTTCCTAAATATTTTCCAAATTATGAAAAATATTTATGGATAGATGCAGATGCATGGGTGAATTCATGGGAAGCAATTGATTTATATTTAAGAGGATGTGAAAACAATAAATTATCAATAGCAACATCAGCAGATAGAGCATATGGGAGGGTATTAAGAGCCGAATGGATTTTAGGAAGTTTTGCTAAAATTAAATCTCAAAACTATAAGCATGCAAAATCTTCTGGTTTTTCAGAAAAAATTGCAAGACAAGTAGCATTAAAACCTCATTTAAATATCGGAGTATTTGCATTAGAATTAAATGCACCTCATTGGGAAGTATGGCAAAAAAATTTAAAAATTGCGTTAAACTCTGGAAAAATATGGGGATCAGAGCAAATAGCAATGAATGTAACAATTTATAATGATGAATTAGATGTGGAAATTTTGCCAGCTTATTGTAACTGGACATTAATCGAAGCTCTTAAATTTGATGAAAAACGAAAAACTTTAGTTGAACCTTATCTTCCAAATCATGAAATTGGTATTGTTCATTTTGCTGGTAAAAATAATGATCAAATTAGAAAAAATAAAAATTACATCTCTAAAGTAAAAACAATCAACGGTGACCTGATTGATTTAAAACTAAGATATAATAATTAATTGAAAAAAAATAAAATTTCAAAAAATTGGATTAATAAACAAAGAAGAGATTTCTACGTAAGAAAATCTAAAGTTGACGGTTATAGGGCAAGATCAGCATATAAATTAATTGAAATAGATGAAAAATTTAAAATATTTAAGGGTGGATTATCAGTAATTGATATAGGGGCAGCACCTGGTAGCTGGTCTCAGTATTCGTCTAAAGTTATTAAAAGTGGAAAGCTTATTTCAATCGATCTTAAAAAAATGGAATCAATTGGAAATAGTGTTCAAATACAAGGCGATTTTACAGAAAGTAAAATTCAAAATGAAATCAAAAATAACTTAATTGCAAAAGTTGATGTAGTTTTGTCAGATATGGCTGTAAATACTACAGGAATTAAGAATATTGACTCAATTCAAACAGGAGAACTTTGTAAAGAGGCAATGGCATTTGCCAAAGAAATGATTAAAGAAAATGGTTATTTTATATCAAAGATTTTCATGGGTGAAACTTTTAACGAAATAGTCGCAGAGGGTAAAAAGTTTTTTAAAGAAGTTAAGGTTTTTAAACCTAAGTCTAGTCGAAAAGATTCCAAAGAAAGTTTTATTATTTGTAGAAAAATTAGATAGGGACTTTAAATTTAAAAGGAATCGTATATAAAAGATTATGGTTCCTATAAAAGAAGCACTTACCTTTGACGACGTAACACTAGCGCCAAATTATTCAGAAATATTACCATCTGATGTCGATACATCTGTATCACTGACTAGTAATCTTAAGCTAAAAATTCCACTTTTATCATCTGCAATGGACACAGTTACTGAGAGTAAAATGGCTATTGCTATTGCTAAAGCAGGCGGAATAGGTGTTATCCATAGAAATTTAGATACCAAAACACAAGTTTCAGAAATTAGAAAAGTTAAAAAACTTTCCTTAAAAGTTGGAGCTGCTGTAGGAGCATCAGATAAAGAATTTAGAAGATCAAAAGAAATTATTAAAGAAGGCGTTGATTTAATTGTAGTGGATACGGCGCACGGGCATACAAGAAAAGTGGGAGAAATAATTAAATATATAAAAAAAATAAAAAATAAAAAAATTGCTCTATGCGCAGGAAATATTGCAACACCTGATGCTGCAAAATTCTTAATCAATTTAGGAGTGGACATAATTAAAGTTGGGATTGGTCCTGGCTCTATCTGTACTACTAGATTGGTTGCCGGCATTGGAGTTCCTCAACTTAGTGCAATTTTGTCAGTGAGAAACGGAATTAAAAACAAAAAAGTTAAGATTATTTCAGATGGAGGAATAAAATATTCTGGTGATTTAGCAAAAGCATTTGCAGGCGGCGCAGATGCAGTAATGATAGGTTCTTTATTTGCAGGAACAAATGAAACACCTGGAAAATTAATTAAAAAAAATGGGAAATTATATAAAAGTTTTCGTGGAATGGGTTCAGTGGGTGCCATGAACAAAGGTTCAGCAGATAGATATTTTCAAAAAAAACAAAAAGACATATCCAAATATGTACCCGAAGGTGTTGAAGGTTTTGTAAAGTACAAAGGAGATGTTGGAAGTATTATTTATAAATTAATTGGTGGTTTAAAATCTTCTATGGGATATCTAGGATCAAAAAATATTATTGGACTAAGAAACAAACCTCATTTTGTAAAAATTACGAAAGCTGGTTTTTATGAAAGTATGGTTCACAATGTTGATGTGATTAAAAATGATAGCAAATACTAATGAGTAAAATTTTAAAATTAATTTTTGTTATAGTATTATTCTTCTCATTTGACACTAAAACTTTTAGTAAAGAAAATTTTTTCAAAAAAGCTTTAAAATTATATGAAAAAGAAAAATATCAAGATGCACGTTTTTTGTTTGAAAGAAATATAGTTTTTAATCCTAAGGATGCTAATTCATATTTATATCTTGCCAAAATTTACAATCATGAAGAAAATCAAAGAAAAGAAGAGTACAATTTAGAAACTGCTCTGCTCATTGAGCCTGATAATGAGGAAGCTATGTTAATGATGATGAAAATAGCAATTGAAAAATCAAATTATGACAAAGTTAAAAATCTGTCTGATACATTTTCAAAAGTTTGCAAAAATTTATGTGATGAAAATTGGGAAATCATAGAATCATTGAAAAATATAGATCCAAAAAATGAGTCTTGATATAAATCTTGATAAAGTTGTAATCATAGATTTTGGCTCTCAATTTACTCAATTAATCGCAAGAAGAATTCGGGAACTTGGAGTTTTTTCGGAAATTGTAAGTCATAAAAAAATTAGAACCAGTGATATTAATCAAAGTGTGAGAGGAATTATTTTGTCTGGTGGTCCTTTAAATGTTTACCAGATTAACAAATACTCATTTGATAAAACAATATTAGAACTGAATATACCAATTTTAGGAATTTGTTTTGGTCACCAAATTTTGTCAAAATTAAATGGTGGAAGAGTAAAACAATCAAAGCATCGTGAATTTGGTTTAGCTAATATTTTTAGAAAAAGAGATAGCCTTCTAACAAAAAATTTCTATAACACAAAAAAAAACAAGAAAGTTTGGATGAGTCACGCAGATCAAGTATCCAAACTTCCAAAAAATTTTCAGGTCGTTGCATCTAGTACAAATTCAAAATATGCCATAGTTGAAAATAAACTAAAAAAATTTTATGGAGTACAATTTCATCCAGAGGTTACTCATACTGAAAATGGAAAAAAATTATTTAGTAATTTTGTATTTTTAATATGTAAAATTAAAAAAAACTGGTCTTCAAGAGATCAAAAAATAAAACTAATCAACGAAGTAAGAGATCAAGTAGGTACCCACAAAGTTATTTGTGCTTTATCCGGAGGAGTAGATAGTAGTGTCGTTGCTCAATTATTAAATAAATCAATTGGTAAGAGACTATATTGTATTTTTGTTAATACAGGCCTTTTAAGAAAAAATGAGGAAACTCAAGTAGTTCGAACTTTTAAGAAAAGATTAAAAATGAACCTTATCTACGTAAATGCAGAAAAGGAGTTTCTAAGCAAATTAAAAAATGTTTCTGATCCCGAAAAAAAAAGAAAAATAATTGGTAATTTATTTATAAAAATTTTTGAACGATATGCTAAAAAAATTAAAAATGTTAAATTTTTAGCTCAAGGTACACTTTATCCTGATCTGATTGAAAGTAAATCTGTTACTGGCAGTCAAACTTCAAAAATAAAATCTCATCATAATGTTGGTGGTCTCCCAAAAAAAATGAACCTAAAACTTGTTGAGCCGTTAAAGTTTTTGTTTAAAGATGAGGTTAGGAAATTAGGCTTAGAATTAAAATTAAGTAAAGAAATTATCTCAAGACATCCTTTTCCAGGCCCTGGTTTAGCAATCAGAATGCCAGGTGTTATTACCAATGAAAAAATAAAAATTTTAAAGGAAGCTGATCATTACTTTATACAAGCATTAAGGGAACATGGACTTTATCATAAAATTTGGCAGGCATATGCTGCTTTGCTTCCTGTTAAAACGGTGGGTGTGATGGGTGATAATCGTACTTATGAATACTTATGTCTTTTAAGAGCAATCACGTCAGAAGATGGAATGACAGCAGATTTTTTTGAATTTAGAAAGTCTTTTATGCAAACTATTTCTAATAAAATAGTTAATAGCATAAGAGGGATAAATAGAGTTGTTTATGATGTTACTTCAAAACCTCCAAGCACTATTGAATTAGAGTAGTTTTAATCTATAAAGTACATTTATGAAATATTTACATACAATGATTAGAATTAAAGATGTTGATGAATCTTTAAGATTTTTTTGTGACGGCCTTGGGCTTAAAGAAACAAGACGAATGGAAGATGAAAAGGGAAGATACACACTTATTTTTCTTGCTGCACCAAATGATGATAAGGCAGAAATTGAATTAACTTATAATTGGGATGGAGACGAATTGGGAGAAGGCTCAAGAAATTTTGGTCATCTCGCTTACCGTGTAGATAATATTTATGAAACTTGTAAAAGATTAATGGATATGGGCTACACTATAAGTAGACCACCAAGAGATGGTCACATGGCATTTGTCAGATCTCCAGATAAGATTTCTATTGAAATCCTTCAAGAGGGAAGCCTAGAGCCCAAAGAACCCTGGGTTTCTATGGAGAATACTGGCTCTTGGTAAGCCAATGAATAAAAAAATATTATCCATAATTAGAAAAAAAAATAAAACTAAAATAGTAAGTTTATCTGCCTATTCTAAAAATGTAGTAGAAATCCTAGATAACTACTGCGATATTATTCTTGTTGGTGATTCACTTGGGTCCGTTTTATATAACTATAAATCAACACGAGAAGTTTCATTAGATACAATGATCGAACATTCTAAAAGTGTGAGATTAGGTGTTAAAAAAAGTTTGATGGTAGTTGATATGCCTTATAACACTTATCGAAATTCTAAAGAGGCACTTAAGAATGCAAAAAAAATAATGTCCAAAACTAAATGTGATGCTTTAAAATTAGAAGGTGGAAAAAAAATATACGAAATTATTAGAATTTTAGTAAAAAATAATATTCCTGTTATGGGTCATTTGGGACTTCTTCCACAATCAGCTAAGAATTTTAAGTTTAAGGGCAAAAAGAATTATGAAAGAGAAAAAATTTTAAAAGAAGCAAAATTACTAGAAACTGCAGGTGTTTTTTCAATGGTATTAGAATGCATAGAAAGATCTTTAGCAAAAGCTATTACAAAACAAATCAAAATCCCAACTATTGGTATAGGAGCTTCAAATAATTGCGATGGGCAAATTTTAGTTTTTGATGACTTAATAGGTTTAAATCCAATTAATGTTAGATTTATAAAAAAATACGCGAACATTAGAAAAGAGATTTCTAAAGCAGTATCAACTTATGCAAGAGAAGTGAGAAGTAAGAAATTTCCTTTAAAAAAACACTCTTATTAATTAAAAGTATTTTTTGAACTCTTCATTAATATTTAAAATTTCCAAATCTACTAGTCCACCAATAACTAATTGAACACCAACAATTAAGATAAATACTAAACCGACATAGGCTATCCAAATATGCTGTTGTATATATTTTGCCATATATGTGGCTAATGCACCTGTTAATACTACAGACAAAACTAATCCAAAAATCATGAAACCAAAATAGCCTTTAGCTGCACCAACAACGCCAATTACGTTATCGAAACTAATTGTAATATCTGCAAATAAAACCTTATAAACACTTTTGATAAAAGAGGGTTCTTTTGTTTTCTTGGTAGGAGATTTCTTTTCCTTCTTAATTTCAACTAAATCTTTTCTTAAGTCATTAACGATCCATATCAATAAAAGGCCTCCCAGAATTTTAATAAAATAAAACTTAAATAAGTATGTAGCAAAGACTGCAAAAATAACTTTAAAAACTAAAGCACCAGCAACACCCCATAGAATAATTTTTTTTCTATTTTTGGGAACAAAATTTGCAGCTATTAAACCAATTATAATTGCATTATCTGCAGCTAGAATTATATCTATAAAAATAATTTGTAATAATATTATGGACTGTTCGATCAAAATAAAAGGATATTAGTCTAATTTTTTAATATTTCAATGTGAGCAGCATTAATTTTGCTTAAATAAATAATCTACAGATTAATACTTAGATTCCTTTACACCATCTATAATATCTTTTAACTCGGCGTATTCTTCACAATTACACTTTTCTAACACTTTTAGTCTCTCTCTTGCTAGCTCTATCCTGTTTGTGGTAACGTATAATTCTCCTAAATATTCATTTATACCTGTATGATTAGGATTAATTTCTAATCCCATTAGATAATATTTTTCGCCGTTTTCGTAATCACCCAATTTTCTTGTAGTAAAACCTAAATAATTCAATGTATCAGCTTGATTTGGTTTTTCTTTATTTGATTTAAGAAGAAATTTTTGAGCCTTTTCATATCTTTTTTTAGCTTTTTCAACTTTACCTTTTTTTTCATATTTTTTGGCAAATTTAATTGACTCCACAGCTTTGTCGTAATCTGATTTTACTTTCTTGGGAGTAGAGTCAGAACCAGCTGAATATGCGTGAGCTGAAAATAGTATTAAGAATAAAACTAAAGATATTTTTTTTAACATTAAATAAATTTCTCCAAATGATTTAAAGGTTTTAATTTAAGCCCATTTTCTAATAGATTATCTTTTATAGACATTGCTGTAGCTAATGCACTTTTATTATCACCATGTATGCAAATAGAATCTATTTCACAAGGTATTTGTTTTCCACTGTGACAATTAAGTGACTGATTTTTAACCATTGATAAAACGTGTTTTTTTGCTTGTTCTGGGTCAGTTATCAAAGCATGAGGTTTTTTTCTTGAGACTAAGTTTCCATCATCCTCATAATTTCTATCTGCAAAAATTTCACATGCAATTTTCATATTTAATTTTTTAGCAGCCTGTTCCATTTTTGAACCAGTTGGGACTAAATATATTAAATCTTTACTAATCTCGTTTATTGCGGTTGCTAAAGTTGTTGCTAAGTTAATATCTTCACATGCCATATTATTTAATGCTCCATGAGGTTTAATATGAGTAACGGTTTCCCCATAATTATGAGCAATTTTTTGAAGAATTTCGTATTGATCAAAAATTAGTTTTTTTATTTCAATAGATGATAGCTCCATCCTTTTACGTCCAAAATTTTCTGGATCATTGAATGATGGATGAGCACCAATACTAACTCCATTTTTTTTTGATATTTTGACCACTTCATTCATGGATTGACTATCTCCAGCGTGATATCCACAAGCTACGTTAGCAGAATTTACTATTTCAAGTAAATCCGGATCATATATATTTGAATGGTGTTTTGATTTTTCACCTAAATCACAATTTATATTAATTTCCATACTGTTAATTGTTGAAGTATAACATGGCATGTTAAAAAATATATCAAATCTTGGTGACGCAGCTTTATATTGTGACTTTGGTATACAGGTAAATAAAGCAACGAATTTAGAAGTAATAAAATATTTCAATACTATTAGAGAAAAAAAAATTAAAGGAATAAATAACCTTACTCCATCATATAATAAATTAATTATTTCATTTGACCTTCGAGTTACCAATTTTAGTGAAATTAAAAATAAAATTGAAAACTTAGATACAACCATTGTGCAGAACAAAAATAATAAAAAAATTGAAGTACCTGTTTGTTGTGAGGGAAATTTCGCGTTAGATAAAAATAGATTAGAAAAAAAATTAAATATAAGTTTTCAGGAAATTTTGACAAAGTTTTTTGATAAAGAGTATTTTTGTTATATGACAGGTTTTATTGCTGGAATGCCTTTTTTGGGAGATATAGATGAAAATTTAAAAACTCAACGTTTAGAAACTCCTAGAGTCAAAGTACCCCAGGGATCAGTCGGTATAACTGAACAATTTGCAAATATTTATACTTTTGATAGCCCAGGCGGTTGGAATATAATTGGTAACACTCCTCTAAAAGTATTTGATGATAGTAAAGAGAGAAATCCAAATTTAATTAATCCTGGAGATACGATCATTTTTAAAAAAATTTCACGACAAGAATATGAGAGTAGCAATGACAAGTAATTATTTTGAAATATTAAGGGGTGGCATTAACACAACGTTCCAAGATAAAGGAAGAGAAAATTTATATCATATTGGAATTCCTTTTAGTGGTGTAATGGATAACCGAAATTTCCTTTTAGCAAATAAATTAGTTGGCAATCATTTGAGTGCTCCCGTTATTGAATTTGCTTACCAGGGCCCACATTTGAGATATACAGGTGATCAATTAAATTTTGTAATTACTGGAGATGTAATTTTTAAAATCAAAAAAAATGATTATGAAATTGATGGAGATTGTTATCATAGCTACCATTTAGAAAATGGCGATGAAATTAACATAATTTCTACGAACAAATCTGTTTATGGTTATTTTGCAATAGGGTCTGAAATTGACCTTAAATTTCAGTGGAATAGTTGTTCAATAAATACTAAAGCAAATATTGGTTCAAATAATGGAAAGAAATTAGATAGTGGACAAAAAATTAATCTATTAAAAATCAATTCTGACAAAACACTTAAAAAAGTAAATTACATAAACAGTAAAATTGAAAATATAAGAGTTATTAAAGGAACAAATTTTGACTATTTTTCAGATGAGGGAAAAAAAATATTTTTTGAAAAAGAATTTATTGTTTCAAAGTTATCTGACAGAATGGGTATGAGACTTGAAGGCCCAAAAATTGAAAATATTGTAAATACCAATATTAAGTCTGAGGGTTTGGTCAAGGGTGTCATCCAGGTACCAGCTGACGGTAATCCAATAATTATGCTATCAGATCATGGCACAGTGGGTGGTTATCCAAAAATAGGTGTTGTAGTTAGCGTTGATTATGATCGCTTAGTGCAGTTAGCTCCAGGTTCGAAAGTGAAGTTTCAAGAAATAGAATTATCAGATGCAGAAACTTTATTTAAACTGTATGAAATGGAGACAAAAAATTTACTTAATCAAATTTGATGAATATAATTAGAAAATTACCAGGACCCTTATTAGTATTTCTGGGTGCATGTAGTTTAAGCTTTGGGGGATTAATAGTAAAATCTTTTGAGGGAGCAACTCTTTGGCAAATTTTATTTTGGAGAACTGTTTTTTTTCTAATTATAATTAGTCTTTACTTAATCATAACTTACAAAAAACAAGTATTTCGTTCATTCTATAATTTAGGTTTTCCAGGATTTATCGGAGGTTTTGTTTTATCGTTTGGTTTTTGCGGTTACGTTTTTGCGATGTATAATACTACTGTTGCAAATGCTAATTTCATTATTCAAACTCAAACAATCTTTTTAGCAGTTTTTGGATATTTTTTTTTAAAGGAAAAAATTTCAGTCATCACACTCACTTCTATAATATTAGCAATTTCTGGTATCCTGTTGATGGTAGGAAACTCTTTATCTCCTGGTCAAATGACAGGAAATATTGCTGCATTTATAATGCCAATTTCGTTTGCAGTTTTAATATTAGTTGTAAGAAAATATCCCAATGTAGATATGGTGCCTGCACAATTTATTGCTGGGGTTTTTGCTCTAACCATTGGGTTTTTAATGTCTGGAAAAATTCTAATTTCTGCACATGATATTTTTTTAGGTTTCTTGGCAGGTTTTATGCAATTAGGATTTGGATTTATTTTAATTACAATTGGTGCTCAAAGAACACCATCTGCTATGGTTGGAATCATAATGTTGACAGAGGCAGTTTTAGGGCCGCTTTGGGCATGGATATTTATTAATGAACAGCCACCATTTATAGTGATTATTGGAGGTGCAATTGTAATTTTTGCAGTATTACTTCAATTTTACAATCTTTATTCATTAGAAAAAAAAACTGCTTAAAATATTGACATTGGTTAATATATGATAGAATATTTCTTAACGGGAGAGATCACAATTTAATGTGGCACCGAAGGAGCAACCACCCAGGAAACTCTCAGGTAAAAGGACCGTAACATATTAACTCTGGAAAGAGATTAGATTCTCGCCGAAGGAGCAAAACTCTCAGGCAAATATACAGATGGGTGCGATAGAGTTAGTATGGAAATTAAAAAGACATCTTTAAATAAATTACATCAAGATAGCCAAGCTAAGTTTGTTGAATTTGCTGGTTATGAGATGCCAATTCAATACAGTAAAGGAGTTATTGAAGAGCATAAATTTACAAGATCTCATGCTGGAATTTTTGATGTTTCACATATGGGTCAATTATTTATTTATGGTAATGAAAATCTAACATCTGATCTTGAAAAAATTTTTCCTTTAGATTTAAAAAATCTTCAACAAAATTGCTCTAAGTATAGTTTTCTTATGAACGAAGAGGCAGGTATTTATGATGATCTTATAATTACCAAACTGGAAGATGGATACTTAATTATTTTAAATGCTGCATGCAAAGAAAAAGATTTTGAAATTTTAAGCAATATATTGTCTAAAAAATATCAAATGGAATTAAGTAATGATAGAGCACTAGTTGCAATACAAGGTCCAAAAGCAGTAGAAATTTTAAATGAAACCATAAGTGATGTTGAAAAACTAACTTTTATGACTGGTGACTGGTTTGACTATAATGGTCAAAAGTTATTTGTTACTAGATCAGGATACACAGGCGAGGATGGTTTTGAAATTTCCATTCTAAATGATTTAGCTGAAGAATTCACTAAAAGCCTAATTAAGAAAGGTGCAGAACTAATTGGCCTTGGAGCAAGAGATACTTTAAGATTAGAGGCTGGATTATGCTTATATGGTCATGAATTAGACCTAAATAAAACTCCAGTGGAGGCAAACCTTAAATGGGCAATATCAAAGGAAAGATTATCGAATGGAGGTTTTGTGGGCTCGGATAAAATAATTAACCAAATCAAGGAAGGTGCAAAACAAATAAGAGTTGGAATTAAACCTGAAGGCAGATTGATCGCTAGAGAAAAGACTAAGATTTTTAATGAAACTGAATTACCAATTGGAGAAATAACAAGTGGCACATTTGGACCAAGTATTAATGGGCCAATAGCAATGGGATATGTTGATAAAGAATTCTCTAAAATTGATACTAAAATTTTATTGGAGGTAAGAGGTAAAAAACATCCAGCAAATATTTGTAAGTTACCGTTCTATAAAAAAAGTTATGTGAAAGGAGCAAATTAATGAGTGAAGTTAAATTTTCAAAAGAACATGAGTGGATTTCTTTAGAGGGAGATGTAGCCACAATTGGTATAACTCAACACGCAACTGAAATGCTAGGTGATATAGTATTTGCAGAATTACCTGAGAAGGGCTCAAATGTTGAAAAAGATGGAACCGCCGGCGTAGTTGAATCTACTAAAGCTGCAAGTGACGTTTATACACCTGTAAGTGGGGAAGTTGTTGATATAAATGAAGCTATTGTTGATGATCCTGCAAAAATAAATGAGGATCCTGAGGGTACAGCTTGGTTTTTTAAATTAAAAATGAAAGATATTTCTGAGTTAGATAGTTTAATGAATAAAGAGGAATATGATAAGTTTGCAAAGGAGAGTTCTAGTTAATGTTACATAATTCACAAAAAGATTTTTTGAGAAGGCATATTGGTCCGTCTGAAGAAGATCAAAAAAAAATGCTCAGTGAACTTAAATATAGTTCTTTAGATGAACTTATAAAAAATACTGTTCCAGAAAAAATACAGTTTAAAGGTGAGCTTAATATTGGCGAGTCTAATTCAGAATATGAAGCGCTAAGAAAATTAAAAGTGATTTCAAAAAAAAATCAGATTTACTCTAATTTTATTGGTATGGGTTATTATGGAACTTACACACCTTATGTGATTTTAAGAAATATATTAGAAAATCCTGGGTGGTATACTTCATACACACCTTATCAGCCTGAAGTGGCACAAGGTAGGTTAGAAATGTTATTGAACTTTCAACAAATGATTGTCGATTTTACTGGTATGGACATTGCTAATGCATCTTTACTTGATGAAAGTACAGCTGCTGCTGAAGCCGTGGGTTTGAGTTACAGATTAAATAAAAATGATTGCAAACTAGTATTTGTATCAGAGAACTGCCATCCACAAACAATTGATCTCATAAAAACTAGGGCTGAACCTATGGGGCTCAAAGTTCTTGTTGGGAACGAAGACAAAGTTTTAGATAATTTAAAAGAAGATGTTGTATGTGGAATTTTACAATATCCTGGAACTTTAGGTGACATTAAAGATCCAAGTGAATCAATAAGTAAAATACATAAAAAGAATGGTAAAGCGATACTTGCATGTGATTTACTTTCACTTGCTAAGTTGAAAACACCAAGAGAACTAGGTGCTGATATAGCTGTGGGTAGTTCTCAACGGTTTGGAATTCCGATGGGTTATGGTGGACCTCACGCAGCATTTTTTGCAACAAAAGATGAATATAAAAGATCTTTACCAGGTAGATTAGTTGGAGTTTCAGTGGATAGACACGGAAATAAAGCTTACAGATTGTCGTTACAAACTAGAGAACAGCATATAAGAAGAGATAAAGCTACAAGCAACATTTGTACAGCTCAAGCCTTGTTAGCAATTGTGTCAGCAGCATATGCTATTTACCACGGTCCAGATGGAATTAAAAATATTTCTGAAAGAGTATCTCAATTAGCAAAAAATTTTGCTGATAAAATTAAACAATCTGGATATGAATTATATTCAGATTACTTTTTTGATACTGTAACTATTATCACTAAAGAAAAGACTGATCAGATTTTTGAAAATGCTTTAAATCAAAAAGTTAATATTAGAAAAGTAAATTCAGAAATGTTATCTGTATCTTTCGATGAAAGAAAAAATGTTTATAGAGTAAACCAACTACTAAAAATTTTTAATGCAGCAGAATCAATTAAAAAAGAAGATCCTGTAGCAAATTTAGTAAATTTACCAAAAAATTTAATTAGAACTTCTAAATATTTAGAACACCCTGTTTTTAATTTATATCATTCTGAGACAGAAATGCTTAGATATCTCAAAAAGTTAGAAGATAAAGATATAGCTCTTAACAGAACCATGATTGCGCTTGGCTCATGTACTATGAAATTAAATGCTACTGCAGAAATGATACCTATTTCATGGAGAGAATTAGCTGAGCCTCATCCGTTTGTGCCTGTTGAACAGATGGAGGGGTATAGAGAATTGTTCACTGATCTTAAAAATTGGCTAAGATCAATTACTGGTTTTTCCGGAGTTTCGCTTCAGCCGAATGCAGGCGCTCAAGGTGAATATGCGGGATTAATGGTAATACGTAAATATCACTTAGACAGAGGCGATGAAAATAGAAATATATGTTTAATACCTAGCTCAGCACATGGAACAAATCCAGCAAGTGCACAAATGGTTGGAATGAAAGTTGTAGTAGTTGATTGTGATACAGAAGGGAATGTAGATTTTGAAGATTTAAAGAAAAAGGCAGAAACACATTCAGAAAATCTTGGAGCTTTGATGGTTACTTATCCATCTACACATGGTGTTTTTGAAGAAAAAATATCTGATATTTGTGATTTAATTCATAAACATGGTGGCCAAGTTTATATGGATGGTGCAAACCTAAATGCGCTCGTAGGCATTGCAAAACCTGGAAATTTTGGTCCAGATGTTTGTCATATAAACTTACACAAAACTTTCTGTATTCCACATGGTGGTGGAGGACCAGGTATGGGTCCAATTGCTTGCAAAAGACATTTACAAGTTTATTTGCCCAATCATCCAGTGGTTAAGGATTGTGGTCCTGCTAAAGGTATAGGCGCAGTATCTGCAGCACCTTGGGGTAGTTCAAGTATTTTATCTATTTCATGGATGTATATAAAAATGATGGGATCTCAAGGTTTAAAATTAGCTTCAGAAGTTGCTATTTTAAACGCCAATTATATAGCTCATAGATTAAAAAACCATTTTCCAATTTTATACAAAGGCACTAATGGGAATGTTGCTCATGAATGTATAATCGATATTAGATCAATTAAAAGTGAAACGGGTGTGAGCGAGGAAGATATTGCAAAAAGATTAATAGACTATGGTTTCCATGCACCAACAATGTCTTGGCCAGTTGCTGGTACAATGATGATTGAACCAACTGAGAGTGAAAGCTTACCAGAAATAGATAGATTTTGTGACACTTTAATAAACATTAAAACAGAAATAGAAATGATTAAGTCTGGTAAATTTGATAAAGTAGATAATCCAATTAAAAATGCACCTCATACTGATATTGAACTTTCATCAGATGAATGGGAACATAAATATTCTAGACAGCAAGCAGCGTATCCTGCAAAATTCTTGAAAACAAATAAATTTTGGCCTCCAGTTGCAAGAGTAGATAATGTTTATGGAGATAAAAATATTTTTTGTACTTGTCCAAGTATGGATGAGTTTAAAGAAGATGCAGCATAAAAATTAATGAAAATTGCTGTTGTCGGCTCAGGTATTTCTGGTTTAAGTGCTGCATACTATTTGTCAAAAAAACATCATGTAGATCTTTTTGAAAAAGAAGACCGTTTTGGGGGGCACTCACATACAATTGATCTTACTTTTGGAGAAAAAAAAGTCTCTGTTGATATAGGTTTTATTGTATTTAATTTTCAAACATACCCAAATTTAATAAAATTTTTTAAAGAAAATAATATTGAAATTGAAAAGAGTGATATGTCTTTTTCTGTTTCAGTTGATAATACTAATTTTGAATATTGTGGAAAAGGATTAAGTGGTATTTTCTCTAATAGATTAAATTTGTTTAATTTAAAATTTTTAAAAATGTTCTTTGATATAATTAAATTTTATAAAAAAAGTGATCAGGAAAGTATCTCAGAAGAAAAATCAACTTTAGGTGAATATCTTGAAAAAAATAGATTATCGAAACCATTTATAGATTACCATATAATTCCAATGGTTTCAGCTATTTGGTCGATGCCTCCATTAGAGGCAAGTAAGATGCCAATAAGTTTTTTTTTAAAATTCTTCCAGAATCATGGTTTATTCAAATTAAAAAATAGACCTCAATGGTACACTGTATCGAATAGAAGCAGAACTTATGTAAATCATATCATATCAAACATTAGTGGTGAGCATTATAAAAATTATAAAGTTAAAAAATTAAAAAGAAAGTCATCAGGTATTGATTTATATTATGGAGGGCAAAGTGAGTTTTTTGACTATGACAAAGTAGTCATAGCAACTCATGCAGATGAAGCTTTAGAATTAATTGATAATCCATCAGAGGATGAGAAAAAAATTCTATCTAATTTTAGCTATAAAGAAAATATAGCGTATATTCATACTGATGTTATAGCCATGCCTAAGAACAAAAAAGCTTGGAGTTCTTGGAATTCATCCATCGATGATAAAAATGTTGAAAAGAACTCTATTAGCTATTGGTTAAATTTGTTACAAAATTTAAAGTGTGAACAAGATATTTTTTTGACTTTAAATCCATATTTTGAGATTGATAAGTCAAAAATACTTAAAAAAGTTAGATTTACCCATCCATATTACGATCAAAAAGCATTGGATATGCAACACGAGCTGTCTAAATTACAAAATCAAAAAGATTTACTTTTTTGTGGGAGTTATTTTGGTTACGGATTTCATGAAGATGGAATAAAATCATCTATTGAAATGCTGAATAACCTTAATGATTAACTCTTGTATCTATACTGGAACAGTAATCCATAAACGATTTAAACCTAAGGAGCATTTCTTTAAATATAAAGTTTTTTCATTGTTCATAGATTTATCTGAACTTGAGATATTAAGTGATAAAATAAAATTTTTTTCTCTAAATAGTTTTAATTTAATCAGTTTTCAAGAAAAAGATCATGGAGATCGAGACGGTTCATCACTTACCAAATGGGTAAAAAAAAACTTGAAACAAAATAATATTAATTCAGAAAATATTAAAATCAAACTTTTGTGTTACCCAAGAATATTGGGATATGTATTTAATCCTCTTAGTATTTTTTTTGTTTATGACAATCAAGAACAGCTGGTATCAATCTTATATGAAGTAAAAAATACTTTTGGAGAACAACATACTTATGTATTTAGAGTAGATGATAAAAATAATTTAATAAAGAATAATTGCTCAAAGAAATTTCATGTATCTCCATTTATTGAAATGGACTGTCAGTACTTTTTTAAAATATTAAAACCGGGAGATAAATTATCTGTAGTTATTGATCAATATGATAAGGATGGAAAGATTTTGTTTGCTTCTCAAGATGGTATAAGAAATGACCTAAATAGTTCACAATTAATTAAATCTTATCTAAAACATCCTTTAATGACTTTAAAAATTATTTCTGCGATACATTTTGAAGCGTTCAAATTATGGTTAAAAGGAATAAGATTAGTTAAAAAAAAATTTAATATTAAAAATAATTTAACATTTGAGAATTAATGCTTTTAAATAAAATATCAGATAAATTAGTTTTTAATTTTTTGAGTAAGATTGATTATGGTTATCTCGAGATTAAAACTTATGATGGAGAACTTCTCAAGTTTGGAAATCAAGAGGAACCACTTAGTGCCAATATAATTATTAAAAAGCCAAATTTTAATTATAATTTAATACGTGGAGGAAGTATTGGTTTTGCTGAATCTTATATGAGAGGTGAATTTGAAACAGACAATCTCTCAAATTTGATTGAGCTTACTGCAAGAAATATAAAAATAATCCATAGGTTTTCAGGTTTACTTGATGTCCCAGTAATAAATTATATTAAAAATAAAATTATTAAAAATACTAAAAGTAGGAGCAAGGAAAATATTGCTAAGCACTATGACTTAGGAAACGAATTTTTTTCACTCTGGCTAGATGATACTTTAACTTATTCAAGTGCTATATTTAATGAACACTCTAAAAACTTATCTGAGGCACAAAATAACAAATACCAAAAACTAATTGATCTAATAGAGCCAAATAATGGTGATAAAGTTTTAGAAATTGGTTGTGGGTGGGGAGGTTTTGCAGAGTATTTGGGTAAAAAATATGATGTAAAACTTGATTGTATTACTATTTCAAAAAAACAATTTGAATATGCTAAAAAGCGAATTCACAAATGTGGTTTAAATGAAAAAGTTAATATTGAGATTAAAGATTACAGAGATTTGCGGGGAAAATATAATTCAATTGCTTCAATAGAGATGATTGAAGCAGTTGGGCAAAACTATCTTGATGAATATTTTAAAACCATCAAAGATAATTTATCAGGTGGTGGTAAAGCAGCTATTCAAGCAATAACAATTGATGACAATCTATTTGATCGATACAAAAATAAACAAGATTTTATTCAAAAATATATATTTCCTGGAGGATTTCTTCCCAATAAAAATAGCATAAATAGATATGTTTCAGAGAACGGGTTAACAATTAACTCATATATTTCTTACGCAGATCACTATGCTAATACTTTAGAAATTTGGAGAAATGAATTTATCAAGAAATGGGAATTAATTAAAAATCAAGGTTTTGATTTAAAATTTAAAAGGATGTGGGAATTTTATTTATCTTATTGTGAGGCTGGTTTTAAATCAAAGAATATAGATCTAATTCAATTTTCACTTCAAAACAAATAACTGATAAAAAGGACATATATGCAAAATATTAAATTAATTAAATCTATTTCATTGATAATTTGTGCTTTCTTAATTACAAGTTGTTCAAATAATAGTGCTATGAAACCAGAAGATTTTAAAAATAAAGAACCAAGATTAATAATTGAAGAATATTTAAGCGGAAATGTTAAGGCTTGGGGTGTTTTACAAAATAGATCAGGTAAAGTTACAAGGCAGTTTAATGCTGATTTAAATGGAACATGGGATGGCAAACAGTTAGTATTAAAAGAAAAATTTAATTGGGATGATGGTGAAGTCCAAGATAGAGAATGGACAATAAATAAAATTGATGAGCATAATTATGAGGGAACAGCAGGAGATGTTGTAGGTAAAGCTAAAGGTTATTCATATGGTCCGGCCTTTAAATTTGAATATGTTTTACTAGTTCCAGTAAAAGGAAGAGAATTAAAAATCACATTTGATGATTGGATCTTTAAACAAGATGATCGAGTTGCAATCAATAGAGCTACAATGACAAAGTTTGGATTTAAGGTGGCTGAATTGACAGTCGTTTTTGTAAAAGACTAACGATTTACTGATTTTGAAATTAAATAATTATATAATTTGTTTGGAAGAATTTGTATTAATTTGTAAATAATTTTAATTGGCAAAGGAAAAATTATTTCAAAACTATTTTTTTTGACTAGTCCATTATAAATCTCTTCTGCCGCATAGTCTGTACTTTTTAAAAAAGGCATCTTAAATTCATTTTTATCTGTTAAAGCTGTTTTGATAAATCCTGGAGTTATTAAGGAAATCTTGACATTAAATTTTTTAAAATCAAAATAAATACCTTGAGTAAAATTGTTTAAAGCAGCTTTAGAGGGAGTGTAACCTGAAGATTTGGGCAAACCTCTGTATCCTACTGGCGATGAAACTATAGCAATATGGCCATTATTTTTGTCTTTATAATATTTTTCAACAGCACTAACACAATTTATTACCCCAAGGAAATTAACCTCGATCACATGTCTTATATTTTTTACATCTAATTCTTTTTCAGATTTTCTCTCGTAAGTTCCAGAACTAAATATGCAAAGATCTACTTGTCCATGATCTTCTATAATTTTTTTGAACACCTCTTTAGCTTTAACACTATCAGTTACATCTAAAGGATAAGAAAATATGTTTTCATCTGTTGAAAGTTTTTCTAAAAGCTCAACTCTTCTTGCGGAGATGATCACTTTCCACCCTTCTTTAGCAAATTTTCTCGCTGATGCTTCACCAATGCCACTACTTGCACCAGTTATCCATATTGTTTTTTTATTCATAGTTAATCGTATATATTACTAACATGTTTAAAAATAAACTTTTAACTTTTATGTACTTTCTTCTGGTTACTTTTGGCGCTTCAGCTGTTGGAAGCTTATCTACAATTAATTACAAAGAACCATGGTATTCATTATTGAATAAACCAACTTTCAACCCTCCAGATTGGGTTTTTGGACCTGTGTGGACGACTTTATATGTGATGATGACACTTGCAATATGGTTATATTGGCACTCAAAGAATAGAGATAAAAACACAGTTTATGTTTACTTAATTCATCTGGTGTTTAATACAACTTGGAGTGTAGTGTTCTTTGTTTTACACAATATGGTCTTGGCTTTATTAGTATTAATTTTATTGATTGGACTGATAATTAATCTCATTTTAAGATTTAAACGTGTCAATGTAGTTAGTTCCTATTTAATGATTCCTTATTTACTTTGGTGTAGCTTTGCACTATTTCTCAATCTTAATATTATAATTATAAATTAATATGGATGATGTTGTAGTAATAGGTGGTGGAATTATTGGAGCAGCGACAGCCTATTTTCTGTCCAAAGAAGGCAGAAAAGTAAAAGTAATCGAAAGAGATCCAACATATAAAACTGCGTCATTCCCACTGTCATTAGGTGGATTTAGAAGACAGTTTTTTCAAAAAGAAAATATTTTATTAGGAAAATTTGCTAGAGAATTTATTAATCAAATACCACAATTATTAAAAACTGAAAAAAATCCTAACCCTACAGCGAGCATGGTAACAAATGGTTATCTATTAATGTTTGGACCAGAACATGCTGAAGAACAATACCGAGCATTAGAAAATCATAAAAAGTGTGAAGCAGGAACAAAAAATATTAAAGGTTCAGAATTATCAGATATATTTCCCTATATAAATAATGAGGGAATAGAAACAGCAACTTATACTGACAATCAAACTGAAGGTTGGATTGATCCTTTTCTTTTTCATACCGCTTTGAAAAGTAAAGCAATTGAGCTTGGAGCTGAATTTATTAAAGGAGAAATTAAAAACATTTCTGAAGTTAAGGCTAAAACTATTGTCTCTGCTGCAGGGTGTTGGACAAAAAAATTACTCGAAGATATTCCTGTAGTACCTCAGAAGCACACGGTATTTAGGGTTAAATGTCCAAAATATATCAAAGAAATGCCTCTAACAGGGGATCTAACAACAGGTGTTTATTGGAGACCAGAGGGTGGTGAATACCTTGCTGGATCACCTATTTCTGTGTTTGACGCTGATGATTTAGAACCGGCATGGAATGATTTTGAAGAATTAGTTTGGCCAGCATTAGCAAAAAGAATTCCAGCTTTTGAAGAACTAAAACTAACAGGTGGATGGGCTGGATATTACGATTGTAATAAATTAGATAACAATGCAGTGGTTGGCAAACATCCAAAATATGAAAATGTTTATATGGCATCTGGTTTCACTGGACGGGGATTAATGCAAGCACCTGGTATAGGAAGAGCATTAACAGAATTAATTACAACTGGATCTTACCAAACAATTGATATTAGTGATTTTTCAGTTGAAAGAGTGTTAGGTAATAGTGCACGGCCAGAACCATACGTATTGTAATTTTAAGTCCCACAAAAAGTTTGATACTTCTCTTTTGACACAGGAGCAGGTGTTTGAAATTTTAAAATATCAACTTTAGGGTCATAAGGATTTTGAATCACTGACAATAATATATTAAGAGTTTTATAATTATTTTTCTCTGCATCGGATAAAGCCTCTTCTACTTTATGATTTCTAGGAATGATAACTGGATTTACTTTTTTCATTAGTTCAACTCGTTTTTCTTTGTCAGAATTATTTAAATTTGATCTATTTTTCCATGTTTCTAACCAGTCTTTTAAACTTTTATCTTTATAAATTTCATCACCATCATAAATTCCCATTAAAAAACAAAATGTATTTGTATAATCTGCTTTATTTTTTTCCATCCAATAAAGTAAAGAATTAATCAGTTTTAAGTCATCTTTATTATCACCAAATAAACCAAGTTTAGATTTCATCATATTTAACCATTTTCGTTCATAGATATTTTGAAAATTATCAATAATTTTAGTTGCAGTTTTAATAGCCTGTTTTTCGTCTTGATCAATTAAAGGGATCAAACATTCAGCAAATCGAGCCAAGTTCCATTTTGCAATTGCTGGCTGATTTGAAAATGCATATCTTCCAAATTTATCAATTGAACTAAAAACAGTTTTAGGATCATAGTAGTCCAT
Source organism: uncultured Pelagibacteraceae bacterium (assembly GCA_902578255.1). Lineage (GTDB taxonomy): Bacteria > Pseudomonadota > Alphaproteobacteria > Pelagibacterales > Pelagibacteraceae > Pelagibacter. Next base: position 51,362 of record CACHCH010000009.1, read on the forward strand.
AAAAGCACAGGGTCCATAATCTATAGTTTCACCTGAAATAGCCATGTTATCAGTATTCATTACTCCATGAATAAATCCAACTCGCATCCAATTAACTATTAGCTGACATTGTTTCTCAATTACCATATTTAACAAATCTACAGCTTTTGTTTTGGAAGATTTAATTTCTGGATAATGTCTATCAACTGTATAATCAACTAACATATTCAATTCATTAATATTTTGTTTTGCAGCGATGAATTGAAATGTTCCAACTCGAATATGACTAGAGGCAACTCTAGTTAATATTGCACCCTCTAATAAATTTTCCCTTACAACCTTTTCTCCAGTTTTAGTCACAGCAAGACTTCTAGTTGTAGGAATATTTAATGAGTTTATGGCCTCACTAACAATATATTCTCTTAGCATTGGCCCCAAAGCTGCACGACCATCACCGCCTCTTGAAAAAGAAGTCCTGCCAGATCCTTTGAATTGAATATCATATCTTTTTTTTTGATTAGTTACATGCTCACCGATTAAAACTGCTCTTCCATCACCTAACATTGTAAAATGTCCAAATTGATGCCCTGCATAAGCTTGAGCTATTGAGTTAGTTCCTTCAGGTAGAATATTTCCTGCAAATAGAGCAGATAATTCATTTTTTTCGATTTTAGAAAAATCAAGCCCCAATT
>CACHCH010000010.1 GCA_902578255.1 uncultured Pelagibacteraceae bacterium
AGCAAAAATAAAGCATAAATTAAGAGTTGTTCCGTTATTTGAAACGTTAGATGATTTAGTCAATGCAAGTGAAATAATCAAAAATTTGTTTTCAAAAAAATGGTACAGAAAATTAATAAACAATAAACAAGAAGTAATGATAGGTTACTCTGACTCTAGCAAAGATGCAGGTAAAATATGTGCAAGTTGGCATCAATATAAAGCGCAGGAGCAGATTGTTAAATTAGCAAAAAAATATGGCGTTAATGCCAGTTTTTTTCATGGAAGAGGAGGTTCGCCAGGAAGAGGCGGAGGACCAATTCAAGCAACCCTAAGATCTCAACCACCAAATTCTGTAAATGGGAAAATAAGAATTACAGACCAAGGTGAAGTTATTCAGCAAAAATATGGTTATGAACCAATTGCTGAATATAATTTGTGTAGTTACATAGGGGCAGTAACTGAGGCAACATTAAATCCACCACCAAGACCAAAACCTGATTGGAGGTCACTAATTGAAAAAATGTCAGATATTTCAAAAAGTTCATATAGAAAAAATATCAATCAAAGTTCAGAATTTATAAAATATTTTAAAAATGTCACACCCCATCAAGCGCTTGGTAAATTATCTATTGGATCCAGACCATCAAAAAGAAAGAATTTAGATAATATTAAAAGTTTACGAGCTATACCTTGGGTATTCGCATGGACACAGATTAGATTAATGTTACCTGCGTGGTTAGGTAGCGCTGAAGCTTTAAGATATGCTTATATAAAAAAATTTAGAAGGACTTTAATAGATATGGAAAAAAATTGGCCCTTTTTCAATTCAATGTTAGATATACTTGATATGGTAATTACTAAAGCTGATCCAGAAATTTCAAAAATTTATGAGAAATATTTAGCAGATGAAAAACTAATAAGAGTTGGAAAAAAACTTAGATTTCAATTTGAAGTAATAAAAAAATTAAATAAAAAAATTACTACAAAAGAAATTTTATTAACACGAAAACAATCTAGAACATTAATAATAGTGAGAAATATATATTCAGAAGTACTAAATATCATACAGCCCATTGTGATCCACAAACTTAAAAAAAATAAAAAAATATCTGATAAAAAAGATTTAAATGATGCACTTTTAACTTCAATTGCAGGTATATCTGCAGCCATGAAAAATACTGGGTAATGTTTGAGTTTTTAATTGCTTTTGGTGCAGGATTAATAAGTTTTTTATCACCCTGTGTGTTACCTTTAATTCCAGGATATGTTTCGTATATTTCGGGCCAATCACTTCAAGAAATATTAGAGTCAAAAAAAACAAATTTTTTTCCTCTTGTCTTATTTTGTTTAGGGTTTTCAACTGTATTTGTATTATTAGGCGCTTCGGCATCTTTTTTAGGGCAAGCACTTTTACAAAACTCTGAAGTTCTAAGAATTATTGCAGGAATAATTATTGTAATATTTTCATTTCAGTTACTAGGTATCATTAATATTTCTTATCTAAATTTTGAAAAAAGATTTGATGCAAAAGAGTCTAGAAATATTTTGTTTCCATATGTAATTGGTCTTGCATTTGGTTTTGGGTGGACTCCTTGTATTGGACCTATTTTAGGCTCCATCTTAGCTTTAGCCTCTATTGAAGAAACATTATCAAGAGCAATAATATTACTGATATCTTACTCTTTAGGTCTTGCTATACCTTTTGTATTGTCAGGATATTTAATTCAAAGATTTTTATTATTTTCTAAAAATTTTAGAAAAAACATAAATTTAATCTCAAAAATAGGTGGAATAACTCTTTTAGTTACAGGTATTTTAATTTTAACTAATCAATTACAGGCAATTGGTTTTTATATAATTAAAGTTTTTCCTTTTATGCAAAATTTCGGCTAAAAAGAAGAGATGAAAATCTATCAAATAGACTCAAGTGCCAGAAAAAAAGGCTCAACCTCAAGAGCTTTAGCCAAAAAATTATTAGATAAAATAAAGAAGCCTGGAGATGAAGTTTTATATAGGGATTTAGATGAAGAAATGCTTTTTGTAAGTGGGCTTACTGAGTCAGGGATGAAAATTGATGAAAAAGATCAAACTGAACATCATAAAAAAATGTTTGAATTATCAGATCAACTTGTAAAAGAACTTAAGGAAAGTGATATAATTATTATTTCAGCGCCAATTTATAATTATGGTCCACCAGCTACATTAAAAGCTTGGTCAGACCTAGCAGCTAGAATTGGAGAAACTTTTAAGTTTAAACCCAATGGAAGAAGAGAAGGACTACTAAAAAATAAACAAGCTTATTTAGTAATCACCTCAGGTGGCACAAAACTTAACAGTGCTGAAGATTTTTTAACCCCATGGCTTAAATTTATTTTAAATTTTTTTGGAATAGAGAAGGTAGAAGTAATCAGTGCTGATCAAATGGCTCTTGATTATGATAAATCGATTAAAGCTGCAGAAGCTCAAATTGAGAGTTTATTCAAAAATTGAAAAATATAAATTTAAAAATTAACTTTAACCAAAATTAATTTGATAGTAAGAGTTCTTTGTGAACAATTTAGATAAAAAAAAATACAAAATATTCGCTAATTTTTTAAATCAATTAGCAAAAGATCTTACTAATTTTTATTATTCTAAATTAAATAGAACTTTTAAAGTTTCAAATAAACTGAAAGGAAAAGGCTACGACCCTGTAACAACATCAGACAAGGCTTTTGAAAAATTCATAAGATCAAAAATAAAAAAAAAATTTCCAAATCATCAAGTAATAGGAGAAGAGTTTGGACATAAAAAATCAAAGAGTGAATTTACGTGGGTAATTGATCCTATAGATGGTACAAGATCATTCGTAATAGGAAATCCTACTTGGAGTAATCTAATTTCTTTAAATTATAAAGGTACTCCAGTTTTAGGATTAGCTAATTTTCCAGTTTTAAAAAAATATTATTTAAATTACTCGGATAAATTAGCCTACGTTATAGAAAATGGAAAAAAAAGAAAAATTCACGTAAATAAAAAAGCTACTTTTAAAAATGTTAGAGTGTCTGCAGCATTTCATGGATCTTTATCTCTTAATAAACAAAAAAAAATTCCCCAAATTTTAAAATTAATACAATTTCCCTGCAGTGATGCTTTAAGTTATTCACATTTAGCTGAGGGCAGACTAGATATTGTTATTCAATGCTCTAATAAAATTTGGGATATTCATCCATTAATACCAGTCATTAAAGCTGCAGGTGGATACTTAAATACTTGGAATAATAAAGACGCAATTAAAGGTGGTAACATTTTAGTTTCCTCGAATAAAACTATTCATCAAAAATTTTTGAAATTACTAAAACCTGTTAGTTAATAATTTTAGTCAATTATGAATTTGGAGTATATTTTTAAAATATTACATAAAGAAGAGTGGACTAAAGCAAAAAATAGCGGTGTTTATTCTGGTTCATCAAAGGATTTAGAGGATGGATATATTCATTTTTCAGAGGAGGATCAAGTTCTAGAAACTTTAAAAAAATACTTCTCTAAACAGAATGATTTAATCTTATTAAAAGTACATACCTTACATCTTGATCATTTGCTTTGGGAGCAAGCCTCTAATGGTGATATGTATCCTCATTTATACTCGCCTCTTGATATAAAAAATGTGAAAGATGAATTTGAATTAAACTTGAATGAAAATGGAATTCATCAATTACCAGATAATTTTAGAAACAATTAGAGTTTATTAACCTATTCTCCCCAAATAATTGACCATCACTACACCAATTATAATTAATATTATTCCAATTATCCCATAGATATTTGGAATTTGGTTAAATTTAAGTACAGCAAATAGAACAACCCCTGTTACAGTTAATCCACTATAAGTAGAATAAGCAAACCCAACGGGAAGAGCAGACATAGCCTTTGCTATTGAAAACATAGTAATACACATAAATAATATACATAAGAAAGATGGAGTAAATTTTGTAAAACCATCAGAAATTTTAGCAAGACTGTTTGAGGCTATTCCAAATATAATCCCATTTGCTAAAAATAAATATCCTAAAAAAGGTTTCATAGTTAATCTATTGTAATTTTATCTATGAGGGATCTTATCATTGGTGCTATTATAATAGCAGCTATTAGAGCAACAGGAAAAGCAAACATCCAAGAATAAAACCACCTTCCAAAAAATCCATCTGTTAAACTTGTATTAACAGCTACAACAACACCACTCATAATTAAACTCATTCCAAAAGACATTAAGAAAATAAAAACAAATTGTGCATATTTTTTTTTAATCATATTTAATTATTTCCTAATAAGTTAACCATCAGCACTCCAATGATTATAAGAGCTAATCCAATTAATGAATATAAATTAGGTATTTGATTAAATCTAATAACACCAACAATCACAGTTGCTATAATAGTCAGTCCTGCAAATGACGCATAAGTTATACCCATAGGTATATTTTTCATAACCAAAGAAAGTGCATACATACAGAGAACTATAGTGATTGCTGTAATGATGCTTGGAAACAGAAGAGTAAAACCCTCAGCACTTTTTGCAAAACTATTAGAAGTAACACCTAGGAAAACAGCAATTCCTAGAAAAAGGTAGGAAGTAGCGAGACTCATTTTATGACTTTAAATGATATCTCGCTAAATTTATATAATTATTTAGGTATTGGAGTAGCGCCTGTCTCCAAGCTTGCTATTTTTCCATCTTTATATTTGTAAACAGCCATTACAGCTTCAACATTACCATCATTAAATGTTACAAAAGAATGATGGACACCTACTTCATCATTTTCGTAAACTATTCTAACTTTATCTTGATTAATGTCACCACTCATAGCCCATTTCATTACGTCGCTTTTATTTAAAACATTTCCTGACTTATGCATTGTAAATTTAAAATCATCATGCAAAAGTTCATTCATTGCTGCTTCATCTTTGTTTTTCAAAGCAGCGCTATATTTTTCTAATATCGACATTTTTATGCTCCTTGTATTATTATCCCATTAGTGTTTGCATTAACTAATCGGATTTGTTTTATTGGTTGATATTCTTCCGAATTGTACCATTCCAATGCTTTTTCATAGGAAGGAAACTTTATTACAACAGTTCTGCTATATTGCCAAGTTCCTTCTATAATTTGGTTTGTACCACCTCTAATTATGTAATCACCACCAAATTTTTCTGCAACCGGTTTAACTTTTTCAACATATTCCTTATAATCTTCTGGATTAGTTACCTCTATATTAAAAATAGCATAACCAGCTTGCATTTTTAATTATTAAGTTAAAGACTTATCTCTGACATTTCCCAAAGCTGAGCACTTTCTATGCATTCTTCATAAATTGCTTTAGCTGTTGGATTATTTCCAGATACAAACTCTTTCATTCCAGCCTCATTGTGGACTGTAACTTTAAACAACATGCCTGTTTTATCAGGCTTCATTGCTCCAATAGTTTTTTCTGGGTAGGCAACGCTCTTTCTCACACCCATGCCTTCGTCAGATTGCATCCATCCCATGAAAGTTTCCATTTTACCTTCTTTAAAATTCACTAACACAAGCATTTCTTTATCCATTATTTTCTCCTTTTGTTAATTTAATATAAAGTTTGTACTACTTTTTTAACTCGCTCTTCACCGTCTGGAACTGCTGAATTTACAAAAGTATGACAAGCTTCTGTTTTTGCTTCATCATATTTTGAGCCATAAAACTTATCTACAGCTTTATTAACTCCATCATCCCATTCCTTTTCAGAAATTCCTATTTCTAAAGCATATGATTTAAGAACTTTTACAGATGCCATTGATTTTTCTTTCATACTGTATTCAAAAGTTTCACCAGATGGCAAAAAGTAGTTAGCCATATAAATACCACTACATTCCCAAGCTTTAGATTTATCGCTATCCGACATCCCTGCAATTGCAGTTGATGAAAGAAGAGCACTAAATAGTAATATTAATGTCGTTTTTCTCATTATATATCTCCTGTTTTTTAATTAATAAGTATAATTTCCACTCATTTGATTTAATGAATGAGCCATTCCAGCTTTACCTTTAATATTTTGTCTGCTTGAGAAACCTGTTCCAGAAATCTTTTCATATTTTCCAGTTCCACCAACAATTACAAAATCTCCAGAACCACCTTGGCCTCCAGTACCTTTACCTTTATAATTTATAAAGACTTTTTCACCATCCATTAGGTAAAAAGTACACATACCTGTTTCGTCATCAAATTTACCTGCAACTAATGTTAACCCTCCAATACAGTGCATTGTAGACTTATCAAAAATACTTCCCTCTTTATCGGACAGTCCAGCATTACCATCATATGTAATACTCATATTTCCATTGCCACCATCCATTACATTTACTGCCCAAGACCCCGCTCCAGAGGCATTAAATTTACCTGTTTCAGCTAGAGAGTAGGTTGTTATTAGTGAAATTATTAATGTTAATATTGTTTTTTTCATTTTTATTTCCTATTTGTTAAAATCGAAAACTTCTTCTTTAACTTCAGTAAATTGATGAGGTTCAAAAAAATCGTTCATCTGAGAAAGCTGTTCATTAATAGCATCAGTGCTTTCTGCCATCCAATGACAAAACATTGTCATAGTATCACCCGGAGTGTAATATGTCATTTGGCATTTAGCTTTATCACTAGTGGAAGATTTAATCATATCTTCTCTGGACATGCCGCCTAAAACCTCGTTAAATTTGTCTTTCATTTCTTTCGATTTAAAAGTGTGAGTTACCATATAGTATTTCATTTTTTCTCCTTTTTTTATTGTTTAGTCAGAGCAAACGCTCATTACTGTTGTCTCTTGTTTGTGTCCTGATTGCTCAATTACTCTGGCATTTTCGGGATCTTGCATGAATTTTTGCATTGTATCTGCCGCAGGTGTTTCCATTACGATATGTACTTTATTTGTATTTTCTATTTCATTTCCAACATAAATTGTTTTAATTCCTGCAGCTTCTCTTGCATTAGAATGTTGGTCAAACATTTTTTTCCAGTGAACCCAATCATCAACTTCAAAGTTACCAATAATTTTTACCATTATTCGCTCCAAACTATTGTTTCTTACTTCTTCATTGCATTGAACATGCTAAGCGTATCATCAAAAGTCATCATAACTTTTGTTTTTCCCTCGTCACTCACTTCAAAATAGTGACCAAACATAGTATCCATGTTATCCGCAGTTGCATGAACTCTTGCGAATACTTTATTACCTTCACTTATCATATCTAAAACTTTTAAATGGAAATTTGGCCAAGTAGCTGGGATTTTGGACATTGCAGCCATCATAGCTTGTTTTCCTTTGTGAACTCCAGAAAGTGGATGTACACCTTCTTTGCCTGGAAATGTCCAAACGATTTCATCATCGATTATATCCTTAAAAAAGGTTTCCATATCTCCTGAACTAAATAGTTCATATGCTTTTTTAGTTTGTTCTTTTGCGTCCATAGTTTTCCTTTAATTTTTTTAGTATTATAATAAATCTATTTTTAGCTTGATACTGTTACACATTCATTAAAACGTCGTGCGTCAAATGTGTATATCAAATATGCAAAACCTTCATCAACTCACAATTGAAATTTGATTTATTTTCGCAAAAAATAAAGTGTATTCAAAATCTATCTTTGATATTATTAAAATATGATTGAAAAATTTAATGGAGTTTTTTATTTAATTCTTTTTTCAATTCATTTTATAGGCTTTGCTTATTATGGATTTAGATGTGTTTTCCAAACTCAATCTTTTTTAAATCAATATGGTATGGATGCCACAGGTGCTGGTGTAGTTAGATTTTTTGGATCTATATTTATTGGCTCAACATTAATGGCAATCTATGTCGGCTTTATAAGACCCAATGGTATAGAAGCAACTTGGGGTTTCTTTAATGTAATTTTCTTACAAAACTTATGTGCATTTATTGTTGGTTTTTATAGTACCAAAATAAATAAACTTGGGCACACTGATAAAACTTCAGATGAAGCAATTTATGCTCCCTTAGTGCTAACAATTTTAAGTGGTGTTCTTTGTTACGGATTAGCTGATAAAATATATGTTTAAAACCAATTAGGTATTGGCAGTCCTTTTTCTTCTAAAAACTCTTTATTGAACATTTTAGTAGCATATTTATCACTTCTATCACAAAGAATTGTAACAATTGTTTTTCCAGGCCCTAATTCTTTACCCATTCTGATAGCTCCTGCAATATTAATCCCACAGCTGGTCCCTAAGCTTAATCCTTCATTTTGAATTAAATCATAAAGAATTGGCAAGGCTTCATGATCATTAATTGAATAAGCGTCATCAATTTTAGCATCTTTAAAATTTGCAGTTATTCTACTAGATCCAATTCCCTCCGTTATTGATCCACCTTCAGATTTTAATTCTCCGTTTTTTATATAATTATAAAGAGCAGAACCTTTTGGATCTGAAAGGAAAATTTTTATATCTTTATTTTTTTCTTTAAGAGCATTACTAACTCCTGAAATGGTTCCACCAGTTCCAGATGAACACACAAATCCATCAACTTTACCATTGGTTTGATCCCAAATTTCTTTACCTGTTCCTTCGTAATGACCTTTGGCATTTGCTGTATTATCAAATTGGTTAGCCCAAATTACTCCATTATTATTGGAAGGTCTAAGTTCGTCGGCTAATCTCGCAGCGACTTTAACAAAATTATTATCATCCTTATAGGGTTTAGCTGGAACTAGTTTTAGTTCTGCTCCAAGATTTTTAAGAATATCTTTTTTTTCTTGAGTTTGATTATCATTCATTACAATAATTGTTTTATAACCTAATGAATTTCCTAAAAGACCTAAACCAATCCCAGTATTTCCAGCTGTGCCTTCAACGACTGTACCACCTTTAGTAATTAATTTTTTTTCTTGTGCATCTTTAATTAAAGCAAGAGCTGCTCTGTCTTTTACCGATCCACCTGGGTTTAAAAATTCTGCTTTTCCAAAAATGTTGCAACCAGTAATTTCTGAAGCTGCTCTTAATTTTATTAAAGGAGTATTTCCAATCCCTGAAATAAAATCATTTTGTAAATCATTCATTATTCTGATTTTTTATCACTATCAGGAGTAATACCATATGGTTTAAATTCACTGTCTGCCATACCAACATTTTTTGCAGGTATCCCAACCATTACAGCTTTCTCAGGAACATCTTTTGTAATTACAGCATTTGCTCCAATTTTTGCACAACACCCAACAGTAACTGGACCTAAAACTTGTGCACCTGACCCAATTACAACTTCATTTTCAATAGTTGGATGACGTTTAACATTTCTTTGATCATTTGAATTTATACTTGGAGCTATTCCTCCCAAAGTTACCATATGGTAAATAGTTACATTATCACCAATCTCGGAAGTCTCCCCAATTACAACACCCATACCATGATCAATAAATAAATTTTTTCCTATTTTTGCTTTAGGATGAATTTCAATACCAGTCATGAATCTTGAAAATTGTGAAATGATTCTGGCTATCAAATGAAATTTAGCGGTACTAAAGAAGTTTGCCACCCTATGAAAAAAAACTGCCTTAACACCAGGGTAAGTTAAAATTAAACTTAATTTTGATCTAGCCGCAGGATCTCGGTCAATTATTGATTGTAAAAAGTCATTCATATATATGATGGTTGAATTTAAATTTACAGGTTATATAGTAATTATATTCAGTAATTAAAGGATAATTTATGTACAAAAACACTAACTGTTTTCACCTAGCAATTCCATGTGGAGACTTAGAAATAGCGAAAAAATTTTATAGTGAAACTTTAGGATGCAGATTAGATAATTCAGCTCAAGAGTGGGCAGATGTTGATTTTTGGGGAAACGAATTAACTCTTCATAAAAGTGAGCATAAATTGGATAGCGAAAGACATGATGTCGACATGGGAAATGTTTCAGTTCCACATTTTGGAGTTCATTTGTCTAGAAAAGATTTTGACAGTTTAAAAAAAAGATTAAAAGATAGTGGAACAAAATATTACGATGAACCATATTTAAGATTTAAAGGTACAAAGTATGAACAAGAAACTTTCTTTGTTAAAGATCCAAACGAAAATATTTTAGAAATCAAAACTCTTACGGCAAATTCGGAATAATTATTTTTTAATAATTATTTTTAATGGAATTTTTATTACTTGGTTTTTTTACAGGTCTAAGCTTAATATTAGCTATCGGAGCCCAAAATATATTTGTAATTGAGCAAGGCTTAAAAAAACAATATACATTTATAGTTTGTTTTATATGCTCAATCTCAGATTGTTTCCTTATATTTGTAGGTATTTTTCTTTTTTATTATTTTAATCAATATTTCACTTTAAAAATAGAATTAATTTTTAATATTCTTTTAGTTTTATTTTTAATATATTTTATTTACTCAAAAATAAAATTAAGGATTAAAAAAATTGATTTTAATCAAAATTATACGAAAACTTCTTTAGTTAGTATAATTTTTAAAACTTTAGGTTTTACTTATTTAAATCCTCATGTTTATTCAGATACTGTATTTTTTTTAGGTAATTTTTCAAAAAGTTTTTTGCTTTATGATAAAATAATATTTGGTATTGGAGCTTCTATTGCCTCTACAGTTTTTTTCTTTTCTATTGGATATGCATCAAATTATTTTTCAAAATACCTAAATAATAAAAAAATTTGGAATATAATTAACTGGATAATAATTTTCATTATGTCTGTAATTACTTTATATGTGATAAGAGAAATAATTTATTCAATTAATCTTTAATTTTATTCCACTCAGCAATACCACCAGAAATATTTTTTACATTTTTTATTCCCATATCCTTCATAGTTTTGGTAGCTAATGTACCTTGTCCACCTACACCACAAAAAACTACATATTCTTTATCTGGATTATCTTTAAACATTTTGTTTTCAAGAGGACTTCCTTCAGCCAAGTAAAATTCAAGTAGACCTCTGTCCATGTGCACAGCATTGCCTATACTACCCTTTGAAAAGCTTTCTTTGTCCCTAACATCAATAAATTGAACATTTGGGTCATTAATTTTTTTCTTTGCATCTTCTGCAGTTATATTTTCAATCTCGTTACTTACGCTCATTAGTTCTTCAAATTTTTTCATTATTCTCCTTTGAATTTAATATTTTTAGATTGTAACTAAGATTCTATAAAAGTGAATTATTTAATTATTATTTTTGTTGTGACACAGGTGATTATTGAAATAATTAATCTTTTTCGTATTAGTATAGAATGAATAATAAAAGAAACTTTATAAAAATTGTAAGTCTGTCATTTTTTTCATTACTTATAGCCCCTTACAAATTTGCTTTTTCAGAAATTAAAAAAATTATCAATAAAAATTTAACTAAAAAGCAAAAAGAAATCATGTTTAATGAAGGAACAGAAAGAGCTTTTACAAGTAAATTACTTAATGAAAAAAGAAAAGGATTTTACCTTTGTGCTAATTGTGGAGCTAAGTTATTTTCATCTGAGGCAAAGTTTGATAGTGGCACTGGTTGGCCATCTTTTAGTGAGGCACTCCCAGGTGCTTTTAAAACTAAAATAGATTATTCATTTGGTATGAGAAGAATAGAATACCATTGTGCAAATTGTGGTGCTCATCATGGACATGTTTTTCTTGATGGCCCAACCGCTACTGGAAAAAGATTTTGTAATAATGGTTTGTGCTTATTGTTTGTTCCTGAAACTTAAGATTTAAATATATTCTTATTTATTTTACTTACTTCTTTAAAAGCACCATTAAACTTTTTAGACGTGTGAAAATTTCCAGGAAAAATTAAACATTTCAATTTAGCTTTTATTGCAGAATTGAGACTTTCCTGTGTATCCTCTATTGCAATACACTCTTTGGGTTTTAGCCTAAGTTCTTTTAAAGCCAATTTATATATTTCAGCAGATGGTTTAAGTTTTTTAACTAATTTAGAATTACCAATAAAATCAAAATCTTTTTTATTTAAACTATCCCTTAAACAAAAAAAAATTGAATTTATATTATTTTTGGAGGTTGAAGAAACTAAAGCTAGTTTGATTTCTTGTTTTTTACAATATTTTATTATTTCCTTAACGCCACTTCTTAATTTAAGTTTATTTTTTTTTAAGTAGCTATTAAATATTTTTGTTTTTAATTTGATTATATTTTTGGAATTAACATTGCTTTTAGTTTTTTTTGCATATCTCAATATTCTTTCTTCACCTCCAGATTTATTGAGTAATTTTTTATAAATTTCTTTTGTCCAATTCCATTTAAGACCAGCAATTTTAAATGCACTATTAAATGATTTTCTTTGAATTTCAGACGTTTCAACAATGGTTCCAATAGACCCAAATAATAAAGCCTTATATTTTTTCAACCTTTGATAGCTCCAGCTGTTAGACCACTAATAATTTGCCGTTGAAAAAACATTACTAATATAAAAAGAGGAGCTGTAGCCGATACTACAGATGATACGGCCCACATTAAATTTCCCTCATGTTGGTTAGTTCCCAAATAACTTTGTATCTTTGGTACCATTGTATGATTTTCTTGATTTAATAGTAATGCAGTCACCGTGAAATCATTATAGGCTAACATTAAACTAAACAAGCCTGCAGTTATCACCCCTGGCCACATTACTGGCATTATAATGTGTCTGAAAGTTTGAAAATATGAACATCCATCTATTAAAGCACTCTCATCAAGTTCTCTAGGTACTGTTTTAAAAAAGGAATATAGAAGCCATAGTGTAAATGGTTGATTTATAGCAACCAACACAACAATTGTTGTGGGTAATATTCCCCAAATTTGAAGCTCAAAAAAGGGAAATAGATAACCAGATACTAAAGTTATGTGTGGCATTGCTCTAAAAATTAAAGCTAAAATTAATAACCAAAACGCATAATTTCTTGTAGATCTTGATAGAGCATATGCACCTAGTGTTCCTAGGAATAAAGAAATACTAACTACAAAAATAGTAACAATAACAGTATTTTTTGATGCCTTCCAAAACTCTCCTTCAGTCCATGCTTGACTATAGGCGTTTGTAGTAAATTTTCCTCCAGTTTCTATTAAAGTATTAAAAGCTGAAATAGCATACCACCAATCTGATCTAGAAAAGAAATCAGCTCTTACTTTAAATGATCCCCAAAATGTCCAAATAAATGGAAAGCAAGCAATCAAAAGCCAGACAATTATAAAAATTGTATTGAAAGTTTTTAAACTTGTCGTTTTTTTATCTAATCCATAATCCATAATTATCTTGCTATCCTAAATTCTTTCCAAGTTCTTATCAAAACTGGAGCTAATAAAATTGCTATACCAACTATAGTCATAATGGAAGTTGCTGCAGCAGAGCCGAATAATATTACTTCTTCATTAACTAGATTATCATAAATTAACCATGATAAAGATTGTGCGCTACCTTCTGCGCTAAATCCAATTATTGGTTCAAAAACTCTGAAATTATCCATTAAAGAGATCAATGCTACAAAAGTAACTACTGGATATATATGAGGCAAAACAATGTGTTTAATTCTTTGAAATCTTGATGCACCATCAATAATAGCTGCCTCTACTGGTTCTTGGGGAACCGTTTGAAGAGCGGCATAAAATACTACAAATGCAAAAGGGGAGTGATGCCAAATACCATAAATAATTATTGTAATCCAAGTTAATGTTTTTGAGGACTTTAGGGACAAATAAGGATCATTCATCAAGTTTTGAATATTTGCACCAATTATTCCTTGAGAATCAATCATCCAAAATAATACTAAAGAACCAACTAAAGGTGTTACTATCATGGGTAAAATTGTGCCAAAAATTAATGGTCCCCTAATTTTTCTGGCAACTGCATTTAAGCTTAGTGCTATTATAAAACCTAACAAAAGTACATTCGGGGTTACAAATAAACAATATGTTAAAGTGAATATTAAAGCTTTATAAAAAGGTAGATTGGTTACTTGATCTATAAAAGCACCAAAACTTTCAGTTTCATTCCAAAATTTTTTGATTTCCTCAACTGCCAAATGATTTCTGTCAGTATAAGTTCCAAAACCGTTAAATTTTCCTAGAGGCTTTGCTTCTCTAATTTTAGAGGTTTCCTCATTATCAACCACAATTGAAACAGTACAACCAAATGGATCACATTTTTTGACTTCTTTTACTATTTGGTCATGCTGTGCATAAAATGATTGTATGCCAGTTGATATTATTGGTAGCCCTATAAACAGGATCATTGCTAAGCCTGTCGGTAAAAAAAACCAAAAAAATGTTTTATTGGGCATCTAAATGTTAATTAAGTGGGGAAAAATTCCCCACTTATATTTTTAGATTTTATAGAAAGCCTTGTTCTTTAGCTTTACTGATATAAGCAGCCTCAACGTCTTTCAATGCTTGTTCAGCTGACTCTTTACCTTGTAAAAACTCAACAATCTCACTTCCTAATGCACCATGCATTAATCCCATTTGTGGCAACATTGGGTATGGTTTTGCTTTCATCTTTACAGCTTCGATTACACCAATAGATTTTGGTCCTGGAACAAATCCCTCTACTAACCAAACAGCTTGATCAGCAGCGTCAGCTACCATTTTCTTATTTGATGCTGCATGTGCTAAAGCTCTAAATGTAGCGTCTGCATCTGCATCTGATCTATTTTTCGCTAGAGTAAAACCATCCCACCATAGTGTAGCTGCTGGAATATTTCCTCCACCAACAGTGGCAGGTCCAGCTAGTTTTGTTGCTTTAGTAATATTAGGATCACCTTCATCATCTAAAAGAGTTCCTGATCTAGATGCCCATAATGTCATTAATGCAACATTTCCAGACTCCCATTCTACTTTAATTGCTTCACTATCATGAGTTAAGTAATCAGGATTACTTAATTCAGATAATTTTTTTAACATATTTAAAGTTGCAACACCTTTAGCGTTATTAATGTTTGGTTCTGCACTTCCAGATTTAAAGAATTCACCACCATGTCCGATAAACATGTTTACAAATTCTTCTGCTAAGTTCCAGCCAGCTTTATAAGCAGCTGCATATGGATGTTGCATTTTTCCTGAAGCTCTAATTTTTTCAGAAGCTGCAACAACTTCCTCATATGTTTTTGGCACTGCTATACCCATATCTTTTAAAATATCTTCTCTATAATACAAATGCTGAGTATTGGCCATAAATGCAACAGCCATTACCTTTCCATCAATTGTAATTAATTGAGAGTCTTGAATTCCTTTTCCATATTTTTTAACAAGATCATCTAATGGTCTAATCAAATCTTGGTTCATCAAAGGAACAATCGAACTGTTTGCAGCAATTCTAGCTGAAAATTCAGATGGATTTGCGGTTAATGCGGGCACTGCGATTTTATTATGCTCAGATGAGTGAGTCACTTTAAACTCAGCATTTCCTTTACATTGTTTAGAAGTTTCAACGAAAGTTCTTAATGCAGGAAAATCATTAGCTAAAATATTTATTGAGCCACTTTTAATGTTACAATCTGCAAATGCAGATGTTCCAAAAAATAGAAACAATAAAGTAACAAGTATTTTTCTCATATATTCTCTCTCTTTTTTTTGTTTGTTAAATTATAATTTAAGTAAGAAAACTATACTCACTCCTTATAGGTAATAAAAGTCATAATTAAATCACTTTTGACGCAAGTTCTGAACCCTTTACCAAAGACTCAAGTTTTTTGTAAACTATATTTTCATCAACATTTCCAAAGCCAGCAAAAGTACTAAATCCACAGTCTGTTCCTGCTAATAATTGTTCTGCATCAATGACTTTAGAAAAAGTTAAAATTCTGTTCTTTACAACCTCGGGATGTTCTACAAAATTAGTCGTTGAATCTATTACACCTGGGGCAATTATTTTATCATTTGGAACTTTTAAATTTTCAAAAATTTTCCACTCATGAGAATGTCTCGGATTAGATGATTCAATTAAGTAGGTTTGAACATTAGCTTTTAATGCAATTGGCATAATCTTTTCTAAAGGAATATCGTGTAAATGAGGACCTTCATAATTTCCCCAACAGATATGAAGTCTTATGTTAGAACTATCTATATTCTTTATAGCGTTGTTAAGACACTCTATTTGTTTTTCTGCTCTAATCAAAAATTCTTTTTCATCCAAATCTTTAAAAGTCATGTGTCTTGCTAGAGCTAAATCAGGACAATCCAACTGTAATTTTATTCCATTTGACGTAATTTCTTCGTATTCCTCTCTCATTAAATTTGATAAATTTTCTAAATAGTCATCATCGTTTTTATAAAATTTATTTGGTAAAAAAGCAGATATAACACCAGGCGACGCAGCATTCATAAAACCAGTTTTATGAGTATTTTTATTTAATGCTTTTTTAAAATTACTAATATCTTTAGTTAAAGATGATTTATCTTTTATTTTGAGCTCACCAGTACAACATGGTCTTGTATATTTAGGTGTACCGCCGGTTCTTGCAATCCTTTCCTTATAAGATGGAAAGTCATCTAAATCCTTAGGCGCTTTCCTCTCACTTTCGCCAGAAAAACCGTCTAATCTATCTTTAACATAAGTTGCATAGCTGATCTTTGACATTTCACCGTCACTTACAATATCTATACCTACATTAATTTGTTTTTTAACTACATCATTTACATCTCTTCTAACTATTTGATCAAATTTATTTAAGTCAATTTTTTGATTTTGGTCTTTCTTAAATAAAAGGTCTGATAATTCATGTGATCTAGGCAAACTTCCTACATGAGTTGTTTTAATTTTACCCATAAATCAATTCATTAAAATTTGTTTCCATATAGCCACTTCATCAAACAAAACCCATTCTCTTATAACTTTCCCATCACTTATCTCAGCATGATTAATCCCCATTATAAAAATATTTTTATTTGTTGCTTCTCCAAAGTCAGACGTTTTATTTGAGTGATTCGCATCCAAAAACCATCTTACGGAGGCCTTAGGATTTTTACCTTGCTCCTCTAAATATCCAATATGTTCAATTGAAAATTTAAAATTACTAAAAGCTCCCTTTAGTGATTGCCAAAATTTCTCTATATCTTCTCTTCCATGGCCAATTTTATTTCCTGGCCAGTAAATACTTGCTGCCCTTGCGTAATCAGAAAAATTATAATCATTGGTAAAAATTGTATTGAGTATATTCGAATATTTTACTCCAACTGAGTCTTTGGGTGCAGGATTTGGTCTATATTCTGATTTCATGTCAGATTTTAAAGTAAATATTTTTTTAGAATTTTCTAAACCACCTTCGTTTTCAATTATTTTTTGAGCAAATTCTTTAGGAGTAAAACCTATTTGTCTTACCATAGCTCCTTGATCTCTTACAATCCATTCGTCATAAACTTGATTATTTTTACACGCACAATCAGCAATAACTCTATAATAAATATTTTTACCAGATGGTTTTCCATATAAACCATTTCCAAGGTGAGTACCTTTACTTAAAATTCTATGAGATGAATGATAACCATCCTCTGCGTCTTTGTTCCAAATAACATCTTCACCTAGTAATTGTCTATTTGGAAATTCTCTTAAAGTTGCAAATGTTGCATCTATAACTGGCTTATTACCATAGGTTACTCCAAAGGGAGACCTCACTGGAATATTTTCAGTATAATAATTAGCAATAGAATTAACGTCTTTACCTTCCCAAATTTGTTTTGTAATTTTAAGAATATAATCAGGAAAACTTTTATATTTTTTATCAAAACCTTTCATTAGATTTGAGTTACGCAGTTTAATAAACTTTCCTCTTTACTGTCTATACTAATATTTACATTTGAATTTATTGGAATTGAAATCGTGTCTTTAGAATTAAGATTTACTTCAAAATCTTCAATTTGTATATGCCATGAACCTATTTGTGAAAACATCACTGTTGGCTTTGAGAATTTTAAATTATTTATTTTACCCTTTTTTGACTTTAAAATTGATAAATTAAATCCAGTATTTTGATTAATAATAGGAGAGAAAGTTTTATTTTGGAAATGGTTACCAAGTATTTGGGTAATTTTAAAATTTTCATTTAATTTTACTTCATGATTAGTTCTTTTAGAAAACTTGCAAATAAATTTTTCAATCTCGCTTAAGTTGTAATTATCAAATTTTTTAATTTCTTCTGAAGATATTGGATTAAGAAGTGTTTTATCTTTAGGAATATTATTTTTGGACAAATCAATTAAAGTGTTATCATTTAAAAGTGCCATACCAGTTGTTTTTGCTTTTTCTAATACGCTTGGTAGCCAAGTAATTATTCCAGGATCATCTCCGCCAAGCACTACAAACATGGTTCCTTCCTGATCACCTGCATTTTCAAATCCTCTAAACATATTTGTAGGCATTGAAATAATATCTCCAGCACCTAAAATGGTTTCACACTTACCCTCATTACCCCAATAAAATCTCCATTTTCCAGAAAAAATAATAAAAACTTCAGCAGTTGTATGACTGTGTAAGCCAGAGCCATTTCTTGGCATCGCAGAAACAGCACCTAAATTAAAACTATGTGGTCTAGAAATTTTAACTGATTGGCTTATATCTTCTGCCACTCCTGGACCTACAATTGAATAGTTTTTTCTATCTCTATGTCCCTCAAGCTTCCCTTCTACAAATGGAAGTTTACTTGGGACAAGATCTGAAAATTTTGCTAATTTTAAATTCATATATTTATTTATTTATAAATGTGATAAAGAAATATTCCAATAAAAATATATGCTAATAGAACAATTTGATACAGGATTAAAATCAAAGAAAGATATAAAGGATATTAATCTTTCCCCAAAAGAAAATCACACAAACAAACTCTTTGTAAGAAATGAACTTAAAAAAATTTTTTATAGTAAAAATAAAAATCTAGAAAAAAATTTACAAAAACTCTTTGATAAAGATTTAAAAGTAAATTGTTTTCATCCAATTAATGAATTTGATAGTTTAGATAATTTAAAAAGCAAATTTTATGAACCATTGTTTAAAGCATTTCCAGATTTAGAAAGAAGAGAATTAATGGTTGTTGGTGGTGCTTTTAGGGATAAGATTCAAGTAGGATCAATTTCAACACTATCTGGAATATTCAAAAATCCTTGGCTTGGAGTTAATCCAAATTTTAAAATGATAAACTTAAGATGCTGTGAAATTCATGAAATAAAAAATGGAAAAATAATTGAAAGCCATATTCTTATTGATACCCTAGATTTTATTCGACAATTGGGGATTTGGCCCATTAATAAATCTAGAGGATCTGAAGGTTCATGGCTTAGTCCATATAATACGGATGGTTTAGATTTTTATGAGGAAGATTTTAATGTTTCAAAAAATAATTTAAGACAAGCCATGGAGATGAATAGAAGTTTAAATTATAAGCCAGAATTAGAAAATTTAAGTGATCAAGAATTAAAAGATAGACTTTTAAGTCATCCACAAAAAGAATTTTGGCACAAAGATATGATTTGGTATGGGCCATGTGGGATTGGAACATCAAGAAGTTTAGAAGGATTTATAGATATGCATCAATTACCTTTTAGAAAGTCTTTTAGTCAGAGGGATTACTTTAAATTAGGCCATTACTGTGAAATAGGAGATGGAAAATTTTCACTTTGCGCTGGGTGGCACAGCTTAGATGCAAATTATGGAAAAAATGATTGGCTTGGTTATACCGCTGAAAACCAAAATATTACAATGAGAGTCATGGATTTCTACCATCATGATGAGGGAAAAATAAGAGAGAATTGGGTCCCTATAGACATCGCCCATATATTAACCCAAATTGGGGTTGATATTTTTGAATTAATTAAAAAATTATAATGTCAAATATAAAATTTACCAACATTCATAAATCCTTTGGAGCAAATAAAATAATAAATAATTTTAATCTTCAGGGAAAAGAAGATGAATTTTTAGTTTTGGTTGGTCCATCGGGTTGTGGAAAGTCTACCTTGTTAAGAATGATTGCTGGATTGGAACAGATAGATGAAGGTGAAATACATATTAATGATCAATTAGTTAATGAATTACATCCCTCAAAAAGAGAAACTGCAATGGTTTTTCAATCATATGCGTTGTATCCACATATGAATGTCTTCGAAAACATGTCTTTTGGTCTTAAAATAGAAAAGCGACCAAAGGAAGAAATTGAACAAAAAGTAATGCAGGCTGCAAAAATTTTAAAAATTGAGGAACTGTTAGAGAGAAGACCAAAACAGCTTTCTGGTGGTCAACGACAAAGAGTTGCAATCGGAAGAGCTATAACAAGAAATCCTAAAATTTTTTTATTCGATGAACCATTATCTAACCTTGACGCTGCACTTAGAGCTGAAATGAGAGTTGAAATCTCTAAATTACATAATCAAATCAAAACAAATATGATTTATGTAACACACGACCAAGTTGAGGCAATGACACTAGCTGATAGAATAGTTATATTAAATCATGGCAATATTGAACAGGTAGGTACACCTGATGAAATCTACAGTGATCCTGCAAATATTTTTGTTGCTCAATTTATTGGAACTCCAAAAATGAATATCCTTAAAATAAGTAGTGATCATATAATCTCAAATAATGAAATTAATTTTTTAGGTAATAAAGTTAAATTAGATAAATTAAATTTTTCTAAAAAAGATTATTACCTAGGCATAAGACCCGAACATTTTAATGTATCAGAAAATAATGAATATAATTTCAATCCGAAAGTAGATTTAATTGAAAATTTAGGTAATGAAAAAATTGCTTATATTAAAATAGATCAATATGAAATAAGTACTAAAATATCTAGCAAACTCAATATAGAGAATACAATTGGGTTTAATTCCAAAGATATTTTTGTTTTTGATGAAACTGGAAAAAGAATTAAATCTTAATTTTGAAAGCCATATTTTCTTAATCTAGCATCACCAGTTCTTGCATGAGCCTCCATACCTTCGTATCTTGATATTCTTGCACAAGCTGCCCCCACAGTTTTTGTAGATTCTTTTGACATTCTTTGAAAACTTAGAGTTTTTATAAATTTACCAACAAATAATCCTCCAGTATATCTACCCGCACCTTTCGTTGGCAAAATATGGTTAGTCCCTGAACATTTATCACCGTAAGCAACTGTTGTTTCTTCACCAATAAATAGCGATCCGTAATTCTTTAATCTTTTGTGATACCAATCAAGATTTTGGGTTTGTACTTCCAAATGTTCAGGCGCATATTCGTCACTAATAGTAGCAATTTCCTCATCAGTGTCACATAAAATAACTTCACCATAATCTCTCCATGCTGCACCAGCGTTTTCTCTTGGTAAATCTGGAAGTTCGGCGATTAATTCTGGAACTCGTTTAATAACATAATCTGCAATTCTTTTACTTTTAGTATAAAGCCATGCTGGTGAGTTATATCCGTGTTCAGCTTGACCAACTAAATCAACTGCAACAAGTTCTTCGTCAGCTTTATCATCAGCTATTACTGCTATCTCAGTTGGTCCTGCAAATAAATCAATTCCAACCTTTCCAAATAAAATTCTTTTTGCTTCTGCTACAAATTGATTTCCTGGTCCAACTAACATGTCTGCAGGTTCGTTACCAAATAATCCGTTAGTCATTGCTGCAATAGCTTGTACACCTCCAAGGTTTAATATTGAATCTGCACCACAAAGATCAGCAGTATAAACAATAGAAGGGTGAACTCCTACACCTGGTTTTGGTGAGCTAGCTACAATTATGTTTTTTACTCCAGCTACTTTAGCAGTTGTAACACTCATTACGGCTGACGCGATATGAGCATATCTACCAGCTGGCACATAACAACCTGCAGTGTTAACTGGTATTAATTTTTGGCCAGCATATAAACCATCTGATAATTCTACTTCAAAGTCTTGACCATAATTCTTTAATTGGGCCTCAGCAAATTTTCTTACTCTTTCATGAGAAAACTGAATGTCATCTTTTGTTTTTTGATCTAAATTTTTTTTAATTTCCTCAATTTTTTCTTTTGAAACAATTACATCTCCTTCATATTTATCAAACTTTTTTTGAGAGTGCTTTGCAACCTTCTTCTTTAGTTTTTTCTATATCTTTGAGAATATTTTCAACAATTTCCCTAGTCTTAGTATCATCTGTTGAAGATGTTTTTGGAGATTTTTTTAAATATGTTATTGCCATTATATTTTTCTAAATAAATTATTTACTTAAATGAATTTAATAAAAATATCAATGAATCAATTAGTCAAGAGCAACTACTGCTGCAGCAATAGAAGCCAATCTTGCTGGAGCTTCATCAGATCTACTTGTAATTACCACTGGAACTTTGCCACCAATCACAACACCCGCAGCACAAGCACCCATAAAATATATCATCATTTTTACTAAAGCGTTTCCTGCTTCAACACTAGGAACTAATAACACATCTGCTTCTCCTGCTACTGAATTTTTTATACCTTTTATACTTGCTGATTTTTTTGAAATACTATTATCAAAAGCTAGTGGTCCAAACACATCTGCATTTAAATTTTCTTTTTCTGCCAATTTTGTGAGTTCTGCTGCCTCTAATGAAGTAGGCACACTCTCAATTACTTCTTCTGTTGCTGATAATATAGATACTTTTGGTCGTGAAATACCAATTCTGTGTGAGAAGTCTATGACGTTTTTAAGAATATGCATTTTTGTTTTAATATTAGGCAATACATTTAAGGCACCATCAGTAATAATTAATGGTGCATCTTCTTTTTCAATAGTCATGTGCCATATATGACTTAATCGAGTTTTACCCATCAAATTATATTCACGCTTTAGTACTTCTTTCATTAAAATGTCAGTATGAATATGACCTTTTACAATTATCCTCACTTTATCTTCACTTGCTAGTTTAGCTGCTATAGGGGCTGTATTGTTTTCTACAGGTTCATCAATAATTTCATATTTAGAAATATCCCATTTCAAATCTTCAGCACATTTTTGAATTTCTTTTTTATCTCCAATAAAAATTGGCTCTATTAAATTCTCTTTAACTGCATCTTGAACAGATAGCATTGGCAAGGGCATTCCTGCATTTACAACTGCTGCTTTAACACCTTTTTTTTTATGCGCCACATCTAGCAGGCTGTTTGGGCAGACAATTTCTTTATTAGAAAGCATTGGTAATGTTTATTATTAATATATAATTAAAAGTATATAGGCAATTGTTCCTAATTTTACTAACTAAATTTTTCTATAAACATTCTAATGTATATTTATTTTATTAACCTTTCTCATAGTGCTATGATATTTGTGCTATGGAAATAGTAACAACAATTGCACCAATAGTTTTAGCCCTAATCATGCTAGGATTGGGTCTTGGTCTTTCAATTAAAGATTTCACAAGAATATTAAAAACCCCGAGGGATTTTATTGTAGGTTTTTTTTCTCAATTAATTTTGTTGCCAATTGTAGCTTTAATCATTGCCCTAAGTCTCGATCTTCCCTCTGCTATAGCTGTTGGTCTAATGATTATTGCTGCTGCACCGGGTGGTGTTACTTCAAATGTTTTAACAAAATTTGCTAATGGAGATGTAGCTTTATCTATTTCTTTAACTGCAGTGACCAGTTTAATTTGTATTATTACAATTCCAATAATTGTAATCAGTTCTGCTGATATATTGGGTGTTACTATTGCAAAAGAAATCTCAGTAATTGGAATAGCTTTGAAAATGGCTTTAGTGGTTACAGTCCCTGTAATAATTGGAATGATTATAAGAGGTTTTGCTGAAAATTTTATTTTATCTAAAATTTATTTAATTAATAAATTAACAGGATGGTTATTTGTAATCGTATTTATTGCAATATGGATTGAAGAAAAAGATAATATTTTAACTTATCTTGCTCAGGCGGGTTTAGCGGTATTAATTTTAAATGTTGCGATGATGGTATTGGCATACTTTATTGCTAAAAAGTTTGTATCAGGGGTAGCACAACAAAAATGTATTGCATTAGAGTGTGGTCTACAGAATGGAACTTTAGCAGTGTTTGTTGCAACATTAATATTTGATGAGGTAGCTTATATGGTGCCAACAGGAGCCTATGCACTGCTAATGTATATAACTGGATTTATTTTTATTTATATCTTAAGAAAAAATAATTAATTATCTCAAGTAACTAGGAATAAAATCATCATCTTCATCTTTACTCGAGTCTATAATTTTAATTTGATTAAATACTTTATAAATAAAACTACTTAAGCTTTTAATATTTGCATCTTGTAATTCAGAACTTCTTTTTAATACTGTTCCTTGAATATTAATAAAAAGCAGTTTTCTTTCATTAATAGTTAGGTAATTATTATCGATTAAATATTTTAATTTTCTAACAACCGTTGGTCTTGGAATTCCTGTGATGTCAGACAAAGACATTGCATTCATACCTCTTTCATCTGAACCCATAACTTTTTTTTGATATGTTTTTAAGTTTAGGTCCTTTACTTTGAAGCTCTTATTTTCAGATGCATTAAGCATTACCAAAATTCCAATACACATAGTTTCCAGATCCTTTACTTCTTTTCTCCACCTGTTTGTATAAATAAATATAAATTTATAAAACTGATACCAGCAAAAAGAAAAATTTTCTTTCATAGAGTATGAAATCTCATCAACAGTAAAAGCCTTTTCATTTTTTAATAATTTATTAAATTCAAATAACAAAGAACTCATATCTTTTAAGGTGTCTTTAGCTTGGGTAGCAACAAGTGTGCTCCTATTAACAAACATTTTTTTTCCAGTTTTTTTAATTACACCTTCTTTTTCTAATTCTAAGATTTTCCTTCTCACACTTTCTTTTGGTATTTCTAGATCTTTTGAAATGTCGCTTAAATTTATCTTCTCAATTTCTATTGATCTATCTTTGTAAAAAGTATCATAATTTACAACCAACCCGTTTCTTCTAAAAACAATCAAATCTTTATTAATTAGGTAAATAATTATTATATATTTATCTATATCTTTATGAACATTGTATGCTCGTATTAACCAATTGCTGATCAAGAAATAGTAAGCTGGAGCTAATTTGCTAAAATTATTACTAATAACCTTGAAAATTTCTTTTTCGTCAATTTGAGCCGTAACGCTAGGTACTACTGCCATTGTTATCTCCTGACCCACTCTGAACTATTATGTAATGAATAGCAACCCAAATTGGACTCAAGGCATATTTCAAATTTTATTACCACATGGTTTAATACATTAATGAATAATGAAGGCTTAAATAGAACATCTCACGTTGTTGAAGACCCTACTCAAGAAAATGAAGCTCCTCTTAGAGTGAACGTGGATGTTCTTAAGCAAAGACTAATTGAACAAAAAAGAAAAGATAAAGTAAAAAGAACAATTATTTTGTCTACATTATTAGTATCTCTGGGTGCTTTAACTGTATTAACTTATTAAAACTTCCAAGTCTTTTTTAATTATATCTGAAATAGGAATTTCTTTTTTAAAATTCTTTTTGTATCTGTAAAACTTGTTTTGTCCTGGATACATTATTTCTCTTACTCCTTTAATTTTTGGAAGTTTTTTAATTGTTCGAATATTATCTTTAATTCTTTGATTATAATTTTTTTGAAATAAATTTGCTTGAAAGGTGATGAATAAATGCCCAATGTTTTGTGGACCAGAAAAATCATCGAATGGATCTTTAACTCTTCCTGCATGATTTCCACCTGTAATTACTCCACTTAAAATATCTACCATCCAAGCGAGACCTGAACCTCTAAATCCTGCAATTGGTAGCTGAACACCTTCCAATGCTTTCTTGGCATCATTAGTTGGTTTACCAAATTTATCTAGTGCAACACCTTCAGGAATTTTTTGATTGTTTCTTGCTGCAACTCTTATTTTTCCTCTGTTAATCATAGAAATTGATGTATCTAATATAAAAGGAATTTTTGTTCCAGTTGGAGTTCCAAAACATATAGGATTTGTTCCAAACAAACTTTTTAATGCACCGTGAGGAGCAACCGCTGGTGGTGCATTAGTATAAATCATAGTTATCAAATTTTTTTTTATCGCTTGCTCAGCGTAATAACCTGATAATCCATAGTGGCCACTTCCTTTAATGGCAACCATTCCAATACCAGTTTTTTGAGCGTGTCTGATAGCAGTCTTTATTCCAAGATCCGCAGCCACAAAACCTATACTGTTGTTTGCATCAATATGAGAAACAGATTGAGAAATTTTTTTTATTTTAATTTTTGGTTTAGGATTGATTACTTTTTTTGAAATTCTATCACAATACATCTTAAGTCTTGATAATCCATGTCCATAAGCCCCAACCAGTTCAGCATTAATTAATGCATTTGCTGAGATTGTTGCATGATCTTTATTTAAGCCAAATTTTTGAAATATTTTTACAACTAGTTTTTTTAAGATTGGGGTCTTCATTTTAACCTTTTCCACGCCAAGGGATAGTTTTGTCTATGATTTTTCTTAAAGTAATATCGAATAACAAACCAAGAAGACCCATAATAATTATCGTTATCCAAATAACCTCCCATTGGAAGTATTTTTTTGCAACGTTCTCAACAAAACCAATACCAGTAGTCCCGGCTAAAAATTCTGCTGCAACTAATGTTCCCCAACACATTCCAACCGCAACTCTAATTCCAGTTAAAATTTCTGGGAGTGAATTTGGAAAAATTACATATCTTAAAATTTGTTTTTTTGAAGCTCCTAATGAGTGAGCAGCATGAATTTTTGAAAGCTGAGTTCCCGAAGCACCAGCCCTTGCTGAAATGATCATAATAGATAAGGAAACCATAAATAATAAAAATACTTTTCCAGAGTTATCAATCCCAAGTACAGAAATAATCAAAGGTGCCCAAGCAAGTGGAGGAACTGGTCTATATAATTCTATTAATGGATCAAAGAAACCTCTTGCAAATCTATTTAGACCCATAAATAATCCTAATGGAACACCAATAATAATTCCAAAAACTAATCCTAAAAATACCCTCATAAAAGAGTCCCAGATATGTCCGTATGGAACGGGAACTTTAAATAATTTAAAATCGCCAGTTACAACTTTTAAGACATTACTTTTAAAATTCTCTTTAACTGTTCCGTCTTTTGTATGAACTGGATATTCCCCTGGTAAGATATCGGCTATCAAATCTGGTAAAATGAATCCTATCATTTTACTTACATCAACCATTTCAATCCATAAAAGAGGAACATTTTTATATCCAATACTTGGTTTAGACAGCAACACAAACTTATTAAAAGTATCAGATGGTTTCGGCAACCACCTACCTGAACCTTGTTCAGAACAAGTTGCTCCACTAGCTACAATTGTTCCTGAAGGAAATAAAAGGATATCAATTAATCTTAATCCACCTTGTTCTTTATTTTGCAAACCATCAAATTCTATGATGGCTGCTTGCATTTCATTTAATGCATTAGGAGGATAAATACTCGCAAATTCAATACGTCTTGCAATTTTAACAATATTTTTTGCATAGTCAGATGTTATCTCCTCACTATCATCTAAACCTTTCCTATAAGCTTTAATATCATCTTTTAATTTTTTTATTTCACTTTTGAATAATGGATTATGATTTCTTAATTTAAAAAACTTGTCATTTATTAAACTTAGTTCTTTTGCAGCTGTATGAAATTTTAAACCTTTTTTAGTTTGTGGTGCTGTAGGTATTTCAATAGTATTTTCAATAGAGCCACTTCCAGAGTCTATTGTGACAATTCCCCAACCACCTTGTTCATCAATAAGTTTTTGTCTCTCAATTTTTTGAGCATCTGTCTCAAAAGGATAATCTTTCTTTTGAAAATTATTACTAAGCTGCTTTATTTGCTCAGTCATTTCTTGAATTTTAATTTTGGTATCCATTTCTATTAATTCTTCACTAGTTAAGAGGGGAATTAATTTAGAGGTTCTATCAATGTAGCTTACAAGGATTGTTTTTTGTTGGTCATTTAGATCTGTAGATCTTTTTATTTCATTTGAAATCTTTATAAGATTTTTATTTTCAATTTTAATAATAGATGTGCTTTTGAATTCTCTCTCTTCAATAGGGAACTGATATTTTAATCCTAATAAGGATTCGTTTATTTTAGCAACTTGACATAATTCATTTGCGGATTTTGGATAAAAACCTTTTGCAATGTCCCATGAATAATAAAGCCATAGCATTAGAATTGCACTACTTCCAACGATTACCCAGTGTGTTCCACCTTTAGCTCTTTCTGGATTCCCAAAAACAGCATCAACTTTTTCAGTTCTGATTAATCTTCTTCCATAAAGTATGCATCCAATAATAGATACTATAATTAGTATTGTTACGAATTGGGTTAACATTAATTTTCTTTTCCCATTATTTCTTCTTCCATGTTCCAGATCATGGATAAAATTTCTTCTCTAGTAGATGAAAACTCTTTATTTTTTTTTATTTCTCTCAAATCTTGTTTAAGACCCATTTCTGCAAAAGGAAGATTGTATTCTTTATGTATTCTTCCTGGTCTAGGTGCCATTACATATAATCGTTCTCCAAGTAAGAGAGCTTCCTCCACAGAGTGAGTAATTAGAATGATAGTTTTTCCAGTTTCTCGCCAAATTTTTAAAACTAAAGACTGCATTTTCTCTCTAGTTAACGCGTCTAACGCACCTAACGGCTCATCCATTAAAATTAGATCAGGATCATTTATTAAACACCTTGCAAGCGCCACTCTCTGCTGCATACCTCCTGATAATTGGTAAGTAGGAGTGTTCCCAAATCCTTTTAAACCAACTATATCTAACCATTCCTCAACTTTTTTTGCTGTTAATCCTGGATCTTTTTTTTTCATCCTAAGACCGAAGTTCACATTTTCGGCAACTGTTAACCATTCGAATAACGCGCCTTGCTGAAATACCATTCCTCTTTCAACACCAGGTCCATCAATTTCATTATTATTTAATGTAATTTTTCCTGAAGTGGGTCTTAAAAACCCTGCAGTGATATTAAGTAATGTTGTTTTTCCACATCCGGAAGGACCAAGAACTGTAAGTAATTCTCCTTTTTTTAAAGTAAAACTCACATCCTTTAATGCATGAACCGTTTCTCCTTTTGGAGTTTTAAAAATCATATTTAGATTTTGAGAAACAAGATCACTCATTGCGTCCTTATATTAGAAGTCTTTTAAAAAAAATAGGCACTAATGTTTAAATCAGTGCCTATTTAAAAAGTTTTAAACCTTTAAAATTACAAAGGTAAGAAACTTGTATCTACGTTTCCTTTTGGAGTTCCCATTCCATCTAAGAAACCACTTAGATTACCATTAGTCATAGATTTTTCTGTTTCTTCTGGAGTTAAGAATTTAAATCCATCTAAAGTACCTTTCATTTTTCCAACGTCCATTGCAGATGCTTTAGACATAGAATTCATATCGCTTTTACCAGAATTATATCTTGCATTAGCTTCATGAGTAACTTCAACAAAAGTTCTTACCATGCCAGGATTTTCATTCATAAACTTATTAGTAACAGAAGTAATATCTATACCCATAATACCTCCAGCTTTAGCCTCATCAACTGAAATTAATCTAGAACCAACTTCTGTAGCCGCTGCAATTGAATTACCACCAAATAAACATGCCATTGCAACATCACCACTTACTAAAGCCGCAGCCCCGTCTTCTGGTACCATATCAATAACAGTCATTTTACTTGGATCAGCACCAACGATTTCCATACTTGCAGTAAAAACATAGTCAGCCATAGTACCTAAAGGCACTGCAACTTTTTTACCTTCTAATTCAGAAGCGTTTGCTTTTGTAATTCCTGAAGCGTTTGATGTAACACATGTAGTTCCACCCATTCCATATTCCATTGCAATATCAATTAGTTTTATAGGCGCATTAGATTTTACAGCATTAATAAATGGTACTAAACCTTGTGAGTAAGAAATATCAATATCTCCTGCTAACATAGCTTCTGTCATTTCTACACCAGTATTGAAGCTCGTCCACTTTACCGGAATACCCAAAGCTTTTGAGTAATTTTTCTTCATCATATCCTCTAAATTTGGACTTGGCCATTCTAAGAAATATGCAACTCTTAATTCTTTAGCAGCTGAATTTGCAACTGAAATAGACAGGTTAAGAGCAAAGATAGATCCTAGAATAAAGCTTAATATTTTTTTCATTTATTCCCCTATGTTTAATTAATTAAATTAGACATATTTAAATTCAATTTTATATAGAAGTAAAACACTTTATATCGGGATCCAGTATTGCATAGAAATCAATTGTACAATTTAAAGTTGTATAATAATGTTGTCCAATATAGGTCAAAATAAATGTAGTAAACAAAACATTTTAGTCTACATATTTTGTTAAAACTAAAATTTAAAAAATATGAGCTCAGAAAACAGAACTTCGGTACCAAATTCTTTAAATGAACATTGGATGCCATTTACTTCCAATAAAGATTTTAAGGCTAATCCAAGATTAATTACCGAAGCTAAAGGAGTTTATTTAAAAACTCATCATGGAAAAACCCAAATTGACGCAAGTTCTGGATTATTTTGTAATCCTTTGGGTCATGGAAGAAAAGAAATTACTGAAGCTGTAACTAAACAATTAGAAACTTTAGATTATGCTCAACCTTTTCAACAGGGTTTTGGTGGATCTTTTGAGTTAGCCACAAAAATTTCAAAACACACTCCAGGTGATTTAAATAAAATGTTTTACACAATTTGTGGATCAACAGCTGTAGAGACAGCAATTAAAATTGCAGTAGCTTATCACAGAGCAAAAGGGAATGCTCATAGATTTAGATTTGTAGGTCGTGAGCGTGGATACCATGGTATGAATATTGGCTGCGTATCTGTTGGAGGAATGATTAACAATGTTAAAACTTTTGCAAGTATTTTAATGCCAGGTGTTCAACATATGAGACATACACATTTACCTGAACATAAATTTGTAAGTGGTCAACCAGAGACTGGTGCTGACTTAGCAGATGACTTAGAAAGAATAGCTACAAACTTTGGTCCGGAAAACATTGCGGCATGTATTGTTGAACCAATAGCAGGATCAACTGGAACCTTAGTACCACCAAAAGGTTACTTACAAAAATTGAGAGAGACATGTGATAAACATGGAATACTTTTAATTTTTGATGAAGTAATTACAGGATGGGGCCGAACAGGCTCTGCATTTGCAAGTCACGAATTTGGTGTAACACCTGATATTATGACGATGGCCAAAGCAACAACAAATGGTGTTGTTCCTATGGGTGTTGTTGCTTGCAAAGATGAAATTTATGATGCAGTGATGGATGCTTCTCCGATGGGATCAGTAGAATTATTTCACGGCTATACATATTCAGGAATACCAGTTGCAGTAGCTGCAGCTTTAGCAGTTCAAGATATTTTTGAAAAAGAAGATATATTTGAAAGGGCAAAAAATTTAGCTCCTTATTTCCAAAAAGGATTATTTTCGCTTCAAGATTTAGAATCTGTGGAAAATATAAGAGGATATGGAATGATGGGTGGAATTGATATGAAATTAAATACCAAACTAGGTAAAGCAGGGTATGAAACTTTTAAAGCCTGCTATGAAGCAGGAGTGAATTTTAAGGCTACTGGAGACTGCTTAATAATAGCTCCACAGTTTATATGTGAAAAAAAACATATAGATGAAATTATCGATAAACTCAGAACTGGCATAACTAATTATCAAAAAAACCAAAAAAATTAGTTAATCTAAGTTAAATAAGAAAACCCATGAAGATTGGCGTACCTAAAGAGATAAAACCTCAAGAGAACAGGATTGGTCTAACTCCCCAAAGTGTCAAAACTTTAGTTTCTGAAGGCCATGAAGTTATAATTGAGAATAACGGAGGTTTTGAAGCTGGCTTTGAAAATGAGCAATACATAAAAGCTGGTGCTAAAATTGCCAACTCCGCAGCAGACATTTTTGATGATGCTGAAATAATAGTTAAAGTCAAAGAGCCTCAAAAAGTTGAGGTAGAAATGATTAAAGAAAATCAAATAGTTTACACTTACTTACATTTAGCAGCAGCTAAAGAATTAACCGAAGGTCTAATCAAATCAAAAAGTATTAATATTGCATATGAAACTGTGACTGATAATAATGGAAGATTACCTCTACTTGCTCCTATGAGTGCGGTCGCAGGGCGTATGTCTGTTCAAGCTGGAGCACATTGTTTAGAAAAAAATCAAAATGGACGAGGTCTTTTACTTGGAGGAGCACCTGGTGTAACTGGAGCAACTGTTGTTATTTTAGGTGGAGGCGTTGTTGGAGAAAATGCAGCAGTTATTGCAACAGGCATGCAGGCAAAAGTACATATCGTTGATAAATCATCGGCAAGATTAAAACAGCTTACCAAAATTTTTGGTGATAAAATTATACCAGAACAAAGTGATAAAATTGATTTAACTAAATTAGTATCTGAGGCTGATCTTTTAGTTGGAGGTGTTTTAATTCCTGGTGCTGAGGCACCAAAATTGGTTACCAAAGAAATGTTGAAATTTATGAAACGTGGATCAGTAATTGTTGATGTTGCTATAGACCAAGGTGGATGTGTTGAAACAAGTAAACCTACTACCCATGGAGACCCAACTTATATAGTTGATGATGTTGTTCATTATTGTGTAGCAAATATGCCAGGGGGTGTACCAAGAACATCAACGTTAGCCTTAAATAATGCAACACTTCCTTTTTTAGTAAAACTTGCAAACAAAGGTTATCAAAAAGCCTTAGGTGAAGACAAAAATTTTTTAGCAGGATTGAATGTTCACAAAGGTCAAGTAACCTATAAAGCTGTTGCAGATCTATTTGGATATAAATATGTAAACCCTATTAATGCTATCTATTTATAATAATCCATATACCAGTTAACAAACTTTTTTATTCCAATATTGTAATCAGTTTTAGGATTGTAGCCTGCTATTTTTTTTAAAAGAGAGCTATCTGAAAGAGTTGAATGAACATCTCCTTTTTGCATTGGTAGGTATTTTTTTTTAATTTTTTTTTTTAATTCAATTTCTAGTGATTTTATAAAATCTAACAAATATATTTTTTTTGTATTTCCTATATTCAAAATTCTAAATGGCGCAGCTGGAGATATGCTATCATTTTTAATACTTATTTTTTTATTTAAAGAAGGTGCTTTGCTGATTAATTTTATTATACCACTAACAATATCATCAATATATGTGTAATCTCTGTACATTTTTCCTTTGTTATAAACATCAATCTTTTTTCCATTTAATATATTTTTTGTGAACTTAAAGTATGCCATATCTGGTCTGCCCCAAGGACCATAAACAGTAAAAAATCTTAAAATCGTAATTGGTATGCCCCACAAACTTGAATAAGAGTGAGCTATACTTTCTGCTGATTTTTTAGTAGCTGCATAAAAACTTAATTGGTGATCAGTTTTATCTGTTTCTTTAAAAGGAAATTTCTTATTTGCCCCATAAACAGATGAGCTTGATCCGATAATTAAATGCTTTACTTTAATTTTATGTGCAATATTTAAAATATTAAAACTTCCTAATATATTAGAATTTAAATATTCTTCAGGTTTCTCTATACTATATCTGACACCAGCTTGAGCTGCTAAGTGAATTATAATAGATGGACTGAATTTTAATATTGATTTATTTAATAATTTTTTGTTTTCCAGCATTCCTTTAGTAAAGCTAAAGTTTTTATATTTTGTAAGGATGTTTAATCTAGCCTTCTTAAGTTTAACATCATAATAATTATTCATGGAGTCGTATCCGTGAACTTTTAAACCTTTGTCTAATAATTTTTTGGCCGTATGGAAACCAATAAAACCTGAGGAACCTGTTATATATATTTTTGATTTCACTTATATTTCTTATAAATTAATTAGTGTAAAATTATATAAGATTTTATCATTATATACGAATTCATATAAAATTAATTTTTATTTATTTAATATAGCTTAATTTTTTTTCCCATTCATAAGCAGTTCTCAATATATATTTTAAACTGTTATACTTAGGTTTCCACTTAATATGTTTATGAAATTTTTTAATACACGAGATTGATACCTCAATATCATTTTCTCTTCTCTTACCAAATACAATTGGAATTTTTTTTTTGGAAATTGAATTCATTTTATTTACTACTTCTAAAATTGAATAACCTTTTCCATAACCGCAATTAAATATTTTAGATTTATTATTCCTAATCAAATATTTAGCAGTCAAGTAATGTATCTCTGCAAGATCTGATACATGTATAAAATCTCTTACTGGTGTTCCATCTTTTGTGGTATAATTATTTCCGTTAATTCTAAATTTTTTTCTCTTTCCCGTAGCAACTTCGCATAGTACTTTAATTAAATTTGTTGATGATTTTGAAATTAAACCTGATCTAAGTCTCTTATCTGCTCCTGCGACATTAAAATACCTAAGAATTATAAATTTAAAATTTTTAACTTTTGAATTTTTTATTAAATAATTTTCTAGTTTAATTTTTGACTTTGCATATGGATTAATAGGTTTTAAATTATTATCTTCTTTAACTTTTTTATTATTTGCATTCCCATAAACTGATGCTGTTGAAGAAAAAATTATTTTTTTTAAATTATTTTTAAAGCAAGTATCTAAAAATATTTTTCCTTTATTATAATTAAAATTATTATACCTTTTTGGGTGTTTAATTGATTCATCTACTTTAACTAATCCAGCAAAATGCATAACTATATCAAAATTATTTCCTTTTATAATTTCAGTCACTCTTTTTTGATTTGCAATGTCGCATAAAAAAAATTTAGATTTTTTAGGGATTAGGTTTTTATTACCAGTAATTAAATTATCAATTATTGATACTTTACAACCTCTATCTAAAAGAAAATTCGCTACATTACTTCCTATATATCCAGCCCCACCTGTCAAAAGAACACTTTTCATTTTGTTTACAAATATTAATTCTTTCTTATTATCTTTATAATTTATGAACAACAAAAAATTACCATCATCAGCAAAAGTTGTTGTAATAGGGGGTGGTGTCATTGGCTGCTCAGTTGCTTATCATCTAACTAAATTTGGTTGGAATGATGTAATTTTATTAGAGAGAGATCAACTAACTTCAGGGACTACCTGGCATGCTGCAGGATTAGTTAGTCAATTAGGTCCATCTGCAACAGTAACTAAAATTAGAAAATATACTCTAGACTTGTACAAAAATTTAGAAAAAGAAGTTGATCACTCAGCCGGATTAAGACTTAATGGTGCACTTTCTATTGCTCAAACCGATAGTCGCTGGCAAGAACTTAAAAGACAAGCAACAACTGCGCAACTTTATGATGTTGAGTTAAGTATGCTCAACAAACAAGAAATTAAAAAAAAATACCCAATGATGAATACAGATGACTTAAAGGGTGGAGTTTTTATGCCAGGAGATGGTTCAGCTGACCCAACCGGGGTTACATATATGCTAGCAAAAGGTGCAAGTAAAGGAGGAGCAAAAATATACGAACAATCCCCTGTTGAAACTATATTGACTAAAAATGATGGAGTTCATGGAGTAAGAGTTAATGGTCAAGTCATTGAGTGTGAGTATGTTGTTTTAGCAACTGGCATGTGGTCAAGACAAATTGGGGAAAAGATTGGAGTTAGTATTCCTCTTTATCCAGCAGAGCATTTTTATGTAATTACTGAGCCGATAGAAAAGCTATCGCCAACCCTTCCAGTGATAAGAGATTTTGATAGCAGTGTTTATTTTAAAGAAGATGCTGGAAAATTATTAATCGGAATATTTGAAGGTAAATCTATACCTGCATTTAATAAAACTAATCAAGTACCTGAAAATTTTTCTTTTGGAGAGTTTCCTGAAAATTTTGAGCACTTTGAACCTTATTTAGAGAAATCGATGAAAAGATTTCCTATACTAGAAAAGATAGGTGTTAGAAAATTTTTTTCAGGTCCAGAATCGTTTACTCCTGATACTAATTCTTTACTAGGTGAAGTTCCTGAAGTAAAAAATTTATTCGTCAGCTGTGGTTT
This sequence comes from uncultured Pelagibacteraceae bacterium, assembly GCA_902578255.1. Classification (GTDB taxonomy): domain Bacteria; phylum Pseudomonadota; class Alphaproteobacteria; order Pelagibacterales; family Pelagibacteraceae; genus Pelagibacter. The sequence continues at coordinate 36,002 of CACHCH010000010.1, forward strand.
AAATAGTATTGGAATTGGAAGCGGAGGGGGTGTTGGAAAAGTCACTGCTGAATGGTTAATGAATGGCCATGTTAATGAAGATATTTTTAATTACGATATAAAAAGATTTCAGAAATTTCATTCAGATATAAATTTTATTAAAGATAGGATCACGGAGTCCTTAGGTGATTTGTATGGAATGCATTGGCCTTTCAAACAACACAAAACATCAAGAAATATAAAAATTTTACCACACCACGATTTGTTAAAAAGTTTTGGAGCCTGTTTTGGTGTATCGGCCGGATATGAGAGACCTATGTGGTTTGCTCTTGACGGTGAAAGTACAGAATATGAGTACAGTTATAACTATCAAAACTGGTATCCTGCTGTTGAGTATGAAACAAGTAACACTATAAAAAATATTGGTTTATTTGATTTAACACCATTTTCTAAATTTGAAATCAAATCAGATAAAGCTTACGAAAATTTACAAAGAATTTGTTCTGCAAATATAAAAAATGAAGCTGGAAAGTGTACTTACACTCAAATGTTAAATGAGGATGGTGGAATAGAAAGTGATTTGACAGTTGTTTGTATAGATAAAAATCATTTTAGAATTATTAGTTCTGCTGCAACAAGAGAAAGAGATAAATTTCATATTAAAAAACATTTACCAGATGGAATTGAAATTCATGATGTAACAGATGAATATTGCGTTTTTGGTATTTTTGGTCCTAAAAGTAGATATTTGATGCAAGAAATAAGCAAAGATGATTTTACTAATCAAAATTTTAAATTTGGTCATGCTAAATACATTCACATTAATAATTTAAAAGTTTGGATCCAACGATTATCATATGTTGGAGAATTGGGTTATGAATTGTATATAAAAATATCAGATGCTAAAAAAATCTATGAGCTACTTATTGAAAAAGGTAAAGAATTTAATCTTTCTAATTGTGGAATGCATGCATTAGACACCTTGAGAATGGAGAGTGGTTTTTTACATTGGGGTCATGATATCTCTCCTGAGGAAAATCAGTATCAATCAGGTCTTGAATTTACAATTAGCAATAAAAAACAAATTGATTTTATTGGTAAGAAGGCATTGAGTAGAATTAAAGAGAAAAAAGTTGATCGAATATTTGCCATGTTTACTCTTAAGAATAATAAACCAGGCATGCCTTTAATGCTTCATGATGAACCCATTTATCTAAAAGATGAAATTATAGGAAGAACTACTTCTGGTAATTATTCTTTTAATTTTAAAAAGAATTTAGCTTTTGGATATATTAAAAATTGTCTATCTAATGATGAGCTTTTAAAAAGTGAGATATACATTGAAATTGAAAAAAAAAAGTATTTGGCAGATATTCTTTTAAAACCTTTAAAAAAAAGTAATTTTAAAAATATTTAATAACTGATCATTTATTTAATTGTAAATTATAATTTTAACTGCTTAAATATAAATTGTGAAAAAAACGTTTTTAAAAAATATAGATATAAACAACGAAAATAACTTAAGCGAAGGAAACTTAAATAAACAGGTTAAAACAACTGACGTAAATGTTTTACTTAATAGAGTAAGGCTTGATAGAAAAAAAGATTTTAAAAAGAAACTTTTTATTTCAGTTATATTTGCTTTTTTATTGTGCTCTTTAATTGCATATACCACAATATAAATAATTATTAAAAATTAAGTTTTTTAAAATTTGTTTTGTAGATATTAATTTTTATAAATATAAAGAAAGTTATCCATTATATTTTTATCTGGAAAGTTGTCGTTCTTTACTTCCTGTATTTTTGAAAAAGGTTGTTCTAAACTAAAAGGTTTTTCCATTAGATTAATTTTTCTATGTTCACCTGTCGAAATTTCTTTATTAATTTTAATACCTTCGTAATTGTTGAATGCATAAAATTTACAATTAGATTTTTTTAAATTATTTAAAATATTTTGAATATTTTCTATAGGCAAATGAATAAAGAAGTCTCTTAGTAGTATAAAGTCATAATTATCAAATTTATTATATTCAGTTAAATCTTCACAAAAAAAATTTACTTTCTGATTTTTTTTAAACTTTTTCTTATTTTTAAGAATTAATTCATTAACAATATCTATTCCAGTATATTCTATATTCATTTTAAAAAGACCTTCAATCCAAGCACAATCACCACACGGAGCATCTAAAACTTTTTTAACATTATTAGTTAGAAAAAATTTTTCTAAATTTGTAATTAAATTGTTTGTCTGTTTAGAGTTTGGAATTGAGCCTGGTCCTGAATAAGACTGGAACTTGGGATTAAAATCTTTACTTTTATTCCAATAATTTGATTTATAAATAGAGTTAAAAACTATTTTATTTATTAATTTTTTACCTAAAATTTTAGATATGAACTTATTTACAAGTATTTTTCTTATCCAATAATGTATATTTAAATATTTTATCAATTTTATTAAGATTTTTTATATACTTTTATATATTTAAGTAAGAGTTTTAAACAATTATCCTAAATCACTTTTTTCGTAAATAATCATCCAATATCGTATAAATAAATAAAACTATATTGAAGTACAAATTAAAACCATTATAAATCGAGTTTTATTAATGGCGGGGTAGCTCAGTTGGTTAGAGCGCAGGACTCATAAGCCTGAGGTCAGTGGTTCGATCCCACTTCCCGCTACCAATTAATGCCCTGGAAATTCAATTAAATTTTCAACTTTGTAATCATTTTTAATTAGGTTATCTGCACCACCTAAATCAAACAAATTAATAACAAATATGAGAGCGGCCACTTTACTATTTGAAATTTCTACAAGTTTTGTTGCCGCTTCTGCAGTTCCACCAGTTGCAATTAAATCATCAATTATTAAAACACTATCATTTTCGTTTAAGGAGTCTTTATGAACTTCAATAGTAGCTGTTCCATACTCTAGCTCAAAATCTATAGAATGAACATCAGCTGGTAGTTTATTTTTTTTTCTCAGCATAATAAAAGGTTTTTTTAAAATATAAGAAACTGCAGAAGCAAATACAAATCCCCTCGATTCTATTGCAGCAATTTTTGTAAAATTATATTTCTTTGATCTTTCAACTATTTGATTAATGGTTTCAGCAAATGCATTTTCGTCTTTAATCAGTGTAGTAATGTCTCTAAATAAAATCCCTTTTTTGGGGTAATCTGGAATAGATCTAATAAAATCTTTCAAATCCATAATAGTAAATTATAAAAGTATAAATAAATATATTTTAAATTATGACAACAAATAAATTAGCAATTATTGGTGGAAGTGGTCTATACGATGTTGAGGAATTCAAGGAAAGAGAATTAATTGAAGTAAATACGCCGTGGGGAAAACCCTCAGATCAAATTTTAAAAACAAATTATAAAAATAAGGAAGTATATTTTTTACCAAGACATGGTAGAGGACATTTTATTTCACCTTCTAATATAAATTTTAGGGCTAATATAGATGCACTTAAACAATTAGGTGTTACAGATATTGTTTCAGTTTCTGCTGTTGGTTCTTTAAAGGAAGATTTACCCCCAGGAAAATTTGTAATAGTTGATCAATTTATTGATAAAACTTTTTCAAGAAAAAAAACTTTTTTTGAAGATGAAATTGTAGCACATGTTTCAATGGCTCATCCAACTTCTAATGGTTTAATGAATGCATGTGAAGATGCTATAAAAAAATCAAATATAGATTATCAAAGAAATGGAACTTATGTTGTGATGGAGGGTCCTCAATTTTCAACATTAGCTGAGTCTAATTTATATCGATCCTGGAAAGCAGATGTAATTGGCATGACAAATATGCCAGAAGCCAAGTTAGCAAGAGAAGCTGAAATTAGATATGCATCTGTTTCAATGGTAACAGATTTTGATTGTTGGCATCCAGATCATGAAAATGTTGATGTTCAACAAGTAATTAAAGTTTTATTAGGAAATGTTGAAAAAGCTAAAGTAATGATTAAAAATTTAATAGATAATTTTGAAAATTATATAGATACAAACGACCCCACAAATAATTGCTTAGATGTAGCCATTATAACTGCTCCAGAAAAACGAACCCAAAAGACAATAGAAAAACTTAAAACCGTTGCTGGAAGAGCTCTAAATAAATGAGAATTGACGGAAAAGAATACAGAACGATATGGTATGAAAATAATATTGTTAAAATAATTAATCAAACCAAACTTCCTCATAAGTTTACTGTAAAAGAACTTAAGACTGTAAAAGAAGTAGTTCGTGCAATTAAAACTATGGAAGTAAGAGGTGCACCTTTAATTGGTGGTACAGCCGCTTATGGAATAGTTCTCGCAGCTCAACAAAATCATAATCTTGAATTTATTAAAAAAAGTGCAGAAGAATTAATTCAATCAAGACCTACTGCAATTAATTTAAGATGGGCAGTAGACCGCATGATGAAAAAATTATCTGGTATCAATAGTGATCAAATTTTAGATATGGCTTTAAAAGAAGCTAAAGAAATATGCGACGAAGATGTAAAGTTTTGTGAAAACATAGGTATTAACGGATTAAAAATAATTGAGGAAATCTATAATAAGAAAAAAAGTACTGTAAATATTCTTACTCATTGTAATGCGGGCTGGTTAGCGACAATTAATTGGGGAACAGCAACATCACCAATTTATCATGCTCATAAAAAAGGAATTCCTGTTCATGTTTGGGTAGATGAAACAAGACCAAGAAACCAAGGAGCGAATTTAACTTCGTATGAGTTAAACGAAGAAGAGATTTCCAATACAATTATCGCAGATAACACTGGTGGTATTTTAATGCAAAGGGGTGAAGTAGATATGTGTATTGTTGGAACTGATAGAACACTATCTAATGGGGATGTTTGTAATAAAATTGGAACTTATCTAAAAGCATTAGCGGCTTATGATAATAATATTCCATTTTACGTAGCTTTACCTAGTTCAACAATAGATTGGGATATAAAAGATTCAAAAAATATTCCTATTGAAGAAAGAAACTCAGACGAATTATCATTTGTAGAAGGAATTGATGAAAATAACGAAATTAAAAAAGTTTTGATATATCCCAATAAAAGTAAAGCATTAAATTTAGCTTTTGACGTAACTCCTGCAAAATATGTTACAGGTTTAATTACTGAAAAAGGAATTGCAAAAGCTTCTTATGATGGTTTACAAAAATTATTTAAATGAAAAATTTAAGAACTGAAATAATAAAATATTCAAGAATGTTGAATTCAACAAAATTATCTGCATTAAGATCTGGCAATATATCTACAAGGTATAAAGATGGTTTTTTAATTACACCATCAGGAAAAAAGTACTCGTCCTTAAAAAATAAAGATATTGTTTTCGTATCTTTAAGTGGAAAATATGATAAAAAAAATGGATTACCATCATCTGAATGGAAATTTCATCAGGATATCTATAATAACAAAAAAAATGCAAAAGCAATCGTTCATGCACATTCAACCAATGCTACTGCAGTAGCTACTCATAAAAGAGGAATACCACCATTTCATTATATGGTTGCGATGGCAGGAGGACATGACATTAAGTGTGCAAAGTATGCAACTTTCGGGACTAGAGAACTATCAAATAATATTTTAAAAGCGTTGAGAGATAGAAAAGCTTGCCTTATAGCAAATCACGGTCAGATTGCATTTGAGGAAAATTTAACAAAAGCTTTTGAGCTGGCTGAAGAGGTTGAAAATATATCCCTTCAGTATATAACCAGCCTTAAATTGGGTAAGCCAAAAATTCTTTCTTTAAAAGAGATGAAAAAAGTTATATCCAAGGCAAAAAATTATAAGAAGGGATAATAGATGACTAAAGTTGGAGAGCATATAACTCTAGACATTATTGGAACCACACAAGAATACGATCCTTCAGTTTTCGAAAAAGTAATTCACGACATAGCTAAAGCTGCTAGAGTTACTATACTTAATATCTCTAAATATAAATTTGAACCCCAAGGTTTTACAATTTTAGCTTTATTAGCAGAAAGCCACATCAGTTTTCATACCTTTCCAGAAAAAGGTATTATTAGTTTTGATTTTTTTACATGTGGAAAAATAAATCCGTCTGTAGCTATAGAAATTATAAGAAAAGAATTTGAACATACAAGAATAGTTAAAAAAGAGTTTAATAGAGACACCAAGTCTCTTTATCCTGATATTTACAGCTCACCAGGTCTACAAAAATCTTATGTAGTAA
>CACHCH010000011.1 GCA_902578255.1 uncultured Pelagibacteraceae bacterium
ATTACGGAGAGAAAACAATTAAAAATAGTTTCTGAAGCTAGGCTAAATGCCCAAGCAGCTAGAATCTATGAAAAAATTAAAGAAAAAGAAAACATGAGTGACGATAAAAAAACTCTTAATGAAATTAAACAGATTGGGAGAAAAATGGAAAATTCTATATCAGAATACTTTGATAGAGAAGGTTTAAATGATCCTACTGCTAATTTTGATTGGGAATACATTTTAATTGATAAAAAAAAAGTTAGAAACGCATGGTGTATGCCTGGAGGAAAAATTGCTGTATATACAGGTATTCTTGAAGCGACAAAAAATACAGACGGATTGGCTGCTGTTATGGGTCATGAAATAGCACATGCTGTTGCAAAACATTCAGTAGAGAGAGCTAGTAGAGGAACACTATTAAATGTTGGAACAAGAATAATTGATATTGCCTCTGGTGGAGTACTTTCAGAAATTAACAGAAATACAGGCATGGATACAGTTGGTTTACTGGCTCAATTAGGAATTTTAAATCCATTTAATAGAAAGCAAGAAAGTGAAGCAGACTATTTAGGTATGATATTTTCATCTCTTTCTGGTTATGACATAAGAGAAACAGTTAAAATTTGGGAGAGGATGAAAAAACTTAATAAAGGAAAGGAACCCCCTGAATTTATGAGTACTCACCCATCATCAGATAATAGAATTAAAGATTTAAATGAAAAAATCAGCGAAGTTATTTTAGATTACCCGCCTTTAAAGACAACTTAGTTGAATTATGGTGAGCCCTGATGGACTCGAACCATCGACCCATTCCTTAAAAGGGAATTGCTCTACCAACTGAGCTAAGGGCCCCCAATTTATTCAAACCGAATGATTGTTATATAACGATTTATTTTATTATTTCAAATGTCAATTTAGGCATTTATCAAAAAGCTGCTACAACTTATCAATGTATTTATCATGAAATATATCAAATGTGCCTGACTCTATATGTTTTCTAATGGATGACATTAATTCTTGATAAAAATTGATATTATGAAGTGTTAATAGCATTGAAGCTAATATTTCATTAGTATTAAAAAGATGGTTTAGGTAATTTTTAGAATATTTATTCAAACTTAAGTTATCACAATTAGAATCGAGTGGTGTATTATCGTTTTGGTATTTATTATTCTTAATATTTATTCTTCCATCCCAAGTGAAAGCAAGACCAGTTCTTCCAGATCTTGTAGGTAGAACACAATCAAACATATCTATACCACGTTTAACAGCACCAAGAATATCAGATGGTGTTCCTACACCCATTAAATAATGAGGCTTATTATCAGGTAAATACTCTTTAATATCATCCAAAACTTTAAACATTTCGAATTGAGTCTCACCTACAGCAAGTCCTCCTAAAGCATAACCATCAAAATCTATATTAATTAATTCATTCAAAGACTTAATTCTTAAATCTTTAAATAATCCTCCTTGAACAATACCAAATAATGCCTTGTGTGGATTTTTACCAAATGAATTTTTAGATCTTTGAGCCCAATATAAAGAAAGATCCATAGATTTTTTTATCAAATCATAATCGTTTGATTTTTTTGGACACTCATCCATGATCATAACGATATCTGAATTTAAACCTAATTGAATTCTTATACTTTCTTCAGGGCTTAAATAAAATTTTTTACCATCTATGTGTGAATTAAAGATGGCACCTTTTTCACGGTCGATTTTATTAAGTTTTGAAAGAGACATTACTTGAAAACCGCCAGAATCTGTCAAAATTGGTAAATCACAGTTCATAAATTCGTGTAAACCACCTGCAGATTGGATTCGGTCTACACCAGGTCTTATCATTAGATGATAAGTGTTAGATAGAATTATTTGAGATCCAGTTTTTTTTATATCTTCAATTGTACATGCTTTAACAGTGGCTTGCGTACCAACAGGCATAAAGGCTGGTGTATTTATATTTCCACGATGGGTTTCTATAACACCTGATCTAGCAAACTTATCTTTTTTTACAACTTTAAAGGCAAAATTTTTTAATGCCATTCAATAAATTACAGTGATTTAAAGCTAATGATCTTATCTGGGTCTGTTACAGAACCGTTATTACTTTCATCGCCTCTTTTAATTTTATCCACTAAATCCATTCCTTCTATTACTTTACCAAAAACAGTATATTGTCTGTCTAAAAAAGGTGCTGGTTTAAAACATATAAAAAATTGACTATTCGCACTATTTGGATCTGAGGATCTCGCCATTGATAAAGTTCCTCTATCATGTGGCAAGCTACTAAATTCTTGCTTCAAATCTGGTAAGTCAGATCCTCCCATTCCTGCTCTTCTTAAATCAAAATCCTTTGTTTCTGAATTGCCAAATTTTACATCACCAGTTTGAGCCATAAAGCCATCAATTACTCTATGGAAAACAACGTTGTCGTATTTTCCAGCATTTGCCAATTCTTTAATTCTCTTCACATGATTTGGCGCCACATCTTCAAATAACTCTATTTTTACATCCCCATTTTTTAATTTTAAAATCATTATATTCTCCTCAGCTATTGATTGATTAGTAATAAAAAAAAATAAAATAAATAAGTTAATTAAAATTCTATTCATATTTTTCTTTTAAAGATTTAATCGTACTTTTGGTAGTAAATTTTTTAATATCACCATTTAATTTAACAATCTCTTTAACAAATCTGGACGAGATAATTTGGTTTTCAACGTCTGACATTAAAAAAATAGTTTCTATGTTCTGATTTAATTTTCTATTCATTCCAGCTAATTGGAATTCATACTCAAAATCAGATACGGCTCTTAAACCTCTAAGTATAATATTTGATTTATATTTTTTACACAAATCAGTAGTTAATGAGCTAAAAGACACTACTGTAATTTTTTTTTTATTAAGTTTAAGATCTTTAAATAAAGCCTTATTTACTATTTGTATTCTCTCTTCTGAACTAAATAGATAACTTTTGCTACTAACATCTGATACGCCAACAATAATCTTATCGAATAATTTCAAAGCTTTTTTTATTACATCAATGTGCCCGTAGGTAATTGGATCAAATGTGCCAGGGTATATAGCAATTTTGCTCATTAAATTAAATCAAGTTATCGTCTATTTTAATTGCAGATACAACTTTTTCTTCACCAGATAGTTTAATAATTCTAACACCTTGAGTATTTCTTCCAGCAGTTCTTATTTCTTTAACGGCAACTCGTATAACTCTACCTTTATTAGTTGATATTAATATTTCATCACCCTCATAAACAGGGAATGATGAAGTAATGCTTCCATTTCTTGGCGAATTAACAATACCAATAATACCTTTACCTCCACGATTTGTTACTCTATAATCAAAATGAGAGGTTTTTTTTCCAAATCCATTTTCACTTATGGATAAAACAAATTTCTCTTTTGCATTTAATTCAGATTTTTCATCTTTAGATTTTTTTCCATTTTTCTTAATTTTATCAGTATCAATAACTGATAAAGAAACTATTTGATCATTTGCTGCTAATTCTATTCCCTTTATGCCTTTTGATGATCTACCCTTAAAAACTCTCAATTTTTTTGCCTCAAATCTTATACATTTACCAAATTTAGTACTCAAAATCACATCTTGATCATCTTTGCAAATTTTAACCCCTACTATTTTGTCGTTATTATCTAATTTCATTGCAATTTTTCCAGATGCATTAATCGAAGAAAAATCATCTAAACTATTTTTTCTAACTTTCCCTAGGGCTGTTGCAAAAATTATTTGATAGTTTTTTGAGTCTGTTTCATCCTCTGGCATTGGCATGATCGAGCTAATTGCTTGATGGCTCTTTAAAGGTAAAATATTAAATAAAGATTTTCCTTTTGATGAGGATGATCCTTCAGGTATTTTCCAAGCTTTTACTTTATAGACTAATCCTTCTGTTGAAAAAAATAAAACTGAAGTATGTGTATTTACAGATAATGTTTGTATAACGGAGTCTTGATCTCTTGTTGTAATTCCAGATTTACCCTTGCCACCTCTTTTTTGTTTTTTAACACCGTCTAATGAACCTCTTTTAATATAACCTTGAAGTGTAACTGTAATAATTATGGATTGTTTTTGAATTGTTTCTTCAATATCATAATTTAAAACTGCATCTATAATTTTAGTTCTGCGTGGTACAGCAAATTTTTCTTTGATATTTTTAAGTTCATCACTGATAACTTTTAACAACTCTTTTTTTGAAGATATAATTTTTTTAAATTTAGTAATCAACTCAGCTAGTTTTTTAATTTCAACTTCAATCTCATTTATGCCAAGTGCTGTTAATTTTTGTAATCTTAGCTCTAAAATAGCTAGTACTTGTGGCTCAGATAGAGAATATAAGTTTTTACCTTTTTTGCCTTCAACTAATGAAATTAATTTTTGTGATTTATTAATTTTCCACTTAGTTTTTAATATAGATAATTTTGCATCATCAGGAGTTTTTGAAGATCTGATTATTTTGATAATTTTATCTAAATTTTCTACGGAGACCGATAAACCAATTAAGATATAAGCTCTCTCCTCTGCTTTTTGTAGATCAAATTTAGTTTTTTTAATTACAACATCTTCTCTAAATGACAAAAAATTTGATAGGAAATCTTTAAGTGTACAAGTTTTAGGTTTACCATCAACTATTGCTAGAGTATTAAATCCAAAGGAGCTCTCTATCTGAGTATTTTTATATAGTTGTCTTTTAATTGTTTCTGGCTCAACACCATTTCTTAGATCAATTGCAACTCTTATCCCTTCTCTATTAGATTCGTCCCTTATATCTTTTATTCCCTCAATTTTTTTTTCTCTAACAAGCTGAGCTATTCTTTCATTTAAAACTGATTTGTTTACTTGATAAGGAATTGAAGTGATAACTAATCTTTCTCTTCCATTCTTTTGTTGTTCTATTGATACTTCACCTCTAATTTTAAAAGAACCTCTTCCATTATTATAACCCTGTTTAATAATATCTTTTCCAATGATTACACCACCCGTGGGAAAATCAGGGCCAGGTATATGTTTCATTAATTCTTTAATTTTAATATCTTTGTCCCCTATTAGAGCTAAAGTTCCATTTATTATTTCACCTAAATTGTGTGGTGGAATACTGGTCGCCATTCCTACTGCAATACCTCCAGCGCCATTGACCAATAAATTTGGAAATTGTGCGGGTAGAACACTTGGCTCTTTTTCCGTTTCATCGTAATTGCTCTTAAAGGAAATGGTATTTTTCTCAATGTCATCAATTAGAAATTGTGAAACTTTAGATAAGCGTGTTTCGGTATATCTCATAGCTGCAGCTGGATCGCCATCTATAGAACCAAAGTTTCCTTGACCTTGAACAAGTGGTAAGCTCATTGAAAAATCTTGTACCATTCTAACTAAAGCATCATAAACAGATTGATCTCCATGAGGATGATATTTACCAATAACATCTCCAACTATTCTTGCTGATTTTCTAAATTGTTTTGACCAATCATAACCACCTTTGTACATCGCGTATAAAATTCTACGGTGAACAGGTTTTAGTCCATCTCTGATGTCTGGTAGAGCACGACTTACAATGACACTCATTGCATAAGAAAGATATGATGAGCTCATCTCATCATGCATTGAGATTAGTTTAATATTATTATCTTTTGTCTCTTCAGATTTTTGCATAGAAACTAAAAGGGAATTTCATCATCCATATCATTAGATATTTGAGAAGTGTCTTCTATATTATTTTGTTGATTAGGATCAGTTTGAATGCCACCCCCGTTACCACCACCTAGCATTGTTAATGAAGAATTATATCCTTGAATAACAACTTCAGTCGAATATTTATCCTGACCAGATTGTTCATCTTTCCATTTTCTTGTGGTTATTTGACCCTCAACATAAATTTGAGCACCTTTCTTAAGGTACTGTTGAACAACATTTACAAGACCCTCATTAAATACAACTATACGGTGCCACTCGGTTTTTTCTTTTTTTTCTCCAGTATTTTTGTCTTTCCAAGATTGACTTGTTGCAAGGCTTAATCTAGCTACACTCTTGCCGTTTACCATTTGTTTAATTTCAGGATCTGCGCCCAAACGACCAATTAATAACACTTTATTTAAACTTCCAGCCATAATATTTTTATATTTGTTTATTTAATTAATTAGATTTATACCACAATTCTTCTGAATATTAATTTTATTAATTCAAAGCAACAAAAATTATGATGAAAAAGATAGTTATTAAGGGTGCTAAAGAACATAATTTGAAGAATGTGTCTGTTGAGATTCCTAAAGATAAATTTGTAGTAATTACAGGTCTCTCTGGTTCAGGAAAATCATCGTTAGCATTCGATACTATTTATGCCGAAGGACAACGAAGATACGTTGAAAGTTTATCTGCATATGCAAGGCAATTTTTGGATAAAATGAAAAAACCAAATGTTGATCTTATCGAAGGATTAAGTCCAGCGATTGCTATTGAACAAAAAAATACTTCAAAGAACCCAAGATCTACAGTTGCAACAGTTACAGAAATTTACGATTACATGAGGGTACTATATGCAAGAGCTGGTATTCCTTATTCACCATTTACTGGTAAACCAATTACTTCTCAGACTATTACTCAAATAGTAGATTTGATTAAAAAACTACCAAAAAAATCAACTATTTACATATACGCCCCTGTAGTAAGAGGTCGTAAAGGTGAATATAGAAAAGATATTTTAAGTTACAAACGAAGAGGTTTTAGAAAAATCAAGATAGACAACGTTTTATATGATATTGAAAAATCTCCTAATTTAGACAAAAAGCTTAAACACGATATTTCAGTGTTGGTTGATAGAATTGTTTTAAATTCAAAGCTGGGAAATAGATTAGCTGAAAGTATTGAAACAGCTGTTAATCTTGCAAATGGATTAGTTTTTGTTGAATATGAAGATGAAACATTGCCTCAAAAACATAGAAAAGTAGAAAAATTAATTTATTCAACAAAATTTGCTTGTCCTGAAAGTGGATTTACAATTGAGGAAATAGAACCACGATTATTCTCATTTAATAGTCCTTATGGAGCCTGTGAGGAATGTGAAGGTATTGGTATGAAATTAAATGTGGATCCAAATCTTGTTGTGCCTGATGAAAGAAAAAGTCTTGCTGATGGTGCTATTGAACCTTGGTCAAAATCTACTACCTTATATTATGCTCAAACACTATCGTCACTAGCTAAACATTACGGTTTTTCTTTAGATGAAAAATGGAAAAAACTTCCAAAAAAAATAAAGGATATTGTTCTTTATGGATCAGATGAAGATGAAATAAAATTTAATTATGACGATGGTTACGAAAAATATTCTTACAAAAAAACCTTTGAAGGTGTAATCAATAATCTTGAGAGAAGATTTTTAGAGTCAGATAGTGAATGGAAAAGAGAGGCTATAGCAGAATATCAATCCGATACCGCCTGTGAAGCATGTAACGGAGATCGTTTAAAAGAAGAGGCACTATGTGTAAAAATTAACAATCTTAATATTAGTGAAGTAACAAAGAAGTCAATATTTGATGCAGCAGAATGGTTTAAAGATTTAGTAAATCACATAGACAAAAGACAATTTAAAATTGCAGAACATGTATTAAAAGAAATAAATGAAAGATTGAATTTTTTGTTAAATGTGGGTTTGGATTATTTAACTCTATCTAGAGAGTCTGGAACGTTATCTGGTGGTGAGGCTCAAAGAATAAGATTAGCTTCTCAAATAGGTTCGGGATTAACTGGTGTTCTTTACGTTTTAGATGAGCCATCAATTGGTTTACATCAAAAAGATAATGTTAAACTTATTAATGCACTTAAACGATTAAGAGATTTAGGTAACACCGTAATAGTTGTAGAACACGATACTGAAACTATGGAGAATGCTGATCATATTATAGACTTAGGCCCAGAGGCAGGTACTAATGGTGGTCAAATATCCTCGCAAGGTACTTATGATGAGATTAAAAAAGATAAAAATAGTATCACTGGACAATATCTTGCTAATAAAAAGAAAATAGATATTCCAAACACAAGACGATTAGCTAAAAATGGAAGGTTTGTTGAAATCAATGGTGCAACAGGAAATAATTTAAACAATGTTAACCTTAAAATTCCAACAGGAACTTTCACTTGTGTTACTGGTGTATCAGGAAGTGGAAAATCTACACTTATATTACAAACTCTCTATCATGCTTTAAATTTAACACTTAACAATAAAGCTAAAAAAGCTCCAAAAGCTTTTAAAGGTTACAAGGGTGTTGAATTAATTGATAAAATTATTGATATAGACCAATCACCCATAGGAAGAACACCAAGATCAAATCCAGCAACCTATACAGGTGCTTTTGGCCCAATAAGAGATTGGTTTACAAGTTTGCCAGAATCTAAAACAAGAGGTTATAAACCGGGACGTTTTTCATTTAATGTTAAAGGTGGTAGGTGTGAAGCTTGCGAGGGTGATGGTGTGATTACTTACGAAATGCACTTTTTACCAGATGTTTATATTCAATGTGATGAATGCAAAGGAACTAGATACAATAGAGAAACTTTAGAGATTAAATTTAAAGGTAAAAGTATTGCAGATGTTTTGGATATGTCTGTTGATGAAGGATGTGAATATTTTGAAAATATATCCAATATTAAAACAAAATTATTAACATTAAAAAAAGTTGGATTGGGGTATATTAAGATTGGTCAGCAAGCGACAACCCTATCTGGTGGTGAAGCTCAAAGAATTAAGCTTGCTAAAGAATTATCAAAAAGATCTACAGGACGAACAATGTATATTTTAGATGAGCCAACAACTGGGTTACATCAACACGATATTAAAAAACTTTTAGAAATTCTACACACATTTGTAAAACTTGGTAACACTGTTGTTGTAATTGAGCATAATTTGGATGTTATAAAAACTGCTGACTATATTGTTGATATGGGTCCTGAGGGTGGTGTAAAAGGTGGTAAAATTATCGCAGAGGGTAAACCTGAGGAAGTGTCGAAAATTAAAGAGAGTTACACTGGTCAATTTTTAAAACCTTTACTAAATTAAATATAAAAACTTAAAAATTACCAAAATTTAGTGTATAAATTTAGAATCATGAGTAATATATTATCTTCATTACCAAAAACAATACATGCTTCTCTTGCAATAGCTATAATTTTGTTTGTAGGAATGTTCTTTCACAATGAAGGCATTGCATTTGATACGTTGTTTTGGAGTTGGTTATTTAGATTTATACATGTTGTTGTCGCAATAATGTGGATTGGATTACTTTGGTATTTTAATTTTGTTCAAATCCCAAACATGGCTAAAATTCCAGATGAACAAAAGCCAGCAATTGGAAAAGTAATTGCTCCAGCAGCTTTATTTTATTTTAGATGGGCTGCAGCTTTTACTGTTTTATCAGGATTAATTCTAGCTTGGTTAAATGGTTATCTGCATGATGCAATGACTTTTAGTGTTGGTTCCGGAATTCCAAAACATACTGCAATAGGAATAGGAATGTGGTTAGGTCTTATAATGGCATTTAACGTTTGGTTTGTAATATGGCCAAATCAAAAAAGAGCATTAGGTATTGTTGAAACTGATTCAGAGACAAAAGCAAAATCTGCTAAAACAGCAATGTTGTTCTCTAGAACAAATACTCTTCTTTCCCTACCAATGTTACTAACAATGGTAGCTGCTCAAAATATTTATTAATTTATTTACTATCGTCCTCTCTTAGGACAGTTTTTTGAGAAACTCTTAGTCTTACCAATACAGCATTAGCTATATAAATTGATGAATAAGTTCCAAAAACAACTCCTAAAATCATAGCTAGTGAAAATCCTTTTAAGATCTCACCACCAAAAAAATAAATAGCAAGTAATGCAAGTAAAGTTGTTGCTGAAGTAATTATTGTTCTAGATAAAGTTTCATTAATTGAAATATTAGTTAGTTCAAAGATTTTTATATCTGAGTATTTTCTTAAATTTTCTCTTACGCGGTCAAATATTACAACAGTGTCATTCATTGAATAACCTACAATGGTCAAAACTGCAGCAATAATTGATAAGTTGATCTCTAAACTGAATAATGAAAAGATACCAAGTGTAACAATAACGTCATGAAATAGAGCTAAAATAGCTCCAAGACTAAACTGCCATTCAAACCTAACCCAAATATAAATGAGCATTATTGCAAGTGATAAAGAAATTGCTATTACTCCAGATTTTAATAATTCAGCACTTACTTTTGGCCCTACATTTTCAACCCTTCTAAAGTCATAGTTATTACCAAATGACTTATCAAGATTTACTTTAATCTCTTCAATTATATTTTTCTTATTATCTTTATTTTCAAATTTTATTAAAAAGTCATTATCGGATCCAAATTTTTTAACTGAGACATCGCCTAGATTCATTTGACTAAATTTATCACGAAGTGAGCTTACGTTAATTTTTGTATCATTAGATCTTAACTCAATTAACGTTCCACCTTTAAAATCTATACCAAAATTAAGACCCTTAAATATGAGTAAAAGTAAAGAAATAATGATTAAGGCGCTAGATAAGACGTTAAAATGAATATAATATTTATTAAATGCAATCATTAGATCAGCTTCCCATTCTTTTTGTTTTTAGCCACATAAAGACTGGTAAATAATCTGGCTATAAAATAAACAGAAAAAAGCGTTGTAAATATTCCAACACCTAAAGTTACTGCAAAACCCTTCACTGGTCCTGATCCCATAAAAAACAGAATTACTGCAGCTAATAATGTAGTAATATTGGCATCAATTATCGCAGTTCTAGATTTAGTATAACCACCATCAAATGCTAAAATGTTATTTGTTTCGTCTTTAAGTTCTTCTTTAATTCTCTCAAAAATCAAAACATTTGCATCAACAGCCATACCAACAGTCAAAATTATTCCTGCAATACCTGGTAGAGTTAAGGTTGCTTCAAAAAGTGTAAGAATACCTAAAAGGATAAATAAATTTATTATTAATGTAACGTTTGTTATTAAGCCAAAAAATCTGTATTTAACAAACATAAAAACAATAACTAATAAAAACCCAATTGATAATGCAATCATACCAGCATTTATTGAGTCTTGACCAAGATCAGGACCAACTGTTCTTTCTTCAATTATTTCTAAAGGAGCTGGTAATGCACCTGATCTTAATAATAAAGCTAGATCAGTTGCTGATTGAAAAGTAAATCCTCCACTAATTTGGCCAGCACCACTTGCAATGGTATCTCTTACTACTGGAGCACTTATTATTTTTCCATCTAAAACTATCGCTAATTGTTTTCCTATGCCTGTTGAGGTTGCTTTACCGAATCTTTTAGCCCCTACTCTGTCTAAAGTAAAAGAGACAATTGTTTGATTGTTTTGTGTATCCATCTTGGGCTGTGCATCAAGCAGGTTTTCACCACTAATTATAATTCGTTTGCTGACTACTGCTTCTTCGCTTCCATCCTCAAATTCTAATTTTTCAACACCAAATCTGTCATCTTCATTTTGTGTTACAAATCTAAATGTAAGGTTGGCAGTTTTACCTAAAAGAGATTTAACTCTCATAGGATCGTCTAAACCTGGAAGTTCTACTAAAATTCGGCTGTTACCCCTTTTTAAAATATTGGGTTCATTAGTTCCCACTTCGTCAACTCTTCTTCTTACAATTTCGATAGCTTGATCCTGAGAAGACGTTTTAAGATTTATAAGACCTTGTCGTGAAAAATTAATCTTTAGGTTAAGGCCGGTGTCTTCAATTTCTAACTGATGTGATTTAAATCTTGGATAATATGGATTAATTTCACTATTTTCATCTTCAAAAATTTCAATGACTTGTTGTTTGTTTTCATCTGAAACATCAAAAAAAATATTTTGTTTATCTATTTTTATATTATTAATTTTAATATCTTTGTCTTTGAAGAAATTTCTAATTGTAGTTGTTAGATTTTGTAATTTTTGTTCTATTACAGGCTCATTATCAATTTCAAGTAATAAGTAAGATCCTCCCTGAAGATCTAGGCCTAAATTAATTTTTTTATCAAAAAAACTATCATCAAACTTAAACAAATTAGATGAAGCAATTAAAACAAATAATAAAGAAAAAATAGTTATAAAAACAATTCTTAACTTAGAAAAATAAAGCACTTATCTAAAATTATTTATTTTTTAACTTCTTGAGTAGTTTGAAGACTTTGAATACCAGTAGCTTTTACAATTTCAACTTTAATATTTTCAGCTATTTCTACTTCAACTTTATCATTATCTATAAGTCTCTCGACTGTACCAGTGATACCACCTGAAGTAATTACTTTATCACCTCTTTTAAGGTTTTCAACCATAGCTTTATGTTCTTTTACTTTTTTTTGTTGAGGTCTAATTAAGAAAAAATAAAAAATAACAAAGATTAAAATTAACGGTATAAATTGTCCTATTCCTGAACCTTCCATAATTCTCCTTCTAAATATTGTGAATATTTATACTATCTATATCTCTAAAACAACTTTATTTCTGTGAAATTAATTCTAAATTATTCATATATTCTCTTAGAACTTTAGGAACAACAATCGATCCGTCTTTTTGCTGATAATTTTCTAATACGGCTATTAAAGTCCTTCCAACAGCAAGACCACTTCCATTTAAAGTTCCGACAAAGACAGTTTCTTTATTTTTGTTTTTATACCTAGTTTTCATTCTTTGGGCCTGGAATGTTGAACAGGAAGAACATGATGAAATTTCACGATACTTATTTTCTGATGGTAACCAAACTTCAATGTCATAAGTTTTCTCAGCACTGAAACCCATATCTCCAGAACATAAAATAACTTTCCTATAAGGTAGTTCTAATTTTTCAAGGATGTCTGTTGCACAATTTGTCATTCTTTCTAATTCTTCTAAACAATTTTCTTTTTCAACAATACTTACAAGTTCAACTTTATAAAATTGATGTTGTCTGATCATGCCTTTTGTATCTTTACCATAGCTTCCTGCTTCTTTTCTAAAGCAAGGCGTTGATGCTACAAATCTCATTGGAAGATGATTTTGATCAACTATTTTATCTTTCACAATATTAGTTAAAATTACCTCCGCTGTGGGAATTAAAAATTTTCTATCTGATCCCTCGTCAAATTTAATTTCAAACTGATCATTTTCAAACTTAGGTAACTGTCCAGTTCCATACATTGTATTATCTGATGCAATTAAAGGAGGTGATATTTCTTGATAACCATTTTTATTTATATGAGTATCCAACATAAAGTTAGATAAGGCTCGTTCTAGTAAAGCTAAATGGTTTTTTACAAAAACAAATCTAGATCCAGTTGTTTTAGTCGCTAAGTCAAAATCTAGCATTCTAAGATTTTCACCAAGCTCATAGTGAGATTTAGGTTTAAAATCAAATTTTGGTATATTTCCTGATTTTAATAACTCTACGTTATCATTTTCATCTTTTCCGGTAGGGACATCAACGTGAGGAATATTAGGTATATTAGATAATAAACTATCTAACTCTGTTTTTATTTTTTTTTGTAAATCAGTTATTTTATCTAATTCTAATGTAAGCTCTTTAGATTTTTCAAATAAAGTTTCGTCTTTAGATTTTGAAATATTTTTTTTTTCTTTTTCAATAGCTTCTTTTTTTTGAATTAAATTTCTATTTTCCTCATCCAAATCTTGCAATTTTTTAAAATCAATTTTAATAGATCTTTTTTTTAGGGCTTTTTCAAAACTAGGGAAATCTTTTCTAATTTCCTTTAAATTATGCATCAGTTTTTTCTAAATTTTTGTTTTCTATAAATTTTACTGAAAATATTGATAATTCATATAAAATTAACAATGGTATTGCTAATCCTATTTGTGTAATTGGGTCAGGAGGAGTTAACAAAGCGGCAGCAGCAAAAATTATTACCACAACATACTTTCTTCTATCTTTTAAAAACTGGCTATCTACAACACCTATTCTTGCCAAAAGACTTAACACAACAGGTAATTGAAAACTAATTCCAAAAGCAAAAATTAATTTCATAACTAAAGACAAGTATTCATTTACTTTTGCTTCCAATTGAATTGGCAAACTTGTTGATAAACCAGTACTCTCAAAAGATAAAAAGAACTTAATTGCTAGTGGCATAATCAAATAGTAAACCAACATACCTCCTAGAAAAAAAAGTATAGGGGTAAGTATTAAGTAAGGTAAAATTGCAATTTTTTCATGCTTATATAAACCTGGTGCAATAAACTTCCATATTTGCATTAATATAAACGGGCAGGTTACAAAAAATGCTGTAAAAAAAGATACTTTTAAATAAGTTAAAAAGGTCTCTTGAAGTGCTGTAAAGATTAATCTTCTATCTGAACCGTCATCTTTTACAGCTTGTGCAAATGGGTCTACTAGAAAACCGTAAATATATTCAGCAAAAAAATAGCAGAAAATAAAAAATATAAATAAAAAAATAAAACTATGTATAAGTCTTTTTCTTAATTCAGTTAAATGACTAACAAAGCCACTATCTTTTTCTTCATTATTCATCTTTTTTTGTTTCTTTTTTTACTTCGTTATTAATTTTTTCTTCATCAATTTCTAAATTAGAAACCTCGTTTTGAATATTGCTGACATATCTTTTTGCAGTGCCAATCCATGAACCTGCTTTTTTTAACATAACTGGAAAATCTTTGGGGCCAAGAACAACTATAGCGATAGCAACAACTATCAATATCTCAAACCAACCAATAGTAGGCATGTGAGTTATTCTTTGTTATTAGAGTCTTTATTTTCGTCGGAAATATTTTTTGGCTCCGTATCGTCAGTTACATCTGACGCCATACCTTTTTTAAAGCTTTTAATACCTTTGGCAACATCTCCCATCAAACTAGAGATCTTACCTCGTCCAAATAATAAGACTACCAATATTACAACAACTGCTATTTGCCAAATTCCTATGCTCATAGAAACTTATAACCTTTTTATTATAAATTTAAAAGTTACTTTTTTGTTACTCTTTCTCTTCACTATCAAGAGTACTATTCAGCATCTCATCAATATTAGAATAAATATCTTCTTTTTTTTCGTCTTGCTTTTCTTTATAAAACCTACCTGTTCCAAAAATAGCGCTGTCAACACTTGAGCTATCAATCATACCTGCTGCACCTAATTCTTCGATATTTGGAAGATCTGATAGTTTTTGGATATTAAAATGACTTAAAAAATCATCTGTAGTTACATATTGAATAGGTCTACCAGGTACATCTTTTCTTCCCCCAGGTTTAACCCAATTTAGCTCCATTAAAATATCAAGTGTATTTGTTCCAAAAGCTACACCTCTTATCTCTTCAATTTCTGCTCTTGTTACTGGTTGGTGATAAACAATGATGGCTAAAGTTTCGACCGCGGCTCTGGATAATTTTTTTTCAACAGTTTTTTCTTGAGACATAAGGTTTGCTAATTTCGGAGATGTTCTAAAAGACCACTTGTCTTTAATGCATACTAAATTTATTCCTCGATTTGAGTATTCTTGTTGTAATTTTTCTAATGATTTTGAAACATTCAATTTTTTTGAAAGTTTGCTTTCAATAGTATCGATATCAAGTGGTTCAGCAGCAGCAAAAATTACTCCCTCTATTTCTTTCTCAATTTCAGTTAATTTTGAGGGAAACTTGACTACATTATCTTTATTAATTTTTTGTTTTTTAATCACTTACTTCCTTTACATAGATATCATCAAATAGTTTTTCTTGTTTAATAGAAAGATCACCCTCTTTAGCAAGCTCAAGGGACCCAGCAAAAATTCCTGCTTTACCAGTTCTTTTGTATCTTGAACCAGATTTAAAATTTGCAGGGATTAATTCATCAAGTTTTTTCCATTCAGCTAGTTTTCCAAAAAAATCTTTAATAGTTTTAATTCCATCTTCTGTGGTAAATACTGGTAATTTTGGAATGTTTATTCTTTGAAAATCTTTAGTCATAATAATAGTTGAATATGTTTTTAAAAGTTCAAATAAACTTAAATTATATTCAGTGCTGTAAATAGATCTGATATTTCCCTTCATCCCTCTTGTTCTTATTTCACGACCTAACCTTTTTCTTTTAAGCATTTGTTGAGAAAGTAAACGAATAAGTTCCAATTTTTTTAGTTGTAACTTTAATTTTTCTGCCACTTCTTGAACTTTAAATTCTTCCTCTGGGGTTCCTGGTAGTAATAACTTAGATTTTAAATAAGCAAGCCATGTTGCCATTAATAAATACTCCGAGGCTATTTCTAAATTTAAGTCTTTTTCTTTTGTTATGTATTCATGAAATTGATCTGCTAGCTTTGTTATTGATATTTCTTCAAGATCAACTTTTTGAGCTTTCGCTAAATCTAAAAGAACATCTAATGGACCGTTATAGTTATTTATATCGACATTAAACAAAGCAGAATCAGAGACAGACATAAAGAGATATTAACTTAAATTCTTATAAAATAGTGATGTTTTTTTGATAATAAAATTATTTACTAATGGTGAATTTTCAGCAACAACCTTCATTTCGTTGAAATTACCATTACAATGTAAGGCTAGGTTGCATCCTGCTTCAAAACTTTTAATCGTATTAGTAATTAAGTCATATTTTAAACTCTTCATCGATAAATCATCAGAAATCAAAACATTTTTAAATCCGATTTTTTTTCGAATAATATTTATAATTTTTTTAGAATGAGTTGCAGTGTTGATTGGATCAATTTTTTTATAAATAATATGGGCAGTCATGGCGAATAAACTATCTTTATTTTTAAAAGGAAAGAAATCATTTTTAATAAGGTAATTAATGCTCTTATCTACAACTGGTGTAAAATTATGACTGTCTACCTTTGCAAGTCCATGACCTGGTATGTGCTTGATTACCGTGCCTATTGAGTTTTGGTTAAATAAATCAATACAAATATCACCTACCTTTGAAACAATTTTCTTATTTTCTGAGAACGATCTATCACCAATAATATTACTCGATCCCTTAATTCTAAGATCCAACACGGGTAGTGTATTAATATTTACACCTATTTGTTTTAGAAGATATGAAGATTTATCAATGAATAATCTATAAATGATATTAAATTTTCTTTTATCTTGGACATATAATTTTCCAAAATATTCGCCTGTCAAATTATTAAAGGTTATAATATTTTTTAGCCTGTTTACTCTTCCTCCTTCTTGATCAATCAAAATAGGATAGTGAGGATCTTTGAATAGCTTTCTGATGCTATGAGTTAATAATTTAGTCTGGTTTATAGATTTAATATTTCTTGAAAATAATATTATTCCCCAGGGTTTTTGTTTTTTTAAAAATTTTACTTCACTAGTTGTTAATTTTAGTGATTTAATACCGGTAATAAAGGCTTTTCTTTTACTTATCATTTTCTAAAAGTTTCCAGAAATTAAACTTTTTTTTCTTATCTTTATTTGTTTGTTTTACATACTCAATTATGTTTTGGGTATCATTTTCTAATACAGGTAAGTTCTCAGAATACAGTTTTATCTTCTCGTCATTATTTTTAAAGGAACGATAAGAATTTTTTAAATTTTCATCAGAAAAATAGTATCTGCCAGTAAAAAAAATAAATACTGAGATAACAATTATATAAATTAAATATTTGATTTCTTTTAACATTACATTTTAGACGGAGTATCTACACCAACAATATCCATTCCAGATTTTATTACATTAGAAATAACTTTTAAGAATACCAACTTATCTAACGGAACTTCTTTTTGTTCATTTATAAAACGTTTTTCTGGTTGTTGTTTTCCAAGGTTCCAATATGAGTGAAATTCTGATGCTAACTCATATAGATAGACAGGAATTCTATGTGGCTCAAGTTTTGTACTTGATATATCGATACATTTTGGCCATTCAGACAATTTTTTTAAAATTTTTATTTCATCTTCAGAATATTCAAAATTAAAATTATTAATTTCAATTTTTTTATTTAAATCTTTATTAATGTGTCTGAAAACAGATGAAATTCGTGCATAACAATATTGTACATAATATAATGGATTATCTTTTGACTTTTCTTTTACTGTATCAAAATCAAAATCGAGTTCTGCATCACTGCTTCTGTTCAGCATAATAAATCGAGTAGCGTCTTTGCCAACTTCTTCTATAAGATCATCAACAGTAATATAGTCCCCTTTTCTTTTAGACATTTTAAAAGGTTTATTGCCTTTTATAAGTTTTACTAACTGACTTATTTTACAAATTAATTTATCTTTCTCTCCTGAAAGGGCTTCGACTGATGATGAGATTCTTTTTATATATCCAGCATGATCTGCGCCAAGTATATTAATCAAATAATCAAATTTTCTATCGACTTTATTTTTATGATAAGCAACATCACTTGCAAAATATGTCCATGATCCATCTGATTTTTGGAGAGCACGATCTTTATCATCACCAAAATCTGTAGATTTAAACAACAATTGCTCACGCTCTACCCAATTATTATTGTCCTCACCTTCTGGCGCTTTGATTTTACCTTTATAAACAAACTTATTTTTCTCTAAAAATTGAACAACATTTTCAACTTCTCTATCTAAAACAATTTTTTTTTCACTTACAAAATTATCGTGATTTATACCAAGACTGTTAAGATTTTTTTTAATTAGCAATAATGCTTGTTCAATTGATAGTTCAGTAAGTTTCTCACTAATTTCATCATAATTATCAAAATTCAAGTTCGAGTTAGAAGATATATTTTTTGCAAAATCTATTAAATAATCACCAGGATATAAATCATCATTGTCAGATGGAAAAGTTTCATTATGAGTTATTTCACGTATTCGGAAATATACTGATTTAGTAAAATTAATAATTTGATTACCATAGTCATTTACATAGTATTCTTTAGTAACTTTGTGATTATTAAATATTAAAAGGTTTGAAATTACATCCCCAAGTATTGCCCCACGACAATGACCAACATGTAATGGTCCTGTTGGGTTCGCAGACACAAATTCCACAAGATAATTATTCTTTTTTTCTTTTTGATTTATTCCAAAAGTTTCAGAATTTTCACTGATTTCTTTAGTAAAATTTGCCCAGAAAGATTTCTTAAACTTTATGTTAATAAAACCGGGCTTTGCAATGGTTATTGTTTCAATTAATTTATCTTTGTCTTTTATTATAGGTGCAAGTTGTTCTGCTAGTTCAATGGGTGATTTATTATTAATTTTAGATAAAACCATTGCAACATTAGTTGAGATGTCACAATTAAATTTTGATGGAGGTATTTCAGCATTAATTCCGTTAAAATTATCAGGAACAATTATTTTATTATCTTTTTGAGGTTCACTAATTATCGATTTAATTTTGTCTAAATAAATTTCAAAAATGTTCATTTATTTGCATTATAAAGGTTGATAGCATAACGATCAGTCATACCAGAAATAAAGTCTGAGATAGCTCTATATTTATCTTTAGTCAATTGTTCTTTTGTAAGAAACTTTCTAGGTGAAGATTGAATTATGTTGAATAATTTTTTTATAATTTTTTTACCTCTTTGGTTTTTTCTTAAAACAGATTTATTATCATACATGTTAGATCTTAAAAATAATTTAATTTCTTTCTCTGAACTTTGAATATTTTTAGAGAAACAAACTATTAATTCTTTCGATTTTGCAATATCTTTAAGAGATTTTATTCTAAATCTCTTTAAATTTTTTTGTGTATTAGTGATTAGGTCTTTTATCATTAGATCAATTGAATCTCTTACTATTTGATTAATTGCTATTTTATAATTTTTTTTATTTATCTTTTTTTTATAATTTACATAAATATTTTTAAAAAAATTAATCTCACATAGCTCTTCTAATTTAAAAAGATTTGCTTTAATTCCATCTTGAATATCATGATTATTATAAGCTATATCGTCTGAAATAGCTGAAATTTGTGCTTCTAATGACGGAAAAGTATTAAATTTAATTTTATTTTTAAAAACTTTTGATCCAATAAGATTATTAATAATTGCCAATTCATGAACTGGTCCATTATGTTTTAAAAGTCCCTCTAAAGTTTCAATTGTAAGATTTAAACCTTTAAATTTTAAATATTTGTTCTCTAAAAACATTACAATTCTTAAAGTTTGTAGGTTGTGATCAAAACCACCATGATTATCCATACATTCATGTAAGGCATCCTCTCCAGCATGTCCAAAAGGTGTATGACCTAAATCATGAGCTAGACTTAAAGTTTCTGCTAGATCCTCATTTAGGTCTAAATATTTTGAGATCGATCTTGCTATTTGGGCAACTTCAATTGAATGAGTTATTCTAGTTCTAAAATGATCACCCTCAGTGTTTACAAAAACTTGGGTTTTATGCTTTAGTCTTCTAAACGAGGCACTATGGATAATTCTATCTCTGTCTCTTTGAAAAGGTGATCGATACTTAGAGTTAGCTTCTTTATTAAGTCTACCTTTACTTTTAAATACGCCCAACAAAGTGTCTTTTTTCATCCTTTAATTTAAATAATTAAGTATTATATTAGTAATATCAGTGTTCAGTCATGATTAAAGAAATTAAATTTACGGATAAAGCGTTAAAACAAATAGAAAATTTATTGTCTAAAAAAGACGAAGGTTCTTTTTTTAGAATCGCTATTAAGGGTGGTGGTTGTTCTGGTTTTCAATATGAGTTTACTTTTGATAAATCAAAACAAGCTGACGATCTTAATTATCAAAATATTTTAATTGATAAGACATCTGCTGACTTATTAAAAGGATCTGAAGTTGATTATGTATCTGAATTAATTGGTGAGTCTTTTAAAATTTCCAACCCTCAAACAAAATCTTCTTGTGGGTGTGGAGTTTCATTCTCTCTTTAATGCTCATTTCATCGTGGAATGTTAATTCTGTTAGAGCAAGGATAGAAAATATCAAAAGTTATCTACTAAAATATAAACCTGATATTTTAATGATGCAGGAGATAAAAACTGAGGATATTAATTTCCCTTATGATGATTTTTCCTCAATGGATTATGAAAGTCATGTGTTTGGTCAAAAAAGCTATAACGGAGTAGCAATTATTTCAAAAAAAAAATTAACTAATATTAAAACAGATTTAATCAAAGACAAATTAAAGCAATCTAGAATTATTTCTGCTGAAGTCGAATATAAGAAAAAAACTATTCAATTAATAAATATTTATACTCCAAATGGAAATCCTGTCGATACAGAAAAATACGATTATAAAAAAAATTGGATGGATCAATTAATTAAACAATTAAAATCATTGTCAAAAAAAAATTCTAACATAATTCTTGCTGGAGATTTTAATGTTATTCCTGCTGCAGAAGATGTTTATAATGCGAAAAGTTTTGAAGATGATGCTTTGTATCGGCTTGAAATTAGAAAAAAATTTAGAGAAATGTTAAATCTTGGATTTAGTGATGTTTACCGACATTTTAATGAAGACAAAGAAGGCTATACCTTTTGGGATTATATGAGAGGTGCATGGCAAAAAAATAATGGCATGAGAATTGATCACTTTTTAGTATCAAGCTCAATAATTGATAATATTAAAGGTATTAATATAAATAAAGATCCTCGTGGACGAGAAAAACCATCGGATCACACTCCAATTGAGATTAACTTAGCTTAAAGATTTAATTTTATTAATCAATTCCTCGTTAATATTTCTTGGGCCTTTGTCCAATCTGTTTTTATGCCGTCTTTCACCTGGAAGTCTTACTTCTCCCATAGACTTCATTTTATCAAAAAATTTATCTGCATGTTTTTGCCAGTCTGTTCCTGATGTTTTATCTGGACTAATTGCTAAAATAAATTCACCACCACTTGGAGGGCCACCATCATTGTTATCTTTGGCAGCTGTTTCAAAACTAAAATTATCACCAACTAATGCACCAGCTAATAATTCTACCATCATAGCAATTGCAGAACCTTTATAGCCACCGAAAGGAAGCAGCACGCCACCATCAGCTATTTGTCCAGGATCGGTAGTTTCTTTACCATCTTTCGTAAGTCCTGTTCCTAATGGAACTTTGTGCCCTTCTCTTTTAGCAACTTGTACTTCTCCCATAGCCATTGAAGCAGTTGCCATATCATAAACCACAGGTGTCTTTCCAGATCTGGGCCATGCGAATGAAATTGGGTTTGTTCCAAAAAGAGGTTTAATTGCACCCGCAGGTGCTACAGCAGGCTTATATGAAGTACATGCAAAAGCAACTAAACCATCTTCAGCTAATTTTTCAGTTTCAGGCCACATAGCAGCCATATGATGTGAATTATTTATTGCTAAGACAGCAACACCATTTTCTTTAGCAGCTTTACTTAATTCTGGTAAACTTTTATTTAATACCACAGGAGCTAAACAATTATTTCCTGCAACTTTAATTACAGATGGTGAAATTTTGTTAATCTCAGGTTTTCCTTTACCATTTATTTTGCCACTTTTTAATCCTGAAACATAGGCTGGTAATCTAAATAGACCATGAGAAAGTGAACCATCTCTTTCTGCATTTGTAATTAATTCTGAAAGGATTGATGCAGTATCATCATCACATCCATTTGCTAAAAGAGTTTTTTTTGCTAAATTATTAATTTCGTCTAGGGTTAATGAAACAGTGTTCATTATTTTGATTTACATTTCTTACATAAACCAAAAAATTCTAAATTATATTTGCTGTATTTCATCCCCGCTTGATCAGCAAAGTTTGATAAATATTTTGACAGTTTAGTATTACTTATTTCAGAAACTTTTTCACAGCTTTCACATATTGAAAATGCTGTAGCCTTAGAAATTTGACAACTAGAATTCTGACATGCGATGAAAGCATTTCTACTTTCAATTTTGTGGATTTTACCTATTTCAACTAATTTATCTAATGCTCTATAAACTTGAAGAGGTGCATTAATACCTTTTTTCTGTACATTAAAAAGAATTGAATATGCTTTTAACGGCTCAGGAGATTTATCAATTAAATCAAAAATAATTTTTTGGTTTTTTGAAAGATTGTGTTGTTTTTCCATTTTTTAAATTTTCATTTAGTTTTTTAATTTAATCGATTGTTTAATTTTAAACAAAGATAATATGAACAGTATCAACGCCGCTGCAATAATTGAAGGTCCAGAGGATGTATTAAATTCTAATGAAGAATATAATCCTAAGATAACTGATAATAAGCCACCAATTATAGAGAATAGAACCATTTTCTGAGGGCTATCAGAGATATTTCTAGCCATTGCAGCAGGGATAATTAACATTCCTGTAATCAATAATAATCCGACCATTTTGATAGAAATAGCAATGACCGCTGCCATTAATATTGTAAAAATAGCTTTTGCTCTATCAGGGTTTAATCCCTCTGCCTCAGCTAATTCATAATTTACAGTTGATGCAAGTAAAGGTTTCCAAATTAATTTAAGTACTATTAAAATTAAAGCTCCCCCAGTCCAAATTACAAATAAATCATCTGTAGTAACAGCTAATATATCACCGAATAATAAGCCCATAATATCAAACCTTATAAATGTTAAGAAACCAACAACTACTAATCCAACTGCTAATGACGAATGTGCTAAAAGCCCCAACAATGCATCACCTGGTAAGTTAGTTCTTTTCTGAAGCTGGATTAATAATAAAGCAATTATTGATGAAATTAAAAACACTGAAATTGCAATGTTTAAATCAAGCGTGTAAGCCATTGTAACACCAAGCAAAGCTGAATGAGCAAGGGTATCTCCAAAATAAGACAATCTTCTCCACACAACAAAACATCCAAGTGGACCAGTTACAAATGCAATTCCAATACCTGCAAATAGTGCTCTTATAAAAAAATCATCAAACATTTAATTTTTCTTTATTTCTCCTTTATCAGAATGAACATGATCGTGTTTATGTTCGTATGTTGTTAAAATTTGAGAAGCTTTTTCACCAAACAAAGCTTTATATTCGTTATTTTTTGCTACATCTAAAGGTGAGCCTGAACAACAAACATGACCATTTAAACAAATTACGTGATCTGTTGCAGTCATCACCATATGCAGATCATGAGAGATTAATAATATCCCACAATTTAAAGTATCAGATATTTTTTTAATTAATTCGTACAAAGCAATCTCACCTGTATAATCAACTCCCTGTACTGGTTCATCTAACACTAATAACTCTGGTTTTTTAGAAATTGCTCTTGCAATTAAAACTCTTTGAAATTCTCCACCAGATAAACTACCTAAATTTTTATTTTTAAGATGAATTACCCCTGTTAATGATAATGCTTCGTCAATAGCACTATCTTCTATAGTTTCTGTTAAAAGCATAAAATCATAAACTCTTATGGGTAAAGTCCAATCAATTGAAATTTTTTGAGGAACATAACCAACTTTGGTTGTATATTTTTCAACACTCCCCTCAATATTTTTATAAATTCCTAAAGCAATTTTAGCAGTGGTACTTTTACCAGAACCATTTGGACCAATGAGGGTTACGATTTTACCCTTTTCAATCGTAAGAGAAACACCTTCCACTAACCATTTTTCGCTTTGGCGAAAACCAGCATTATTTAATTTAACTAATATATTATTATTAGAATTCATTTAACCCTTGACTTGTAAATGTTATATTATTACATTGTGTTATATTATAACAATCAATTAATACTATATTTATGAAAAACCTAAAAAAACTTCCAATAATCATATCAATTTTATCTTTATTTACTTTTTTTCTACCAGCCAATGCTGATATTAAAGTAGTTGCCTCAATTAAACCAATACATTCGTTAGCTAGTTACCTTATGAACGGAGTGGCTAAACCTGATTTGATTGTAGATGGATATGCTTCCCCACACGGATTTGCTATGAAGCCATCTCATGCAAAGATGTTACAAAATGCTGATTTAATTTTTTGGGTTGGAGAAGATTTAGAAAATTTCCTAGAAAAACCATTAGGATCAATTGCTAAGAAAGCTGAAAAAATTGAATTAATGCAAGTTAAGGGGCTTCAAATTTTAAAGTTTAGAGAAAGAAATATATTTGATGATCACGATGATCATGGACATGACGATCATGGTAAAAAAGAAGATCACGATGATCACGATCACGACTCACATGCTAAGAAGGATGATCACGACGATCATGGACATGACGATCATGGTAAAAAAGAAGATCACGATGATCACGACCACGACTCACATGCTAAAAAAGATGGTCATGATGATCACGATGATCATAAAGGACATGACGATCATGAAGGACATGCACATGGTGAATTTGATCCACACATTTGGCTAGATCCTATTAATGCAAAAGTAATTTTATTTGAAATGTCTAAGCACTTAATTGAAAATGATCCTAAAAATGAGAAAATTTATAGAGAAAATTTAAGTAAAGGTTACAAAGAAATTGATAAACTTACTAAAGATGTTTCATCTGAATTAAGTAATAGTGTTGCTTCAATTGTTTTTCATGATGCTTATCAATACTTCGAAAAGAGATTTAGTGTAAACATATTAGGTGCATTTACAGTTAATACCGATGTTATGCCTGGAGCAGAACAATTAGCAGAAATTAGAGAAGTAATCGAACACGATAAAGTTGCATGTGTATTTTCAGAACCACAATTTAATCCTGATATAATTAAAGCTGTTGCAAAAGATATGAATATTAAAACTGGAGTAGTGGATCCTTTGGGAGCTACTTTAAATCCAGGAAAATCATTATACTTTGATTTAATAAGAAACATGTCTGCATCCTTTAAAGGTTGCTAATCGTTATTAATGGAAAACAAGCACCAAGTACCTGTTACTGTTTTAACAGGTTTTCTTGGTGCTGGAAAAACAACACTTCTTAATAGAATTCTAACAGAACAGCACGGCCAAAAGTACGCCGTTATTGTAAATGAATTTGGTGAACAAGGTATTGATAATGACCTTGTGGTGGATGCTGACGAGGAAGTTTTTGAAATGAACAATGGCTGTATATGCTGCACAGTCAGAGGTGACCTAATTAGAATACTTAGTGGGTTAATGAAGCGAGCTGATAAACTTGATGCAATTATAGTTGAAACAACAGGTTTAGCAGATCCAGCTCCTGTAGCTCAAACCTTCTTTGTAGATCAAGATGTGGCAAATAAAACAAAGCTAGATGCAATTGTTACAGTTGCTGATGCAGTTCATCTAAGCTCACAAATTGAAGATCATCACGAAGCAGAGGAACAAATTGCTTTTGGTGATGTAATATTACTAAACAAAATAGATCTTGTGAAAGATGAGAATATAGACGTAGTAACAAAGAGAATTCGTAAAATTAATCCTTTTGCTAAAATTATTAAAACAACAAAATGTGGGGCACCACTAAAGGAAATTCTTAATCTTGATGCTTTTAGTTTAAAACGTATTTTAGAGGTAGAACCAGATTTTCTTGAGTCAGATCATGATCATGAGCATGATGACGATGTTACAAGTTTATCATTCGTATCTGACAAACCTCTAGACATGGAAAAATTTCAAAACTGGTTTGGAAAACTTTTGCAGACAAAAGGTCAGGATATTATGAGAACTAAAGGAATACTTGATTTCAAAGGTGAAAATGATCGATACGTATTTCAAGGTGTTCATATGTTGATGGACGCTTCTCCAATGGGAAAATGGCCAGACGATAAAGAACGTAGTTCACGACTAGTGTTTATTGGACGTAACCTAGAAACCATGAATTTAAAAGAGGGATTTGAAGCCTGTAAATCAGAATGACAACTGATTTAAATCAATTTCCACAGTTAGATAAAACTAAATTTGAGCAAAGAGGAATTCAGTTAGAAATTGGAGTTCCAGTAACCTGCGCAGTTTCAATTGGTAATTATATAGCTGCTGGTTTTGGCGATGGTACTATAAGAATTTTCAGTTCTGGAGAAAAACACAAAACTTTAAAGGCTCATAAAGGTGTGATTCTTTGTATGGCAAAGGATGGTGATAATATTTTAACTGGTGGTGATGATGGTTATTTTTTAAAAATTTCACTTAAAGGAGAAATAAATGAAATTACAAACTTTGGTTCACGATGGGTTGATCATGTTGCAGCACATAATGGAAACCTAGTTTGTTCTTCAGGTAAGGTAGTTTATTATTGGGATAAAAATAAAAAAGAACCAAAATCTTTAAATCATGATAGTACAATTGGAGGTTTGGCATTTGATGCTAAAGGAAGACGGTTGGCTGTATCTAGATACGGAGGTGTTACAGTTTGGAAAAAAGATTACAGCAATAAATGGAAATCAACAAAATTAGATTGGAAAGGTTCTCACAATAAAGTGAGTTTTAGCCCAGATGGTAAATACTTGGTTACGTCCATGCAAGAAAATGTACTTCGTTGCTGGCGTTTAAAAGATAAGCTTGATTTTGCTATGTCAGGATATGGCTCAAAAGTCAAAAGTTTTGCATTTATTGATGACACAAGTTACTTGGCAACATCAGGAGCAATAGATGCAATATGCTGGCCTTTTGACGGTGAGGGACCTATGGGACGCACACCTATTTGTGTTCCTTATGTAGGTAATAATCAAGTTACATTTATAGAACCATTCCCAGATGAAAAAGCAATTTTTGCTGGTTTGAGTGATGGCTCTGTTTTTTTATCTCAAATTGAAAAGGAGAATAATACTATAATAATTAGAAGTTTCACAGGTTCCGAGGTTAGTGCAATCGCAATGACTGATGATAAATCAAGTATATTTATTGGTGACATGAATGGAAATACTTTATGGACTTCAATTTGGGATCAATAATAAATGTTTAATAAAAAAAAACCAAATTTAGAAGCAATTCAGAATTTAAAAAATTATTTTATAAAAAAATATCAAATACCAGAAAGTACAATTTTAAGCATTGCAGAATTAAATTGTCATGAACCTGATTGTCCACCTACTGAAACAGTTATAACTGCTAGATCAATTGATGGAACTACGAAAAACTGGAAAATTCATAAACCTATTGAAGAAATAAGTGAAAAGGATTTTAAGGATTTAGAAAATAACAACCATTAATTGAGTAAATAAAATATTATAATAATTATAAATGTGCTAAAATTAAGTTTAATAATTTAAACTTAATATTATATCTTGTCATTATGAAGATCAGTATTGGAGACACATTAGAGGAAATTACACTACCAGATCAAAATGGTAACGCATTTAATTTATCTCAGACTTTAGGAAAAAAAGTCTTATTAACTTTCTATAGAATTGCTGGTTGTAGCTTCTGCAATCTAAGACTGAATGAAATTAGTAAGAAATTTGGTGAACTTGGAAATAACTTTACACATATTGGAATATTTCATTCACCAGTAAATAATTTAAAATTGTATATGGATAAACATAAAAATTTACCATTCACAGTTTTAGCAGATGAAAATTTTGAATATTTTCAAAAATATGAGATTGAAAGATCAGTGAGTAAAACACTAAACGTAATTTTGTTTAAGGCGCATAAAATTATTCCTGCTATGATGAAAGGATATATTCCAACAAGAATAAAGGGTCATTTAGATATAGCTGTGACCGACGTTCTAATTAATGAGGATGGTGTAGTTCAAGTTGTTTATTATGCTAAAAAGGACATTGCAGATCATTTTGAATTTGAAAAAATTAAGCAGTTTGCACTTAATTAAATAAATAATGAAAATTGAATATTATTTTAGTGTCTTGTCTCCATTTACTTACTTAGGTGCTGATAGATTTACAAAAATAGTAAGTCAATATAATTTAGAAGTAATAGAAAAACCACTTGATTTAGTTGGTGAAATTTTTCCAAATACCGGAGGATTACCAGTTCCTAAAAGACACCCTGCTAGACAAAAGTACAGACTTTTGGAAATGGAGAGAATTTCAAATAAATTAGGTTTGCCAATTATTAAAAAGCCAAAATTTTTTCCACCTAGTGATCCACATTTGCCAGCAAAATTTGTAATCGCTTCAAATAAAATGGGAAATAAACTTCATTTTGGAAATGAGTGTTTAAAATATTTATGGTCTATGGATAAAGATCTTTCAGATCACAAAATACTTCAGGAAATTTGTGAAAAATTAAATTTAAATTATGAGGAAATGAAGAACTTAGCTTTAACTGACGAAGTAAACATTGAGTACCAAAAAAATTCAAAAGATGCGGTTGATAACCATGTATTTGGTGCTCCTTCGTATGTCTTAAATAATGAGATTTTTTGGGGTCAAGATAGATTAGATTATCTTGAAGATGCATTAAATAAATAATTAAAATTTACTAAATTTTATTAATAATTTAATTAAACATTGTATTTTTTATATGAAGATTTATTCTTATTTATAATCTACATTTATGAACGATTTAAATTTATTTAAAAAAAAAGGCTTTCTTGTTAAAGAAAATTTAATTTCTCAAACAAAGATAAACAAAATAAATAAAATTGTTAATGAAGTAATTTCAAAAGAGAAAAAGAAAAAATATCGTAATGGTGTAAATGGAACTCAATCCTATAATAATTACCATTTTGTTTACAATTCAGGCTCATCCAAAAATAAAGAAATTTTAAGACTAAATAATCCTCAGAACAGACATAAAGTTTTCTATGATTTATCTAGAGATAAAAAGATAATATCAATAGCTAAAAAATTGTTAGGTGGAACAGTTAGATTTCATCTTGGTAAATTAAATTTTAAACTACCTAATAAGAAAAAAGGAAGTGAAATTGGATGGCACCAAGATTGGGCTTTTTACCCACATACAAATGATGATTTAATCACAGTTGGTATATATTTAGATGATTGCTATGAAAAAAATGGGCCTCTTAAAATAATAAAAAATTCACACAAAAAGAAATTATATAGCCACCACAGCAAAGAAAATTATTTTGTTGGAAAAATAGATACTAAAAAAAATAAGATAGGAACTAAAGATAGTGTTTCTATAACAGGAACTGCTGGAACAGTTGTTTTTTTTCATTGTAGATCAGTTCATGGGTCTGGACATAATCTTATGAATAACTCAAGACCTCTAATTTTATTCGGTTATCGAGCTTGTGACGCGTGGCCATTGATTATTGATGGGAACCCTCATCCTGAGGTTAATTTAGATAATTATGATAAAAATATCATTGTAGGAAATAAATCAATAAAACCAAGATTAACTAAAGTTCCAACCATAATCCCATTACCTAAAAAGAAACATTATGTTTCTATCTACGAACTTCAAAAAAATTAAGCATTAATAGAAATTAATTTTAACAAATCTTTAATATAATAATATCGTAATTTAAAATGATAATAGATTTAAAAAATAAGGAGAAAAAATGACCACAAATATCAGAATATTAAAATGGACAAGCACAGTGTTAACACTTTTAGGAATATTAACTTTTTATTTAGATTACTATCCTTATAGCATGATACCTCACAGTTTAGGTATAATCGGTTGGACTATTGTTGGTACCATTACAAAGGATAAACCTTTATTAACAAATTTTTCATTACAAATACCGATAATGATTGCAGGTATAATTAAATACTCTTATACAACAGGAATATTTTAGCTTACTTGGTTTCCGTTTGACCAAACGTTTTTCACAACAGGTAAATTTTGATAAATTTTAAACCTTACTAAATCTGCTCTTTTATTGTTGTCAATTAAACCCCTATCATTTAAATTTGTGGCTATAGATGGAGCATGACTAGCTGCTGCAAATGCTTTTGGAAGATTATCAATTTCTAAACCCCATTTGACAACAGATATAATTAATGAGGATGGAATATAATCTGAGCTTAAGATATCTAGACAATCATTTTCTAAGAGTTCATTTGCAGATATATTTCCAGAGTGTGAACCTCCCCTAAGTAAATTAGGAGATCCCATCATGACTTTAATATTGTAATCTTTAGAAGTTTTGGCTGCTTCTAATGTTGTAGGAAACTCAGCCAATTTTACTCCATATTTATTTGAATTATGAACATCATTTTCAGTAGTATCGTCATGGCTAGCCAAAATACAATCATATGAGGATTTAAATTCTAGAATTCTATCTATGTGTTTCTTGCTATTTTTTTTTTGAAGATTTTTTAAGTGTTCAAAATGAATTTCCATTTCATTTTCTGTCATACCGTGTTTAATTGAAAGATACTCTTTATACTTATCTATAACTCTAAATTGCCTTTGACCAGGTGTATGATCCATTATACTAATCAACTTTACGTCATGAGTTTCATCATATTCGTCTAATTCATCAATCAAATTCTCTGAACAAGTTTCAGCTCTTAAATGTATTTTATGATCAATCTTGAGAATATTATCTTTTTTAAAGCTTGATATTATATCAGAACAGTTTTTTGCATATTTTTTATATTTTCCTGTTTTTTCAATAGAACCAACTCTCAATGCGTCAAAAACAGTAGTTATTCCAACAGATGCCAATTCCCTATCGTGAGATAAAATTGCATTTTCTACAGGAAATGAGACTTTAGGTCTTGGTGTCATGTGTCTTTCAAGATTGTCGGTATGTAGTTCAACTAATCCTGGAGAGATGTAATCTTTTTCACAGTCTATTGAATTTTTGTTATTACTTAATCCACTACTGATATCGACGATCTTATTATTTTTAATTCTTATATGGCCATGAATAATCTCATCCTTTTTAATTATCATGGCGTTATTTAAAATATACTCCTGCATTACTTTTTAATACACATGAATTGTTACAAATATTTTAAATTTGAGAAAAAAATTTATATAAGTATTAAAGGTTGAATTATGAAAAAATATTCCAGATATGCTATTTACTATGCACCTCCAAAAGAAAGTAATCTAGAAGAATTTGGCAGATATTGGTTCGGTTGGGATCCACTTAATGCAAAGTTAATAAAT
Source organism: uncultured Pelagibacteraceae bacterium (assembly GCA_902578255.1). Classification (GTDB taxonomy): domain Bacteria; phylum Pseudomonadota; class Alphaproteobacteria; order Pelagibacterales; family Pelagibacteraceae; genus Pelagibacter. The sequence goes on from CACHCH010000011.1 coordinate 31,888, forward strand.
AACAAACAAAGAATTAATTATCTAAACGGATTTGGAATTAAAAACTTAAAAAACATAGATAAAAATGTTTTAATTGCAAAAAAATATGGGTTTCACGGTACGCTTATCCCTCCTTTTAAACTAAACAAAAATTATAGTACTAATTTATTATTTAAAAAAACTGAGGACATAGCAAAAAAATTCAAAAAATTTAAATTTTATAAATTTAAATTAAAAAAAATAAATAATTTTTATGCTTTTGTTCAAAATAAAAAAAATAATAACATTAATAAGTTATCCAATAGACTAGTTAGAGAATTATTTAAATTTAGGTCACCTCTTACAAAAAAAGAAATTGATAGAAGAAATCCCTCTAAACTAAGTAAATTCCAATTAAATATTTTATACAAATGGGGATACCCATATTTAATGTCAGAATTTAAATTTCACATGACCCTTGCGTCAGAAGTTACGGGAAACAAATTGTACTCTGAGTTAAAAAAAATTGAAAATAACAAAGAAATCATTTTAAATGAAATAAATAATTTTGATAAAATATATATATTTGGTGAAAACCAAAAAGGAATGTTTGAAAATTTAGAAAATTTTTCACTTAGCTAAAATTATTTTTTTTAATTTATTTGCACCTATAGATATTGATTTATTGTTATTTAAAGTGATTGTATTTTTTGGAAGTAAATTAATTTTTCTTTTTATTCTTTTATTAATTGATTTTTTGTCTTCTCTAGCTCGATTTACAAGTCTCTTTTTAATAGTTGTTGATGGGGCAGTAATATTAATTATTTTAACGTTATTAACTTTTTTTTTTACTTTAAAAAGTACTTTTCTTGATCCATTAAAAATTACTGTTTTACCTTCGTCTATTTTTTTTATTTCCTTAAATGGAATACCGTATGAAAAACCATGAGCTTTCCAGTAAACGAAGAAATGTTTTTTTAAAATCTTATCTTCAAAATTTTTAATTGATATGCTGTAATGATCTTCATTTTTAAAATCTTTTTTCCTAGTAATGTACCTTTTTACCAAAATGGAATTAGGAATTTTTTTAATTACTTTTTTTAATAATGTATCTTTTCCTGATCCTGATGGTCCAACGACTACGATAAGCTGACCGTTATTTTGCATCTGATATTTTTGTAATATCTATTTCCCTAGCTTTTAAATATTTACGTGAATATTCATCATGAAAAATGCCAATTATTGAAGACCCTTTATCTTTTTTTTCATTAATCAAATTCAAGACAATATCTTTGTTAACACTATCTAAACTAGCAGTTGGTTCATCTAATAATAAACATGGATAATTTCTAATCAGTCCCCTAGCAACATTAACCCTTTGTTGTTCTCCACCTGAAAAAGTTAGTGGCGATAAATTCCATAAGTTTTTATGAATATTAAGTTTTAGTAAAATTTTTTCAGCTTTTTCACGAACTTCATCTTGATCCGAATTTATTTCTAATAAGGGTTCCATAACAATTTCAATTGTAGGAACACGAGGTATCACTCTAAGAAATTGACTAACATATCCTATTATATTTTTTCTAAGTTCAATAATATTTCTCGGATATTTATGATCTATGTTGTGATTATTAATTTTAATTTGTCCTGATTGAAAAACATAGTTTCCATAAATCATTTTTAAAATACTAGACTTTCCAACACCTGATGGTCCTGTTAACGCTACAATTTCTCCAGGGTTAATTTTCAAATTCAAATTATTAAAAACTAATATGTTTGTTTTGCCCTGATTATGAAGTGTAAATTTTTTTGTAATTTTATTTAGTTCAATCATTTTTAAACCTGTAATACTGAACTAACTAATAACTGAGTATAAGAATGTTGCGGATCATCTAATACCTGATCACAAAGTCCAGATTCAACAGCCTCTCCATTTTTCATAACAATAATTTTATCAGCTAACAATCTAATCACTGCTAAATCGTGAGAAACGATTACAACTGATAAATTTAATTCTCTAACTAATTTTCTTAACAAATCTAAAATTTTTGCTTGAACAGATACATCAAGACCTCCTGTTGGTTCGTCCATGAAAATTATTTTAGGACTCGTAACCAAATTTTTTGCTATTTGTAATCTTTGCAACATTCCACCAGAAAATGTTCTTGGAAAATCATCTACTCTACTTTTATCGATTTCCACTTTATCTAACCATTTAAAAATAGTTTGCCTAATATTTCCATAATTTCTTTGTCCAATGGACATTAATCTTTCACTAATATTTCCACCAGCACTTACATCCAATCTTAAACCATCTCTAGGATTTTGGTGAACAAAAGCTAATTCAGTTCTTATCAATAACCTTTTCAATGACTCGGATATTTCTAGAAAATTAATTTTTTCATTACCTGTTTCAATTAAGATTTTTCCACTATCTGGAATGAGATTGCCTGATATTGAATTTATAAAAGTTGTTTTTCCTGAGCCAGATTCTCCTACTACACCAACGACTTCCCCAGGATATAATGTCAAATTCATATTTTTGCATCCCACTTGATTACCGTAATATTTGTTTAAATTATGAACTGACAAAATTGGTTGCATTTAATTATTTTCCATTCTTTGATTACAATAATTTGTATCTGAACATATGAATGATCTATTACCTTCATCATCAATAATTATTTCATCTAAAAAACTCTCATTTGATCCACAAATAGAACATTTATGAGGTGCCTTTGAGGGATCAAATGGATAATCTTCAAAATCAAGACTCGTTACTTCAGTATATGGTGGTATTGCATAAATTCTTTGTTCTCTTCCTGCTCCAAATAATTGAATAGCAGGGTTATTGTTCATTTTTGGGTTATCAAATTTTGGTATAGGTGATGGGTCCATTATATATCTATCATTTGTCTTTACCGGATAAGCATATGCTGTTTCTATATGACCATTTTTGGTAATATCTTCATATAACTTTACATGCATAATACCATATTCTGATAGTGCATGCATTTTTTTAGTTTCTTGATATCTTGGTTCTAAAAACGCAAGAGGTTCTGGTATTGGAACCTGATAAACAAGTATTTGTTTTTCTTTTAACTTTTCTTCTGGAATTCTATGTCTTGTCTGAATTATCGACGCTTGGCTTGTTTTTTCTGTGGTCTCAATATTAGCAGTTTTTTTAAAGAAATTTCTAATTGAAACTGCGTTTGTAGTATCATCTGCTCCTTGGTCAATAACTTTTATCACATCGTCAGTTGTTAAACATGACGATGTGACTTGAACCCCTCCTGTTCCCCATCCGTATGGCATAGGCATTTCTCTAGATGAAAATGGAACTTGATAACCTGGTATACAAAGAGCTTTAATCAAAGCTCTTCTTATCATTCTTTTTGTATTTTCGTCTAAATAAGCGAAATTATAAATTTCATCTTGAGCTGCAAAAGTATTTTTTTTATTTTTAAATTTAAGTACGTTGTTCATTTTTTTTATACTCTTCTCTAATTTTTCTCACTAAATCCAATTCTGCCTGAAAATCTACATAATGAGGTAATTTGATATGTTCTAAAAAACCTGTGGCTTGAATATTGTCACAATGAGATATAACAAATTCTTCATCTTGAGCTGCAACACCCAAGTACTCCTCACCAAATTCTTTCCATCTCATTGATCTATCAACCAAAGCCATAGAAATTGCTTTTCTCTCTAATTGACCAAAAACTAATCCATATCCACGGGTAAATTGAGCAGGTATTTTTTTACTCCCTTTAAATTGATTTACTGACTCACACTCTGTTAACATGACATCAGCAATATTTATTTCTATACCTAGTTCAGGAATTTCAAATTGAACTTCAACATAACCAGTTCTTAATTCACCAACAAATGCATGATTTCTAGCATACCCTCTCTGTGTTGAATAAGCTAAACCAAGAAGAAAACCTTCATCTCCTCTTGAAAGAGATTGCAATCGTTCAGATCTTGTTAAAGGAAAATTAATTGGGTTTCTTGTAATATCTTTAGATGATTTACCACTAGGTATTTCTTTCTGAATTAATCCTTCTTTATTTAAAAAGCTTAAAACATGTGGGATTTCTTTATCATCATATTTTTCAATCTTAGCTTTTTCATACTCTCCATCAGCAAGAAGCTTGAAATCAAGTAAACGGTGTGTGTAGTCAAATGTTGGGCCTAACTTTTGTTTACCTGGGATATCTTTAAATGTTGCAGATATTCTTCTTAGACATAACATTTTGCTAGTTTCGATAGGTTTGCTTGAACCAATTCTAGGTAAAGTAGTTCTATAGGCTCTCATTAGAAATATTGCTTCAATCAAGTCACCCCTAGACTGTTTGATTGCAAGAGCAGACAAATCTTTGTCATATAAAGATCCTTCTGACATAACTCTATCAACACTTAAAGTTAGTTGTTCACTAATTTGTTTAATATTTAATTCTGCTACATTTACATCGCCTCTTCTTATTTCAGATAACCAGGAATGTGCGTTATTTATTGCCTTTTCTCCTCCTTTTACTGATACATACATTTTATAGTTCTCCTATTTTTAATGATCTTGGTATTGAATAGAATTTTTCATTATCAACAAAATAAAAATCAAGCCCTAATGGAAATTGCTGGTTATTTTTTTTTATAATCTCTCTATCAGGTAAAAATATACTTTTAGAATTTTTAATACCAGGACCAGTAATCATGGCATTTGGTTTTTCAAATTGAGACTGACAAATTATAGTACAGGATTGATCAGGATTTTGCTCGTCACCCTTCTTGAATTCTTCTAATGGCAAAAGGTCATTCCAAGTACCAATTGCAAAATTTGCATTTTTTTTATCAGTTATGTTTGCACCTGTATTAAATTTAATCCATTCTA
>CACHCH010000012.1 GCA_902578255.1 uncultured Pelagibacteraceae bacterium
TTTAATTTAGTTACAATTGAATATTCAGAAAATAATATACAAAAAACTACCACTAAGTTAATTGAAATAATAAATGAAAAGGATCCAACTTATTCTCCTTTATCACTTTATTTTATAATTGATAATGAACTTATTTCAGATCAACAACAGATAAATGAGTTATTTGACATTTTGATTGACCAAATATCTTTAGATGATGAAATCAAAAACTTAGTCATTTACAAAAAAGCTCTTTTTAATGCTGATCAATCATCAGAGGGTGATTTGTTAAATTTACTAAATCCATTAATTAACTCAAAAAGTGTTTGGAAATCACATGCTTTATACCTAATGGCGGAGTATTTTTATGCTAAGGATCAAAATCAGAAGGCAAAAGAGTTTTTCAATCAAATAATCGGTTTAGAAAACCCCAATCCAGATATAAGGTTACAAGCAGACAAAAGATTGAACAGAGATTTGAGTGAATAGATTAGTTATCTTATTAATAGCGCTTATTTTCATAAACAATTGTTCATTAAACGAAAATTCAAGAATATGGAAAGATAAAGAGAAAGAACTATCTGCTCAATCAAAATTAAAAAAAGTATTTGCAGAAGACAAGATCGAAGTTCAAGAGTTTAATCAAGAGTTAAATCTAGATTTATCAGCAATAAAAACAAACAATAAATTCATCGATAATCAAAATAATTTTGGCTCGCAAAAATACAAAGGAGAACTAGACAAAATTGGAAGTTATAAATTTTCTAAGCTAGAGGAATTAAATCAAATCAATTTTAAACCTCTATTTTTTGGAAATGAAATTATATTTTTTGATAAAAAAGGATCAATCTTAAAGTATGATAAAAACCAAAAAGTCATATGGAAAAAAAATCATTATTCCAAAGCTGAAAAAAAATTATATCCAAAGTTAAATTTCATTTTACATGAAGAAACTATTTTGATTAGTGACAGCATAGCAAAATACTACTCTATAAACAGTAATACTGGTGAATTGAATTGGTCTAAAAATAATACCTATCCTTTTAATTCAGAAATAAAAAAACATAAAAATAAATTTTTTGTTATCGATTATAAAAATACCCTGAGGTGTTATAAAATATATGATGGATCAGAATGCTGGAACTTACAAACAGATGATTCTTTTACCATATCAAACTCAAAGTATTCATTAATTATAATCGGTGATATGATAGTTTTTAGTAATTCAATTGGTGACATAACAGCAGTTAATGTTGATAGTGGTCTGATTATTTGGCAATTACCAACTCAAAGTAGCAGTATTATCAATGAAACATATAATTTCAAAACTTCACAACTTGTTTCTGATGGTAATTCTATTTTTATTTCAAATAATAAAAATGAATTTTATTCAATTGACGTAAAAACAGGCACCACAAACTGGATAAACGATATTAATTCCAATATTACTCCAGTGATAACCGGAAATTTAATATTCACAGTTTCAAATGAAGGTTATTTGTATGTAATAGAAAAGGATAGGGGAAATATAATCAGAATGACTGATCTTTTCAAAATTTACAAACAAAAAAAAAGAAAAAATACTTACCCAATAGGATTTGCAATAGGTAACAAAAATTTATATTTAACAAATTCTGATGGTAAAATGATTGTGGTAGATTTACAAAATAGTAACATTCTAAAAGTTGAAAAGGTTTCTTCTAACCTTGTTTCAAGGCCATTTATTTTTAATAATAATTTATTTTTAGTTAAGAATGGAAGTATTATTCAGTATAATTAACTATGATCTTAAAATTTTTAGATAAGATCGGCAGAAAAAAAGTTGTATTAGATAGAGGGCCTTCTCATCCAAAATTCAGTGAAGCAAAGCCCTGGATGAACCGCTATTATGTTTTAATGAGACACAGACCAAAGTGGTTTCCATTCAATATATTAATACATGAGATGCTAGCTGATGATCACGGTGATGGTGTGCACAACCATACATTTCCCTATATAACAATTGTTTTGAGGGGTGGTTATTGGGAAACATTAAGTACAGGGAAATTTTGGAGACCTCCTGGTTATATTGGTTTTAGGTCAGCAAATAATCTACATAGAGTAGATCTTAAGCCAGGCACAAGACCATTAACTATATTTATCTCAGGCCCATTTGGATTACGCAAGGGACCAAGATCAGAATATGGTATTGATTTTAAAACAAAAAAATGAACTTAGATAATCTTTTTCAAAATTTTTGTATAAAAAATAATTTAGAAATAAACACTTATCAATTAGCAATTATTGATCAACTTAAAAGTTTTTATAAATTAAATTTTAATCAATCAATTTTTAATAAACTCTTTTTTAAAAGAAATATAAAACAAGCCTTTTATTTACATGGTGGGGTCGGTGTTGGAAAGACTATGATATTAAATTTTTTTTTTGATTTAGTAGAGGATAAAAAATTAAGACGACACTTCAATGAGTTTATGTTGAACTTTCATGATTTTGCGCATGAGAGAAAAGAAAAAAATGAGGAAAATATAATCAATCAATTTGTAAAAGACTTAAAATCCAAAACAAAATTAATTTATTTTGATGAGTTTCAAGTAACAAATATAGTCGATGCAATGATTTTAGGAAAGTTATTTGAACAAATTTTTAAAGAAAATATTAAAATTATTTTAACCTCAAATACAAAAATTTCTGAACTTTATAAAGATGGTCTCCAAAGAGATCAGTTCAAGCCTTTTATTAAAATTATGAAGGAACAATCAAATGAGTTTGAACTTAAGATAGAAGATGATTATAGAAAGTCTGGTGAAAACCAAAAACAAAGATATTTTTATCCTCTTAACCAAGAAACAAATTTTAAAATAAATAAATTTTTTAGAACTATCACAAAAGATAAAAATTACTTTTCCAAAACTGTTAATGTCAAAGGAAGAGAATTTAAGATAGAAAATTTTTATGAAGGGGTGGCTAGATTTAATTTTGATGATTTATGTAACCAAAATCTTGGTGCAGAGGATTATTTAGAGATAATTAAAAAATGTAAATTTATTACTCTTGATAATATTCCACAATTTAATGATGTTAATTCTAATCAACAACAGCGATTTATAAATTTAATTGATATCATATATGATAAAAATATTCCTCTAGCAGTAACCGCCAATCAAAATATAGATCAGTTTACTTCTTCTAGATTATTAGAAAAACCATTTAAAAGAACTATCAGTCGATTATATGAATTAACTTCTATGGAAAAAAATAATGAAGCAAGAATTCTTTAACCTTAAAATAAGTACTGCCGGTCAAAGGTTGTATGAATTCACTGATCAGACAATTCAGTGGATTAAAAAAAATAATTTTAAAAATGGTATAATTAATTTAAGTATTCAACACACCAGCGCATCTTTAATTGTTCAAGAAAATGCTGATCCAGATGTTCAAACAGATTTAATAAATTATTTTGATAAATTGGTACCTATGAATAACAAATTTTATGTACATACTACTGAGGGTAAAGATGACATGCCGGCGCATATAAAATCCTCATTAACTAATAATCAAATCTCTCTAAGTATCAAAGACAGAAAATTGTTACTTGGAACTTGGCAGGGTTTATATTTGTTTGAACATCGTTTAGAGCAACAAAATAGAACAATTATTCATCATTTTATTGGTAGCTAGTTAGCCTTTGCAACTGTGTTAAGTAATACAACACCAATTACGATAAAAAAAATTCCTAAAACTCCGTAAATATTTGGAACCTGATTATATTTAAAAATACTAAATAGAGTTACACCAGTAATGGTCATACCCCCATAAGTGGCATAAGTGAAACCCACAGGTAGTATATTCATCGTTTTGGATAGACAAAAAATACATGATATAATTGTAATAATGCAAAAAATTGTGGGTATAATATTTGAAAAATTATCAGTGGTTTTAAGATATCCACTTGAAAGTACTCCAAAGATTATAGCTAAAAATAAATAAATATAGCCACTAATTATATTCATGAATTATATTAGACTATATTTTTATCTTTTTAAAGATTGGAAGGCTTCTAATGCAGAGGCTCTTGCTTTCTCATGTATCACAATTGGTTTAGGATAATCTTTGCCTATTATAGTCTTTATAGCTTCTTGGTATTTACCCTCCATTTCCCATGGTTTATGAATGAATTTATTAGGTACTTTGCTTAATTCAGGAACCCATTTTTTCACATATACACCTTCTTTATCAAATTTTTCACCCTGTAAAATTGGATTAAATATTCTGAAATAAGGAGCAGCATCTGCTCCACAACCAGCAACCCATTGCCATTGGGCTAAGTTATTTGCTTTATTAAAGTCTAATAAACAATTTCTAAAATGTTTTTCACCCTCAGTCCAATTAATTCTCAAATGCTTAACCAAAAAAGAACCAACTACCATTCTAATTCTGTTATGCATCCATCCTGTTTCGTATAATTCCCTCATTCCAGCATCTACAATAGGATAGCCTGTCATTCCTGATTTCCATGCTTTTAGGAACTTTTCGTTTTTTACCCATGGAAAATGATCAAATTCTTTTCGATAATTACCTTTTAAAAATTCTGGAAAATAATTTATTAAGCTATGTGAAAATTCACGCCAACCTAATTCATTGATATATTTTCTGTAACCAATTCCTTTTGATTTAATTTCATTGCATTTTTGCCAAATCGTACTAACGTGAATTTGACCATGTTTAATATATGGTGATAATTTTGAAGTACCTGCAACTGATGGATAGTCTCTTGCTGTTCCATAATGTTGAATTTTTTTTTCAATTAAATTATTAAGAACTTTTTTTGATTCATTTTCTGAAACTTTCCAGTACTCTTCAAATTTTTTATACCACTTCTTTTTAGGCAAAATATCTTTAGGCTCAATACAATTCTTGAAAACTGTTATTGACTTTGTCTTTTTTTTTACAATATAATTTTTAGTTGGAGGTAAGCTTAAATATTTTTGTTCAGCATTTCTCCAAAATGGACTAAATACTTTGAAGGGTGTTCCATCGTTTTTAGTTACTTCTTGAAATTCGTTTAAAATATTTCCTTTAAAATATTTAAATTGAACTTCATTTTTTAAAAAAGCGTCTCTAATTTTTTTACCTTTAGTAATTACATCTGGTTCGTATATTTTATTCCAATAAACCGAAATATTATCTTTTTTTTTTATCTTTGATAACACCTCCAGCTCATCACCCTCTAATATTTGAAGATTAATTTTGTATTTAGATAATTGTAACTTAAATTCCTCTAAAGATTTATAAAGCCACCATTTTTGTGCTTCTCGTTTTTTATCAAAATCAGCTTTGTTATAAATATATAATCCAATAACATTATCGTGATTTTTACTAGCAAAAGAAAGTGCTGGATTATGTTCTATTCTAAAATCTTCCCTGATCCAAAATATTGCAATTTTTGTCATGTGAGTCTTATTTTCTTCCTTTAGATAGCAGTTGTTTGTAAAGTTTAACATCTGCATTACCTTCGCATCCTATTACTAAAACATTAGATTTTTCGTTAAGTGCAATAAGTTTTTTAGTCTTATAATTATTACAAACACCAATTAGGCTTATAATTCCAGGTGTGGAGCATTCTCCACCAATTATTGAATTCGTGCTAAGCTTTTTATCTTTTAACATAGCTACAGTTTTGGCAACATATCGATCACTTACAGATACACAACAATTGCTTGCTTTTTTTAATACTTGCCAAGGAATATATGACATTTCATTACATGACATTCCACCCATCATACTCTCTTTTTTAATCTTAATTTTTTTAAGTCTATTATTTTTGATGCTCTGAAGTACACAATCAGCTCTATCAGGCTCAACAATTATAATTTTTGGAATTCTTTTAAAATATTTAGCAACACCAGCGACAACACCGGCAGCCATTCCTCCTACACCAGCTTGTAAAAAAATATGGGTTATATATTGATTAGTTTGTTTAGATATTTCTCTTATCATAATTGAATATCCTGCCATTGTAAGTTGAGGGACTAATTTGTAATCTCTTGTTGCAACATCTTGTACAATTTTCCAATTATTTTTTTTCGATAACTTTTTACATTCATTAAGCGATTTTTCATAATCTCCTTTAACTCTTATAACATCAGCTCCAAATTTTTTAATTTCTTTAACTCTCGAATTACTTACGTATTGACTAACAAAAATTTTACATCTTAAACCTAATCTTTTTGCGCCCCATGCAACAGATCTTCCATGATTCCCGGCTGTAGCTGAAGAAATAATTATATTTTTTTTTTCTTTAGATATACTTTCAACAGCATATGCTCCTCCTAATGCCTTAAAGGATTTTAAATGAAATCTTTTGGACTCATCTTTGTAAAATATTTTGTTAATATTTAAATGTTTTTCTAATTTATCAAGTGATAAGAGAGGAGTAGTATTATAGTTTTTCCAGCTTGAAATTGTTTTGAAAGCATTTATCAAAAGTTTAGAAGAGATATTTTGTAACACAAGTCTTCTACTGAACATAAAGTTTTTATTTAATAAAAACTTTGTAAATTTCCAATTTTGGATTATGTGTAGATTTTTCACTTTAGCAGTCTAAAGTATTATTTTTCTCCCAAATTGTTACTGGTCTCTTTTTATTAAAAGTTTCTTTTTTTTTAAAATCTTTAATTTCAGAATTTTTTAATTTAACGTAACTTTTAATGACGTCTTTGCCAAAAGCATTATTTAACGATTTGCTATTTTCTAGAAGCTTGAGTGCTTGTCCAATATCATTTGGAAGTTTTTTTAGTTTAGAATATTTTTTATAGTCAGTATACATATTACAGTGTAATGGTTTTCCTGGATTTAATTTCTTGTTTATACCTTCAAGTCCGGCAGCAATAATACCAGCTTGTAGCAAATAAGGATTTGCAGAGCCATCCATTAGTCTAAGTTCAAATCTTCCTGGATCGGGTATTCTAATCATGTGAGTTCTGTTATTTCCGGTATATGAAATACTACTTGGAGACCATGTTGCACCAGATTTTGTTGGAGGAGCATTGATTCTTCTGTAGCTATTGATCGTCGGGTTGAAAAAAGCTGAAAGAGCTTGGGCATTATTTATAACCCCACCCAAAAAATTGTAAGCAAGTTTGCTTAATCCTAGATTGTCTTTTTTATCTAAGAATTTATTAATTTTTCTGTTCCAAACCGAAACATGCGCATGACAACCATTACCTGTTAAATTGTGAAAAGGTTTTGGCATAAAAGTAGCCCTTAAACCGTGCTTTTCAGCTAAACTTTTCACCATAAACTTAAAAAATACGTGTCTATCAGCTGTAATTAAACTATCCGAGTAATCCCAATTCATCTCAAATTGACCATTCGCATCCTCGTGATCATTTTGATATGGTTTCCATCCTAGTTCGATCATACTGTCACAAATTTCTTTAATTAGATCATACCGTCTCATAAGAGCAGATTGATCATAACAAGGTTTTGATTGAATATCTCTTGAATCTGCAATTTTGGAACCATCTTCAGAAATTAAAAAATATTCACATTCAACACCTGATTTCATTTGAAGTTTTTTTTGAGACAGTTTCTTAATCTGCTCTTTCAACATTACTCTTGGTGAAGCTTTGACTGTATTACCATCCATGTACAAATCTGAAGCCAACCAACCTATTTCCTTATTCCAAGGTAATTGTATTAAACTGTTCGGATCAGGTACACCAAACATATCACTATCTGCTGGTGTCATATCAAGCCAAGCTGCAAACCCAGCAAATCCAGCACCATTTTTTTGCATTTCTGATATTGCTTGAGCTGGTACTAATTTAGATCTTAAAACACCAAAGAGATCAACAAAACTAATTAAAAAATATTTAATTTTTTTTTGTCTTGCAATTTGAGATAAATTTTTTGGCATCCTTTATCTTATGTATTTAAATGATTTCTATCAATCATTTTTTTCACTTATTCCTGGTATCCAATTACTTCCTGCTAAAGGAACCCTAGCCATTGCAGCTGCCTCAACTGTTAATGCGCATAAGTCCTCAGGTTCAAGGTTGTGTAAACTATTTTTACCACATGCTCTTGCAAGTGTTTGAGCTTCTAATGTCATAACTTTAAGATAATTTGTAAGTTTTCGACCTGCTTTAATTGGATCTAGTCTTTTCATATATTTTGGATTTTGAGTAGATATACCGGCAGGGTCATTACCTTCATGCCAATCATCATAAGCGCCTGCAGTAGTGCCTAATTTTTTGTAATCTTTTTCCCATTTTGGATCATTGTCACCTATAGCAATCATTGCTGCGCTACCAATAGAGACAGCATCTGCACCTAAAGCTAACGCTTTTGCAACATCAGCTCCATTTCTTATACCACCAGAGATGACAAGTTGAACTTCGCGATGAACATCTAAATCTTGTAACGCATCTACAGCTGGTCTAATACATGCTAATGTTGGTTGACCAACGTTTTCAATAAATACTTCCTGTGTTGCCGCAGTACCACCCTGCATACCATCAAGAACAACAACATCCGCACCAGCTTTTACTGCTAAAGCTGTGTCATAATAAGGTCTTGCGCCAGCTATCTTTATAAATATTGGAACTTTCCACTTAGTAATCTCTCTTAATTCTAAAATTTTTATTTTTAAGTCATCAGGACCTGTCCAATCAGGATGTCTGCAAGCAGATCTTTGATCAACTCCTTTTGGTAATGTTCTCATTTTAGCAACTCGATCGTTAATTTTTTGACCCAATAACATTCCACCACCACCTGGTTTAGCCCCTTGACCTATGACCACTTCGATAGCATCTGCTTTTCTTAAGTCATTTGGATTCATTCCATATCTTGAAGGTAGAAGTTGGTAAACTAACTGTTTTGATTGACCTCTTTCCTCTGGTGTCATTCCTCCATCCCCTGTAGTTGTAGATGTGCCAGCTGCACTTGCTCCTCTTCCAAGCGCCTCTTTAGCTGGACCTGACAAAGCACCAAAACTCATTCCAGCTATTGTGATTGGTATGTCAAGTTCTAATGGTTTTTTTGCATAACGTGTTCCTAAAGTAACATTAGTAGTGCATTTTTCTCTGTATCCCTCGAGTGGATACCGTGACATTGAGGCACCTAAAAAAAGTAAATCATCAAAATGAGGAAGCCTTCTTTTTGACCCTCCACCTCTAATGTCATAAATACCAGTTGAAGCTGCTCTTCTTATTTCAGAATTAGTATATTCATCAAATGTCCATGATTGTCTTGGATGAGTTTTAATTTTTTTACTCATATTTAATAATTTCCTATGTTATCTACTTTAAAATTATACAATTTTCTTGCTGATCCATATCTTTTAAAATTTTCAGCTTTAAGATTTTTAATATCAGCTTCCTTTAAAAATTTATTTAATTTTTTAATATGATTTTTATCCATTTTTTTTTCAACACAATCAGCACCTAAAGATTTAACATTGCCTTTTATATAAATATTTGTTTCATACAAACTATCACCTAATGCCTCTCCAGCATCTCCGCATACAACAAGATTGCCTGATTGAGACATGAAACCTGACATATGACCAACAGATCCTTTAACAACTATATCTACACCTTTCATTGATATGCCACATCTAGAACTTGCATCTCCATCAATAATTAATAGTCCACCATGTGCAGTAGCACCTGCAGATTGAGAGGCATTGCCTTTAACATGAACTCTTCCAGACATCATATTTTCTGCAACACCAGTCCCTGCATTTCCATCTATAGTAATTTGTGCTTTTTGATTCATGCCAGCACAATAATATCCAACATGACCTTTAATTGTTACATTCATCTCCTCAGTTAGACCTGCACATATTGCATGATTTCCCTCAGGATTTATTATATTAAAATCTCTTTGATTTTGTTTTCGATCTAAATTTTGTAATTTATCATTAACGTCTCTCAATTTTATTTTTTTTAAATCTAATTCCATTAATTCCCCCAAGAATAAACTACACCTGGTTCAGGCTCAAAAATTTTCGCATTGTTTACATTTGGTAAATGAGCCATAGCTTGAAACTCTGAAGCAATAGCAACATAATCATCTGTCTCTGCAATTACAGCTGGTTTACATGCAATCTCATCTCTTAAAACAGCAAAACCTTTTCTAGTACCAGTGATAAAAGTATAAAATCCATCTAAATCTTTAAGACCATCCTTGAGTGTATCATTTAAACTTTTTTTATTTGATAAATTTTTAGATATATATCCAGCTGCTACCTCTGTATCATTTTCAGAGTTAAAATTTATACCTCCTTTTTTTAATTTTCTTCTAAGATTATTATGATTTGATAATGATCCATTATGAACTAAACATTCGTCTTCACCTGTAGAATAAGGATGTGAACCATCAGTGGTAATCGCACTTTCAGTTGCCATTCTTGTATGACCAATACCATGAGTACCACTAAAACTTTGAAGATTAAATTTTTTCACGACATCTTTTGGTTCTCCAACTTGTTTAAATATTTCAATAGATTTACCATATCCAACAATAGAAATTTCCTTAAAATTTTTATTCAGCACTTTAATAACAACACTCGGGTGATCTTTTGATTTCATGATTACATGATCAGAGTTTTTTTCAATTTTTGAAATAGTAATTTTATTTAAAATTTCTTTTTTAAATTTTTCATAATCAGCACCATTTAAGCACAGTGAATACTTGAAATTTTCCTCTTCATCCTCTTTATAAATAGCAAATCCAGCACTATCTGGTCCTCTAGAGCCCATGTTAATAAGCATATCTGAAAGCATATTTCCTAGAGAGCCCTCAAATCTTTTAGATTTTAAATAAATTCCTACTATTCCACACATATCATCTGTCTAGGCATATAAAAAAACCAACAATGCAGCTAAAAGAATTATAACAATAGTTACTATTAACAATGTAGTCATTTACACTACCTTATTTCCATTGTTTTTCCTCTAAAGTCCATAAGCCACCAGGTAGTTTTTTTTCTTTTGCAAATGCGTTCACAACATTTTTAAGGATTGTAGAGGTGTTATTTTGGAAATTATTACATGGCAATGATTGACCATAACCAATAGAACCAGTACAAAATACTGCACCTTCATTTGGTGCTGTAAAATAAGTCATATCAGCTCTTATTCTATAATCTAAAGATCCAACTAAACCTGCATAAGCATAAAGGAGTTCTTCAGTTACAAGGACATAATTATCACTGTGACCACCAGATGAAGCAACTATCTTCGTGTGAGGAGGAGTTCCTAAAGAAAGATCATATCTATCTAACTCTATACCTGCTGCACCTCCGTAAGCTAATCCATGATCACCAAAAATTTCTCCTTCAACTCCCTCTGTTATCCAAGAAACAGTTCTATGCCATGCATCTGGCATTTTTCTATAAGTTTCAGCAGTGTCAAAACCTTCAGCTATAAATCCTACTCCAGAGAATTTTTGAGGAGCACGACCCCTCATTCTCCACAAACCACCTCTTTCGCCAGTTGTTTGCATATAATATTCTCCTGGTTTAGCTGCCCATGCTCTCATACCAGCATCTAGTTTTCTTACTTCTAAACACCATGGTTCATTTTCATAGTGACCAACAACCCAATAGAAGCCGTTACCACCCATGTAAATAAATCTTCCTCCCTCTGCTACATAATCTTCAAAAGCATCAAGCATTTTTTCAGAAGTGTATTCAGGATGAGTTCCAGATAATACACAATTATAAGGTTTCAATGCATCAAGACCCTCTAAATGTACATCTTCATCTGTAAGAATTTCATACTCATCTTTATAATGATGTTCTAACCATCCAATTATCGACAAATCAGCTGGGAACTGCCAAGTAATACCCATCCCAGAGGTTCTATATTTTGGTCTCATATTTAAAACTGGTCTTCGGTATGAGACAAAAGACACTCCAGCTCCGTCCGCATAGCTATCATATGTAGACAAACCAAATTCTGGGTTTTTATATTGTTCAACATCTATATCTGTAATAGTTGGTGGTTGACCTGTCATTGGCTGAATAATTTGAGCCTCAAAACTTAGTTTTTCATTAGCATAAGCAAGGTAACTTGCTGTTGGAAATAAAAAACATATTTTTGCTTTTGGAACTTTTGCTCTTACAAAGAATACAATATATTCTTCACTAAGCTGACTTCCGTTTGTGCCAGCTTTTAATTTCATAGCATATGCACCACTTTTTAAATTATCTGGAATTATTAAAGAATTTGTAACATCCCATTTAGCATCAGTGATTGAGTCAGGGTGAAAATCTATTCCTCCATATTCTTTAGGCGCAAGTCTAAAACAATCATTTTTACCAGACCAATTCCAACCAGTCATTGCCCTGACAGGATGATTATTACCAATCGAATTTAATTTGTTTGGACCAATATCAATTACAGTATTGTTAATACCATTTTCATTATATCCTTCCGTGGTATCCCAATAAGCAACAATGTTTTCTTTTGGTGGCATTTCACCAAGTTTCATTTTATCTAATTCATCTTTAGATAAAACTTTACTGCAAACACCGTGTCTATCTACTTTTCCTGCAAAAGTTCCAGAAACAAAATCACCTCTTAATTCATGATTATCTATTGCACCTGCAACTAAAAAAGGCGTTTTAGGATTATTTTTCTGTTTAAATCTAAAAGTTGTTTTTGTGTGAGACCTGTAGTCGTAAGGAACAACTTTTCCAAGTAAAGAGTTATAACGATTAACTACTCCCTCTTGATATAAAGTTGCTTCTTTTGTCTTATAATTAAATGTTCCAGCAACAAAATACCAAATCTTTTTAACCATTGGTAACTCTGAGACTAAATAATCTACTTCTTTTCCATCACCAACTACTAACTCTAAATGGCCATCTTTATTAATACCTATTCCATAACCTTCATTTGTTTTATTATTCCATCTGCAAAATATCCATTGATGAGCACCAGTATGAGGTGTTGATGGATTGATATATCCAAAAACAGTAAAATCTCCATCAATAGCAAGATGATTGTTTGGATCCTCAACCTTTAAAAATGAACCAAGTTGAGTGAATTGTTTTTTTACATTCCACACTCCATTTAATTCACAATCCACTTGCTCATCCATATATCCTGGTCCATTAGGATGTTCATCTCCATGAATTAATCTAACTAATTGTGCATTTGCAGTTTTAGTTCCATCTGCAGATACATGAAAATCTATTTTATCTCCTGGTTTAACTGAAAGTTTATTTGTATATCCAAATACTTTTATTTCTGCCATTTTATGCCTCCATTAAATCTTGAATTCTTCTTAAGAACAGCCCATGATAAGCAGCCTCAACTGTATCATAAATTTTGTCCTCAACTAATCGAGGAGATCTTCCTCTTACTCCCGAAAGAGCCATTATTTTATATTTTTTAAAGGGCTCTTCACATTTTACAACATATTTATCATTCATAGCGCCTCTTCTAAAATAATAGCAAACTCTTTCCAAAGCCTCGCTGTGCTGTCCTAAAGGTTTCTGTTTGTGTTCTTCAATAATCTCATCGCAAATTAAGGTTTTTAAAAACTCTCTCTGCATTTTGTCATATCTTCTTCTGTATATTTCATCTTTATTATCTGTCTCAGTTGCTTGTTCTGGTAACATTTCTCCTCCTCTTTCTAATCTTGATGATCTTGCTTCACCTTTCTTTTTATCTCTCCAATCTCTAAATTGTTTTCTTACTCCAAATAATCCATTTTTCAAAAAAAGAATTGTAAACATCATTATCAACCCTATTATGATATATCTATATGGACCAAGTTCTACTAGAACTCTATCTAAAACTACTATAATTAAAGTACCTGCTACAGCACCATCAGCTCTACCAATACCACCAATTGTAATCATTGCTAATCCCATGATTACAGTATGAAAAGAGAATATATCAAATGCACTGCCTCTATAATAAGCAGCATAAAATCCTCCTATAAATCCTAATGCGATTGATGATATTAAAAAGACAGTAACTCTTGCCCTTTTATAGTTAACACCTGATGCTTCTGCAAATGCTTCTTTTTTTTCAGGTGCTAATTTTAGAATTCTACCTAATCTTTTGCCATCTACAAATCTAAATAGAAAAAGTGCTGCAATTAATAATGCAAATCCAGAGTAATATTGTACGATAGTTTGTGTCATAGGTGCCCAGTTGTCATTAATAAAAGTGTCAGCTCCATACAACCCACCTGATGCAGCACCAAATGCATGAGAAGTTGTGATAAATACTCTACAAAGTTCGTTAAGACCTAAAGTTAAAAGTCCATAATAAAAACCATCTAATCTTAAAGCGGGTAGGGCTATAATAACTCCAAATGCTAGCCCAACAAACATACCAATCATAGGTAACATCCACCACGGCAAGCCTAAATTTATTGATAACCAGGTAGTTAAAAATGCTGACATTCCAACTATGGCGTACGTAGCTAAAGAGAATATTCCTGCAGTTCCAATTACAAGTGTCCAGCAAAGATTTATAGATGCATAAATTCCAAAAATTCCTCCAGCTGTTAGCAAGCTATTTTTATATCCTTCTGGTAAAATAAAAGGCATTATTGCTAAAGCCAATAGACTTAAGAACCAAAATATTGGCCTTTTATCTTTTCTGATTTTTTCTGGTTTAAGACTTTTCCTGTTGTATACACCCTGTGTAAGTAATATTGTTCTTCTAGTTGGCCACCACCTTAGTCTATTCCAAATTTTTTCACCATGGTTGCTTGACTTATATTCATAATGAAATCTGCCAATTTTAGTTGTTGGGACCTTAAATGCTTTAGTGTCTCTCCAAATTTGATGTGGATTTTTCCATTCAGGTGTTGGAACTTCGTGATTACCACCTTTAGCTCCCCATACCGCCAATGGATTTTTCCAGGTTTTCCTTTTTTTTGTTTTAATATCGCTCATGCTTCTCTCGCTTTATCTAATATACCAGCAATACCTCTAGGCCTGATAATTAGTACAATTATGATTAGTGCAAATTGAGTCATTAAAACATATCTTCCACCCAAGAATTTTGTGGTCAGTGCTTCATTAAATCCAAGAATAATTGCAGCAATAACAGCTCCTCTAACGCTTCCTAGTCCACCCATTAAAGCTATACTTACACCTTTAATCATTGGAGTTAGACCACTAAATGGAGATAGATAATATGTTTGAGAGAGTAGTGCAGCAGAAAGACCTGTCATAGCACCAGTGACTGCCATAACGTATATTCCTGTCTTTCGCACTCCGATCCCAACAATACTTGCAGCATGAGGGTTCATCATCATAGCTCTAATTTCCAATCCTCTTCTACTAGATTTCATCCATTTTACGACAATTGTAAGCATTAAAATTGATGAGCAAATTATCCCAATTTTGTCTGCAGTAAGTGTAACGTCTAAAATTTTAATTTTACCATAACCAAAAAATTCTGGAAGAAGTTTTGCTTTTGGCCCAAAATTTTGAAGTAAAATTTGACCACCAATTAAACTTACTGCAAGTGTTCCTATCATTCCTCTAATTGTAAAATTAGGTTTATCGTGCACTGGAATGAACACAATTAAACAAACCATAACACCCCCAACTATTCCAGCTGCTATACCCATGAACATCACAAAAATTGGTTCACCATATATATGTCTTTCAGCTAACCACGCTCCATATCCTGCAAATGAAAATATAAAACCATAACTTAAATTTAATAAACCTAAAGCTGACCAAGTTATTGAAACTGCAACAGCAATTAATCCATAAATAGAAGCAACCGTTATACCGTTAATAACTAAAAAAATTATATCGTTCATAAATTAGTTTTTTAAACCCATCGATAGAGAGGATGACGCCTCTCCCTTTAATTTACCAGCATGCATACCAATAATTCTATCTACCTTTCCCTCTAATAAAGCTACATTTTGTTCAGCTATAATCATCGCAGAGTCTTTTAAATCAATTTTCAATAATGCTTCTAGTACTCCTTTTCCAATTTTTGGTGCTAGTCCCAATGTTGGTTCATCAGCCATATATAGCTTAGCTTCAGACATCATACCTCTACCTATAGAGACCATTCGTCTTTCTCCACCTGAAAGCCTTCCTACTGGAGTGTTAATTAATTTTTTTAAAGGCTCGAAAATTTCTAAAATTTCTTCTCTTTTTTGTTTTCTATTTTTCCAGGACAGAGGAGTAAATGCACCACTATCCAAATGCTCTTCGACAGTAAGACCGTGGAAAATTTCATCTCCCTGGGGCATAATTGCCAAGCCTTCTTTAACAACTATATGGGTATACCTTCCTGGTCCTTGACTTCTTGTTCGACCAATTTCTTTACCACTAATTTTAATTGAGCCTCTTTGCCAGTGAGTAAGTCCTGCAATAGCATAAAATAAAGTTGTTTTTCCATGTCCGTTTAATCCTACAATTCCAACACGCTCACCTGACTGAATTATAAGATCTAAATCATGAATTACTCTTAAAGGACCATAACCTGCTGACAAACCTTTAATTTCTAAAATATTACTCATAAAACTTAACCCTCAAAATAAGCCTCTTTTACTTTTGGATTATTAATAACATCCTCTAAATTTCCTTCTGCAATAATTTCACCAGCATCCATTACAACAACTCTGTCTGCAATTGTCTCTAGCAACTCAATTCTATGTTCTACAATCAAAACTGCTATGTTCATTTCTTTTGAGAGCATTCTTAACGTATTATCTATTTCATCTATTTCTGCATTTATTAAACCTGAAGCAGGTTCATCCATTAAAATAATATCTGGTTCTCTCATGAGAACACTGGTCATTAAAAGTTTTCTTCTGTTAAAGGTTTCTAATTTTGTATTAGCCATATCCCAGCTAACTTTAAATTTTACTAAATCAGCCGCATACTCTGCATCTGTAACAGGTAAATAAGGTTTTGTTGATTGTCTTGCAGCCTTAAGAGTCTCCCCCACTGTTAGTTCTTCAGGAACCACAGGAGTTTGGTAAGTTCTTCCAATACCCATACGTGCTCTTTCATATAAAGGCTTATTGTTTATAACTTGATCTTTATAAATTACATCACCTGTTTTTTGCTTATATCGTCCTGATAGTATTTCTATTAAAGATGTTTTACCTGCACCATTAGGACCAATTATACCTAGAACTTCACCAGGTTTTATATCAATATTAATATTTCTTAAAATTTCTCTTCCACCTAAATCTATACTAATGTTTTTGCAGGAAAAAAAATTTTCAGCAAATTCTTTATTCATTCGAACATTTTCTATTATTTGGATTTATGTAAAAAGGGGGCGAGTAGTCGCCCCCTTTTTTAAATTATATAATTAGATCTTACCACCAGTCACAGCCCTCTAATTTAGATTGACTGTAAGCATCTGGCCATATGATCCTATGCTGAACATTTTGAACTTGAACAAATAGTTGTCCCATTCCAGTTTCATGTGAGTCAGATTGATTTCCAAAACCATTATCTGGGTAATGTAAAGCTTCCTGATATTCATTATTCATATCCATCATTCCACAAACTCCTCTAAATGGATTTGTTCTTATCCAATCACAGTTTTTCTTAAAATCAGCATCATTGAGCCCAAGAGCTTTTGTTGCGTTCCAAGAAGCAGCTAGATAATTTACAATATCATAACCATTTCCTGTATAAACTAGACCCATTGTGTTCTTTTTATATGTTCCAAATTCAGGGAATCTTTTTAGATAAGCTTTTCTAAAATCTTCTCCCATTTTGTCACCATATATTCCAAGAACTGTACTCCAACAGAAACCTTCCATTGCTCGTCCGCCTAGTTCTAAAAACTCAGGTTGTGATGCGCCATATTGCACATAAACTAGAGCTCCTGGGACTGGATCTGCTCTGAACTGTTTACAAAAAGCAGCTTCTTCAGCAGCCATCCAGTGATTACACATGATTGCTCCAGCTCCAACTTTTTTTAATTCCCGAATTACAGGACCCCAATCATTTACTGGATATTGTATTTGCGTATCACCAGCTAATTCCCATCCAGATTTTGCTAAAGATTCTTTGGCAGCTTTTAGGATTGTTTGATTATAACCAGTTTGCTCAGAAATTATATGAACTTTATTATTTACAGGCTTCCAAGTCCCAGTTGCTTTCATTGCATCCAGCCACATTGGATAAGTCCATCCATAATTTACCTCTGACGGGTCGGTTTGCAAAACGTGACTATATTTCGTAGGATTCTTTTTGAATTCCTCAGTAGCTAGTCTTTGAGTGTTCCCTTGCAAATATGGAGCTTTCCATTTTGTAGAAGTATCCATTCCTGGAATAGGTGCAAATGTAAATGCATTTGAAATTGCATGAACTTTTTTGTCTATACAGGCTGCAATAGCGGATTGAGTACTTTCAGCAGATAATTTATCATAGTCAGGAACAAAAGTTTTTAATTCTCTTCCCTGAACTCCTCCTTTGGCATTTATTTCTTCAATAGCCATTATCGTTCCATTTAGATGATCTTGGTCATCTGCAACCCCGTAAGGTGTTGATAATGATGATGGCACTCCGATTAGAAGATGATTTGAGGCATCAGCTTTTCTTATCCATGGCATTGGTAAAAAATTAGATGCACCCGCTAAAAGAGCTGCGGTACCAATTGTTTTTATTACCTTTCGTCTTTTATTATTAACTTTTTTTTTGTTTAGTTTTTTTTTGATCATAAGACCCCCCCACACAAAAACTTAACAACAATATTTTTTCTCTTCAAGGATAATCTGAAACTTTTCTTGCATATCTGTTATGCTTTTTTAAAAAAATTTCTAGTTTTAATTGAAATTAGATTATAGAAATTAAAAAATTGATTATCCCATCTTTGTAAAGCACAATACTAACGAAAATAATCGTAATTATTGCAAAAATTACTCCGTATTTTGCTTTAGGAAAAGCAACACCTCGCATTTTACTTGGTCTCAGTTCTTGTTTATTATCTTCAAACATTAAATCAAATTAAAAATACATGGAAAAAAGATAAAGCTTTTAAGCCAAAAATTAACAAAAAACTTAGAAATCATATATTGCATGGTTGGAAGCAAGCAATTAAAAAAACCTTAGCATAAAGATAAAAATGAAAAAAATATTAATTGTTGGTGCGGGAGCTATGGGAGCTGCTTTCTCAATACCATTGTTAGATAATGGTCATTCGGTTACTTTAACAGAGCCATACAACTTTAAATTATTA
Organism: uncultured Pelagibacteraceae bacterium; assembly: GCA_902578255.1. Classification (GTDB taxonomy): domain Bacteria; phylum Pseudomonadota; class Alphaproteobacteria; order Pelagibacterales; family Pelagibacteraceae; genus Pelagibacter. Next base: position 19,188 of record CACHCH010000012.1, read on the forward strand.
CAAAAATTAAACTCAAAAAAAAAAATTCACCCATCATTGAATATAAATTTACCAAAAAAATTAAAAATAAATAAATTTTCAAATGAAATTTTAAATCGCAAATGGGACTTAATTGTAATTGCTGTGAGTTCGATCGGAATAGACTTGATTGGAAAAAATCTATCAAAAATTAAAAATAAATCACCTATTTTGGTATTAACAAAAGGTCTTAAATTAGATGGTAGAAATTTGATTTCAATGTCTAGCTTATTAAGAAAGTATAATAAAAATTTAAATATTTCAGTTTTGAAAGGCCCATGTTTAGCAATAGAATTAGCTAAAAAAGTTAAAAGCTTCACCGTTGTTGTAAACAAAAATATTAACATTGCAAAAAAAATTGGAAAATTAATTTCAACAAATTATTATCAAACTGAATTTAGCAGAGATGTTAATGGAGTTGAGTTTTTATCTGCTATAAAAAATATTTATTCAATGATAATTGGAGCTGGACAGTGGCACAATACATCATCGGCTTTATTTAGAAAATCAATTGATGAAATGAAATATCTTGCAAATTATTTTAAAGGAAAAAAAGAAACTGTCTATGGCTTGGCAGGTTTGGGAGACTTATATGTAAGTGCAATGGGAGGAAGAAATAGTAAAATGGGAGAATATCTTGGAAAAGGCTATACTTTTACCCAAGCAAAGAAAAAATTTATGAAAAATGATACAGTAGAAGGTGCTGATTTAGCAATAGAAATAGCTCCTTTTATATTTAAAAAAATTAATAAAAGAAAAATTCCATTAATGTTTTCTTTGTTAATAGCAATTGTTAAAAATAAAAAATTAAAAATAAATTATTAATTATTATTATGGTCAATTGGAATTATCCTACCAATATGTGGATAGGAGAAAATAGAATTGAAGACTTATCCTTAGCATGTAAAGAGTTAAATATTTCAAATCCATTATTTGTAACAGACAAGGATTTAATTAACTTGGATTTAATAAAAAATATAATTTTAAGATTAAAAAAAAGTTTTCAAAATTTAGTTACCTTTACTAATTTTACGGGAAATCCGATTGGAGAAAATGTAGAAGAAGGTGTTAAAGTTTATAATACCTCGGACTGTGATGGCGTAATAGCTTTAGGAGGTGGAAGTGGTTTAGATGTTGGAAAAGCTATAGCATTTATGTGTAATCAATCTCGACCGTTATGGGATTTCGAAGATATTGGTGATTACTGGACAAGAGCTGATAGTTCTAAAATTTCAAAAATTATTGCAGTTCCAACCACTGCTGGAACAGGATCCGAAACAGGTAGAGCATCTGCAATTATAAATAAAGAAACAGGTGCAAAAAAAATTATTTTTCACCCAAAAATGTTACCTTCGATAGTTATTTTAGATCCTTTACTTACACTAGATTTATCTCCAAGATTAACAGCAGCAACTGGAATGGATGCACTAGCTCATAATTTAGAAGCGTTTTGTGCGCCAGGATATCATCCAATGGCTGATGGTATGGCAATAGAAGGAATGAAATTAATTAAAAATTCTTTAATTAAAGCATTTACAAATGGAAAAGATGTTAACGCTAGAATGGATTTACTTTCAGCTGCTTCAATGGGCTCGACTGCGTTTCAGAAGGGATTGGGAGCAATTCATTCATTGAGCCACCCAGTAAACGGTAAATTTAATGTTCACCACGGCTTATCAAACGCAATATTTATACCTTATGTTTTAACATTTAATAAACCTTCAATCGAAAATAAAATAATATCGATTTGTGATTATCTTAATTTAAATAAAAATTTTGATAGTTTTTTAAATTGGATTTTGGAATTAAGAAAAAATTTAAATATTCCACACAAATTATCAGATGTGATGGATTGTAATAATATTGATTTAGATGAACTTTCTTTAATGGCATTTGAAGATCCATCTACAGGAGGAAATCCTAAGAAATTAAGTCAAAATGATTTAAAAGAAATGTATATAAAAAGCATTTCTGGAGAATTATTTTAATGAAAAAAATATTGATAGTAGAAGGAAACTTGCGAGAAGAAAATCAAAGTTTTTCTGAGGCTGGAATTCAAACACATACAGAAAGTCTTAAAGATAGTTTGGCTTATTTCACTGATAAGTTAGAAACCCACGTGGTTAATCCTTCATCAGATGAAAACATCGATAAAAATATTGATGCACTCGAAAGCTACGATGGCCTTATTTGGGGCGGGAGTAGTTTAAATATTTATAACAATACCCCAGAAATAAAAAGACAAATTGAATTTATGAAAGAGTGTCAAAAAAAAATTAAAAAAATCTTAGCAATATGTTGGGGTATGCAAGTAGCTGTCACAGCTGCTGGAGGCGAGGTCAAAAAAGGCACTAAAGGTTCACATAAAGGAATTGCAGTTGATATTGAAATAAATGAAAGGGGATTAGACCATCCACTTTACAAAAATAAAAAAAAAAAATTTAATACACCTGCTTTTAATTTTGATGAAGTAGTTACCATGCCACAAAATTCTGTATTATTAGCTTCAAATCCAATTAATAAAGTTCAAGGTTTAAACTTTAAAGTAAATGATTGTGATATCTGGGGGCTTCAATATCATCCAGAAATTACATATAACAAAATGATTAACATTATTGTTTTTAGAAAAGAGAAGCTATTAAAAAAAGAAGCTTTTAGTGACGAGAAGGAAATTAACAGTCACATACAACATATTGAAAGTGAAAATAAGAAGCTTGATAAAATTTCTAGGATGAGGGAATTAGAAAATTGGTTAAATTACCTTAATTTAGAATAATCCCTCGATATCACCCTTATCATTTAGTTTTATAGAGTCTGCTGCAGGGACACGAGGGAGTCCTGGCATAGTCATAATTGCTCCACAAACAACAACAATAAATTCAGCACCTGACGAAAGTCTTATTTCTCTTACAGGCAAAACATGGCCTGTTGGTGCACCTTTAAGATTTGGATCAGTTGAAAAACTGTATTGTGTTTTTGCTACACAAATTGGCAATTCTCCATAGCCTGCCTCCTCAAAACCTTTTAATTGATCTCTTATTTTTGTATCAGCAATCACTTCACCGGCTCTATAAATTTCTTTTGCAATTGTTTCTATCTTTTTAAACAGAGGCGCTTCACTTTCATAAAGAAAATTAAACTTAGAATCTTTTTTTTCGCACAAATCAGCAACGTGTGCTGCTAATTCTTTTGTCCCCTCACCACCATTTGCCCAGTGTGTGCATAAACTTGCTTTAACTCCTAAGTTTTCACAAAAATCAATTAAAGCTTTAACTTCACTATCTGTATCTTTAATAAAATGATTAACCGCAATCGCAACAGGTAATCCAAATTTTTTCACATTTTCTATATGTCTTTCAAGATTCACTAGACCTTTTTTTAAAGCCTCAACATTTTCATTTTTTAAGTCATCTTTTGCAACACCACCGTGCATTTTTAAAGCTCTAATTGTTGCTACGATGACAACACAACTTGGTTTTAAATTAGATTTTCTGCACTTAATATCTAAAAACTTTTCTGCCCCAAGGTCTGCACCAAAACCTGCTTCTGTTACAACATAGTCTGCAAGTTTTAATCCAGTTTTAGTTGCTATAACGGAGTTACATCCATGTGCAATATTTGCAAAAGGACCACCATGAATAATTGCAGGATTATTTTCTAATGTTTGAGTTACATTTGGTCTGATCGCATCTTTTAATAATACAGTCATTGGACCATGTGCTTTTAAGTCTTTCGCGTAAACTGGTTTCTTATCTCTTGTATAAGCAATTGTAATATTGCCAATTCTTTTTTCTAAATCTTCCAAATCATTTGATAAGCAGAAAATTGCCATGATTTCTGAAGCAACGGTAATATCAAATCCATCTTCCCTAGGAAAACCATTTGCTACTCCTCCTAAATTTATATTTATTGATCTTAATGAACGGTCATTCATATCCATAACTCTTTTCCAAACAATCCGTCTTACATCTATATCTAATTTGTTACCCCAATAGATATGATTGTCGATTAATGCTGATAATAAATTATGAGCTGATGTAATTGCATGAAAATCTCCAGTAAAATGTAAATTAATTTGCTCCATTGGAACAACTTGAGCATAACCTCCTCCAGCAGCACCACCCTTCATCCCAAATGAAGGCCCAAGACTTGGTTCTCTTAAACAGACTATAGATTTTTTTCCAATTTTATTTAATCCATCATTTAAACCAACTGAAGTAGTGGTTTTACCTTCACCAGCAGGTGTAGGTGTAATTGCAGTTACTAAAATTAGTTTCCCTTCTGGTTTATCTTTTAATGTGTCTAAATACTCCAGGTTAATTTTTGCAATATGTCGTCCCATTGGACTGAAAGCAGTACTCTGATCTGGAACATTTATCTTTGCTAATACCTCATTTATAGGCTGCATTTTTGCTTCTCGAGCTATTTGGATATCTGATTTAACATCACTCATTATTAATCCTATAAATTATATGTTATCGTTGCAGACTTCTTATCCTTTTTTGTCATATTTGGAAACTTCTAAAAAATATATATAAAAAAAATAAAGACTATTTATATTCTTTGTTATAAAATTAATGAATGCAAAAATACTCCATATTCAATTTAGTTAAAAACGCATTCTCTAATCATGAAAACTGGGATTTAGCTTGGAAGGATCCAACTCCAAAAGAGGAATATGATGTAGTTATTATTGGTGGTGGAGGCCATGGACTTGCCACTGCATATTACCTTGCAAAAGAACATAATATTACAAAAGTTGCAATTATAGAAAAAGGTTGGATAGGTGGCGGAAACGTTGGAAGAAATACAACGATAATTAGATCAAACTATATGCATGATGAGAACGCTCTCTTCAGTGAGTTTGGAATGGATCTTTGGAGAAAAATGAGCCAAGATTTAAATTATAATGTGATGTTCTCACCAAGAGGAATTATTAATCTTGCACACTCCGATGCACAAATGAATGCCTACGCAAGACGAGGTAATTCGATGAGATTAAATGGAATTGATGCTGTTTTATTAAACCGTGAACAAGTAAAAGAAATAATTCCAATGGCTGACTTTTCAGAAAATGTAAGGTTTCCAATTTTTGGAGGATTAATGCAGCCGAGTGCAGGAACAGCAAGACATGATGCAGTTGCTTGGGGATATGCACGTCAAGCAGACTCTATGGGTGTTGATATAATTCAAAATTGTGAGGTAACAGGCTTTGACGTTACAGCAGGTAAGATTAACGGCATAAGAACATCTCGAGGAAACATAAAAACCAAAAAAGTTGGATTATGTGTTGCAGGAAGCACAAATATTTTAGCTGAAAAATTAAATATGACTTTACCAATAGAAACTCATCTTCTTCAAGCATGTGTATCAGAGCCTGTTAAACCAATTTTAGATAGAGTTGTAACTTTTGGTGCGGGTCACTTTTACATAAGCCAATCTGACAAAGGAGAAATGGTAATGGGTGGAGACCTTGATGGATATAACAGTTATGCTCAAAGAGGAAATTTACCAACCCTTCAACACGTTTTGACAGAGGGAATTGCGATGATGCCTTTTTTAAGCAAATTGAAAATGCTTAGAACTTGGGGCGGTATAATGGATATGTCAATGGATGGTTCACCTATTATAGATAAAACACATATTGATGGTTTGTATTTAAACTGTGGTTGGTGTTATGGTGGTTTTAAAGCAACTCCAGCTTCAGGCTGGACATTCGCTCATACAATCGCTCAAGACAGAGTTCACGAACTGAATGCTGGATTTAGTCTAAATCGATTTAGCACAGGCCATTTAATTGATGAAAAAGGACTTGGTACGAAGACTTGGATATCTTAAATGCTTCATATTAAATGTCCGTATTGTGGGATGAGATCACAAAATGAATTTTCTTATGGTGGGGATGCTAGCGTAAAAAGACCTGAGCTTAATAAAGAAATCCCTGATGAAGAATGGGATAACTTTGTATATAATCGAAAAAGTTTAAGAGGTAAGCACCTAGAGTTATGGCAGCATTTGTTTGGATGTAGACAGTGGATCAAGGTAGAAAGAGACACCGCTACTCACGAAATATTTAATACATATAAAGCTGATGAGGAAATTTCTTAATGACACAAAAATTTAGATTAGAAAATGGTGGACTAATTAATAGGGATAAAAAATTATCATTTAAATTTAATGGAAAAACATACTATGGTTATGAGGGAGATACTTTAGCTTCTGCTTTAATTGCTAATGGAGTACATTTAGTCGGTAGAAGCTTTAAATATCACAGACCAAGAGGGTTTTTTGGAGCTGGGGTAGATGAGCCCTATGCAATAGTTCAGCTTTATAGAAATAATGAGACAGAGCCAAATATTAAAGCTACTGAGCAAGAGCTTTTTGAAGGATTAGAAGCCAAAAGTGTAAATTGTTGGCCAAGTGTAAACTTTGATATTGGTGCAATTAATAATTTTTTAAAAATTTTTCTACCTGCAGGATTTTATTACAAGACTTTCATGTGGCCTAAAAGTTTTTGGTATCGAGTTTATGAACCTTTTATTAGAAAAGCTGCAGGCTTAGGTGTTGCTTCTACAAAACATGATAAAGAGAGATATGAACATAAATATGAGTATTGTGACTTACTAATTGCTGGTTCTGGTCCATCAGGTTTAGCAAGTGCTTATGCTGCTGCAAAAAATGGTGCAAGAGTAATTCTAGCTGAAGATAAACCAAGATTTGGAGGATCTTTGTTAACTAGTGATGTAAATATTGGAAATCAATCAGGTGAGGATTGGGCAAACAGTATTATTTCTGAATTAAAAGAAATGCCAAATGTGGTTGTTAAAAATAGATCTCAAGTTTTTGGTTACTATGATCATAATATGTTAGTGATGTCAGAAAAAGTTAGCGATCATCTACCAAAAACAAAAAAACATCATCCAAAACAAAGACTTTGGTATATTAGGGCAAAAGAGGTTTTAATTTCTTCAGGATCAATTGAAAGACCAATAGTTTTTGGGAATAATGATACTCCTGGAGTGATGTTGTCCTCAGCAGCAAAAGAATATTTAAAAGTATACGGAGTATTAGTTGGTAAAAATCCGTTAGTTTTTACAAATAATGACAGTGGATATGAGACAGCAATTGAATTTAATAAAAATGGAATTAATCCAATTATTTTAGACTCTAGAGTTAATCCACAATCAGAAATAATTGATGAAGCAATTAATCTTGGTATTAAAATAAAATTTTCGCATGTTGTTGTTGCTGCACATGGATATAAAAAAGTAAGTTCAGCAGATATTGCAAAAATTTCAGATGATAAAAAGCAACTTGGTACAATTGAAAATATTAAGTGTGATTGTATTTGTGTTTCAGGTTTTTGGACGCCAACTATTCATCTAGCTTCACAATCAGGAAATAAAACTAAATTTAAGGAAGAAATTGATGCCTTTGTGCCTGGGACATCTAAGCAGAATGAAACAACTTTAGGTGCAGCTAATGGGATTTTTACATTAGAAGAAACGTTAAAAGATTCATTTATGGCTGGCCAAGATTTGTCAAAAAAGATTACAAACAAAGATAATAAAATTTCGTTTCCTACTGTTGTTGAGAAAAAATCTTCTCAACATGACAAGTTTTGGTGTGTACCTTTGCCTAAAGGAAAAAGTTATAAGAGATTTTTAGATTTTCAAAATGATGTTGCTGTTTCAGATATCGAAATAGCTTTAAAGGAAGGGTATCGATCAATAGAGCATGTTAAAAGATACACAACTCTAGGAATGGCAACCGATCAAGGTAAAACAAGCAATTTGAATGGACTACAATTAGTCTCTGATATTGAAAATAAAGTAGTACCAGCAGTAGGTCATACAACTTTTAGACCTCCATACACTCCAATATCTATTGGAGCAATTGTAGGAAGAGAAGTTGGAAAACATTCTAAACCCACTCGTAAATCTCCTATGCATTCATGGCATGAAAAAAATAATGCTGTATTTGTTGATGCTGGAGTTTGGTTAAGACCAAGATATTATAAACAAGGTAATGAAAATCTTTTTGAAGCATCTAAGCGTGAAGCTAAAAATGTTAGAACGAATGTTGGTGTTTGTGATGTTACCACGTTAGGGAAAATTGATATCAAAGGTCCTGATGCTGCAGAACTGCTAAATAGAGTTTACACAAATGCCTGGTTAAAGTTGCCAGTTGGTAAAGCAAGATATGGGGTGATGCTTAGAGAAGATGGAATAGTTATGGATGATGGAACAACAACTAGAATTTCTGAAAATCATTATCACATGACAACTACTACAGCTCAAGCTGCCAATGTCCTTTCACATTTAGAGTATTATCTACAACTTGTTTGGCCTGAATTGAATGTTAATGTAGTTTCAACAACTGAACAATGGGCTGGTGCAGCAATTGCAGGACCTAAATCTCGAAAATTATTAGAAAAATTATTTCCTAATAATAACGTTTCAAACGAAGGACTGCCTTTCATGGGGTACATGGAGTCTGAATTGTTTGGGGTTAAAGCTAGAATTTTTAGAATCTCATTTTCAGGCGAATTAGCTTATGAGGTAAATGTAGAGTCTGCTTATGGACAATTTATGTGGGAAAAAATCATTGAACTAGGTCAAGAATTTCAAGTTCAGCCTTATGGAACAGAAGCGTTATCAACTTTGAGAATTGAAATGGGACATGTTGCAGGATCAGAACTTGATGGAAGAACAATTTCTTATGACACTTCATTGGAGGGATTAATTAGTAAAAAGAAAGATTTTATTGGTAAAAGGTCATTAAATAGAGAAGCTTTTACCTCAAGCGACAGACAAAAGATTGTTGGAGTTGTTCCTTTAGATAAAAAAACAAGTATACCAGAGGGTTCTCATTTAGTGAAAGACGCTCAAGCTCCTTTACCAAACAAAAAATTAGGACATATATCTGCTTCATGCTGGAGTGTAGAGCATGATAATCCTTTTTCTCTTGCAATTTTGAAGGATGGAAAAAATATGATTGGAGAAAAATTATTTGTTATGTCTCCACTGAAAAACAAAGTAATTCCAGTTGAAATTGTTTCTTCACATTATGTGGATCCAAAAGGAGAAAGAGTTAGATCATGACATCAATATCAGCATTAGAAAATATCCATAGAAAAGGTCAATTTGGTGATTATGAAGGTAAAAATGAAACAAATTTAATTAAAATTTCAGAAATAAAAAACTTATTTATTACTCAGATTACTCAACATAAAAATTCTAATGTTGTATATGAAGAAATTGAAATAGATAATCTAAAACTAAGTTCAAAAACACTGTCAGTAGAAAGTAATGAAAATACTCGAATTCTCTGGAATGGGCCAAGAAATTGGCTGATTATAACAACTCAAAAAGAAGTTTTTTTTGAAATTAATAAAAAACTTGAAGAGAAAGATTTTGCAATTACGGATATTTCTCATTCAAAATCAATTATTGAACTGGAAGGTGATGATGCAAAGGAAGTTTTAAAAAAAGGATGTCCTTTTAATTTTAATGAATTTCATAAAAACAATTGTTTGAATTCAACATACAATGGAATGTCCATAATTGTTGATATGATAAATGATAATCCAGATACATTTAGAATTTTTGCTCTTAGAAGTTTTGGAGAATCTCTTTATCATTCAATAACAGACTCATCTTTAGAATTTGGATATATAGGAAAATAAATTAATCTCTTGTAGCTATATAAACACCAACTGTTGCAATCATAAAACCTAAAAGATCTAAATTACTCAAGTTTTCTTTTAAAAAAACCCATGCCATGAGTGCAGAAGTAGGTGGAATTAAGAAAAAAATAGAAACCGTTTTACTTGCAGAATTTTTTTTAATTAAAAACATTAAAATCGTGAAAGCTCCAAAGGAAACTAAAAAAATCTGATGACTCATCGCAACTAAAAATGTCGTCGAGAAATCAATATAAGTTTCTGCAAAAAGTATAATAATTATAATATGAAAAATAAATCCACCTAAAGCTTGGTTCATATTACTGACTGATAAAGGTAAATTATTACTTAATTTTTTTTGCCAAATAGTTGATGTTGTTATAGCTATTAACGCAACTACTGTTGCAGCTAATCCAATCGTTGGAATTTCGGTACCTATGTCAAAACCTAATACCATTACAGCACCAGAAAAACCTAACAGAACTCCTATCCATTGTTTTAAAGAAACTTTTTCATTTAAAATTGGTCCACTCAATACATTAGTAAGTATAGGTTGTAGTGTTACTATGAGTGCTGCAATTCCTGTAGGCATTCCTTTTGAAATTGAAAAAAAAACACCTCCCAAGTAAACTCCATGAAAAAGAACGCCACTAAAAAATGATTCAAAAAAGTTTTTTCTATCAACTATTATTTTCTTTTTAGAATAAATAGAAAACAAAAAAAAACCTAATGCAACTAAAGCAAATCTAAAAGCAAGAGCTGCAAAGGGGTCACTATGATCTATAATTGGTTTAGTTGTTATAAATGCAGACGACCAAAGTAGAATAAAGATAAACGGAAAAACTTTAATCATTTTTGTTTTATAGTTAATTATTCACCATAGTCTCATTTATAATACTCAGTTTGAACTAATTCTATCTTGAGTTGAATTTCTAAATAAGTATTAATCAGAATATTACTTATGAAAATATTAAATATATTTTTTATCATCTTTGTTTTAATATCTTTATCCGGTTGCATTCAAACAACATCTCTTTTAGGCCCGGGCGTTACTATAGCTACTACAGGAAATGTATTTCAGGCAGGACTTCAATATGGAGCTAATACTGCAATAAAAAATGAGACTGGTAAAGATGTTTTTTCACATATTAAAGATAAAGTCGATGAAAAAAAAGATGAAAAAAAATTCTATGCTGAATTTAGACTTTTTTTAGAAAAAAGAATAAATGCCACAAGAAAAAAATTCATCACAAACTAATTCAAGATATCAAGTTTTATCAATTTTTCCTGCTTTGTTTCTTTGCACCACATCTCATAACTTTCGCAGACCCGCCAAAGATGATCAAAGGCTCTTTGAGATATTTCTAATGGAAAATGGCTTTTAGTATAATAAAGTTTTGGGATTTTTATTAAAAGTTTAATCATAGAATCTTTTTGGACTTCTAATAATTTTATAGTTTCGCTAGTTATTCTTTTTCCTGTTATTTCATCTACAAAGTTATTCTTTTCTAATTTCTCAAACCACTTATCATGAAATTCACCTGAGCTTATTAATTCATACTCTTTAGATGTCATGAATATTTCAAATGCTTGAATATTATTAGTTTCTGGATTTTTATTCTTGATTTCGATTATTTTAAAATAAATAAACTCAGCAACTCTAAGCACATAAGGCTTTTCAATCTTTGATTGCATAACTTAATTCTTATGTTTTACCATGGCAGACTCTGCCAAAATAAGATTGGGATCTAAAAATATTTTTGAAGATTTTATATTTTTAAATGATTTAAATGCAAATATTGCAATAGGAAGTTCAGTGCATCCCAAAATTATTTTTTTACATTTCATACTCATCAAATAGTTTATTGCAGGTTTGATAGCTTTTTCTGCAGACCGTACATTTCCCATCTTTACAAATTTAATTGCTTTATTTACAGAGTTTTTCTGAATCCTTTGCGAAGGTATAATAAGATTATAATTTTTATCAAAAAAATTATTATATACTCCAGTTTTTAAAGTACCCTCTGTTGCTAAGAGTCCTACTTTTGAATTTTTCTTACAATTTTTTTTTGTGAATTTAAATACCTCTTTAGGCATATTAATTATTGGAATATTTATTTTCTTTCGCAAATCATCATACCAATAATGAGCTGTATTACAGGGGATAACAATAAATTTGCATTTATTTTTTTCAAGTAGTTTACAACCTTTAAGTAAACTTTTTAAAACTCTATCGTACTTTATCTTACTTTTCTTGTTTGTAGATTTATTAGAAAGATTTTTAGTCTGAGACCCAATTGACTCAGGTCGACCAGGAATGTTAGATTTATTGTAGAGTAAAAATAAAGGATATTCTTGATCAATTTTTCCTCTGTTCAGGACTGCAAGTTTATTACAAAAATCTAGTCCTGCTTGAGTTCCCATTCCACCTAAAATTCCAATCATAATCTTTGATTAATTTATAAATTTTGATTTAAATTTTTTATAATTGATAATTGTGTTTAAACGTTGATTTTCATTGTTCGGTATTGGCTGAAAAATATAAACTAAAAAAACTAAATTAATGTTTTCAGCCAATAGGAAGTGTGAAATTATGCAGTTTTTAAGTTAACTGCTGAAGGACCTTTTGGACCATCTTCAACATCGAAAGTCAAAGCTTGACCCTCATCTAAACCGTTCATACCAGCATCTCTTACTGCTGAAACATGTACAAACACATCTTTTTCTTTATCTTCTCTTTCAATAAAACCAAAACCTTTGGTTGGATTGAACCATTTTACTTTTCCTTGTAGACTCATATTTATCTTCTTACTTTTTGTTATATTAATTTATTACTTATAATTAAGTAATCTTGGCTTTGTTTAGATTTTGAAGGGTTTTGTCAACAAAATATATTATAAATTAAAAAATTTTCTAATTTGTGTCAATAATTTTGGTTAAATATACAGAATTTACATCTGCTTTATAGTGTGCAAAAGGTTGGCATTCCTTAAACTCACATTTTTTAAAAAGTTTTCTCGCTGGTAAAAAAAAAACCCCAGCACCAGTCTCAATACTTATTTTTTTTATCTTTAGTTTCTTGGCTTCATTAATTAAATGATTAATTACATTAATCCCATACCCTTTATTTCTAAAATTATCATGAATTCTTATAGATTTGAATTCTCCATGACTTTCATCTAGAAATTTAAGAGCACCGCAACCTATTAAATTTTCATCTTGCCACAAGCTCCAAAATTTAATTGATGATACTTTAAGACCAGGAATATCTAAAACATGAGCGCTTCCCTCTGGAGAAGCTGCTCTGAGTTCAACAAAGTGTTTACTAAGAAGTTCATGAACTTTAGGATTGTCAAAATTACCTTCTAATGATTTAAACATTTAAATTAATATTGTGATATGACCCATTTTTCTTTTTTCTTTAATCTCTTTTTTTAAATAATCAAAGAAAAATTCATTCTCTTTTAGGTTGGGAGAATTTCTATACTGAGATATCTGATCACCTAATAAATTTATCATTTTTGCATTTGAAATTTTTTTTAATGGTATTTGCTCTAACCCACAAACTGCTCTAACATGATTTTCAAATTGACTTACATTGTATGAATTGATGGTAAGATGGCCAGAGTTATGCACCCTAGGTGCAACTTCGTTTACATATAAATTATCATTTCTATCGATAAAAAATTCTACACACAACGTTCCCACATATTTAAGCTCTTCTGCTATCAGCATAGCCCAGTCTTTAGATTGAATAAAAATCTTCTCATTTATTTCAGCAGGTATTTTTGAATATTTTAAAATTTGATCTTCATGAGTATTCTCAATGGGCTCATAAATTTCGTACTTGTTATTACTAAATCTAGTTATAATTACTGAGATTTCTTTTTTTAGTTTAACAAGTTTCTCAAGAATATATCCAGCGGAAAAATCTATATTAATAGAATTTAACTCTTTGGTCGAATTTATTGGATATTGTCCTTTTCCATCATAACCAAGTGTGGTCGTCTTCAATATACCTGGTAAAAAATCTTTTAAGGCATCTATATCTGACTTCTTTTCAATTGATACATACCTTGTAGTCCTAATATTTAATTTATTTATAAAATCTTTTTCAGCCAATCGATGTTGAATAAGTCGATTTACAGAAGGTTTGGGTAAAACAGGTTTTAACTTATTTATTTCATTAAGGGTTTCAAAAGGTATATTTTCGAATTCATAAGTTACAACGTCAACTTGATTAACAAAATCTCTAACTTTCTGCTTATCATCATAATTTCCTGAAATAAATTGATTGCAAAAGTTTTGAGCTGGGGCGTCTGAATCGTCAGAAAAAATTATAGTTTTAATTTTTAATTTTTTTGCAGCAATTGCTAACATGCTACCTAACTGTCCACCTCCTATAATACCAAGAGCAATATCAGACATTTATTTAGGATTTTTTTTTACTGATTTAGTTTGACTAGATCTCCAGTTGATCAATTTACGTTTGATAGATGCATTCTGGTTTGCTATTATTGACGCTGCTAGTAATGCAGCATTAATTGCACCGTCTTCACCAATAGCAAGTGTTCCAACAGGTATTCCTTTTGGCATTTGAGCTATTGATAAAAGACTGTCTAAGCCTTTTAATTTTTTGCTTTCGATAGGTACACCAAGAACTGGTAATGATGTAAGTGCTGAGATCATACCAGGTAAATGTGCCGATCCTCCAGCGCCTGCTATAATTACACCTATATTATTTTGTTCCGCTTGTAGAGCATAATCATACATCCTTTTTGGAGTTCTGTGAGCTGATACAATTCTTGTCTCAAAAGAAACTCCAATTTTTTTTAGGGTTTTTTCTGCCAGCCGCATAGTCTTATAATCAGACTGGCTACCCATAACGATCGAAACTTTTAGATTTCTATTTTTTTTCATGAGAATTAGTTATTAGTTTATTTCAAAATTAACTTAAAATATCAATAAAATTAATAGTATTTAAAAAACATATTGATTAGAGTTCAACTAATATGAATTTTAAAATTGATAACCTTCAATATTGTAATTGGTCAAGAGAAACCTTTGAGTTTAATAGATCTGCAGGTCTTGATGCTGTTCATGTTACAATAGTCTATCATGAAGATTACAATGAGTTATTAACTGAGATTAAAAAATGGGAAAAACTTTTTAAAGAAAACTCAGATATAATATTTCAAGGCTGGGACTACAAAGATATAGAAAAGGCAAACAAAGAGAAAAAAACAGCAATTTTTTTTGGTTTTCAAAATTGTTCTCCCATAGAGGATGATATAAAATTAGTTGAAAAAATACATAGACTAGGTTGCCGATTTATGCAGCTTACTTACAACAACCAATCATTATTAGCTACTGGTTGTTATGAAAATATAGACAGTGGGGTTACTAATTTTGGACGCGAGGTCATAAAGGAAATGAATAGGGTGGGTGTAGTAATTGACATGTCTCATTCAGCTGAAAAAAGTACAATCGATGCAATTGAGTTAAGTCAAAAACCAATAGCAATAACACATGCAAATCCATATTTTTGGCATCCTGCAAAAAGGAACAAATCGTCTGATTTATTAAAAATTTTAAGTGATAGCGGAGGTATTCTTGGATTATCTTTATATCCACATCATTTGAAAGATAATACAAATTGCACACTTGAAAGCTTTTGTGAAATGGTTGCTAAGACTGCTGAAATAATGAATACTAAACAAATAGGTATTGGATCTGATCTTTGCCTTCAGCAACCTGACAGTGTTGTTGAATGGATGAGAAATGGAACATGGTCTAAAAGTACAAATTTTGGTGAAGGTAATAAAAATAAACCTGGCTTTCCCAAACAACCTCAATGGTTTCAGGACGCTAGGGGTTTTTCAAATATCGAAAAAGGTCTTAAAAAAGTTGGATTTTCTGATGAAGAGACAAATGGAATACTTGGAAACAATTGGTACAATTTCTATAAATTAATTTAGTTATGAAAGTTCAACTTAGAGATCCTAATAAGATAATGAAGTTGTCAAGACTGGGATCATTTCATCAGTCTAAACTGTCTTTTTTAAGAAGCTTTCTTAATGAATTTAAAGACTGGGAATACAAGAGAGATTTATTTGATTTAGATATATATGGTTATGGAGAGGCAGTCTACTCTTTTAAGAAAGATAAAAGAACTTATTCATTAGTTTGTTTTGCAAATAAAATTAAAGATGACGAAAGATCAGATAGAGTAATTGCAACAAAATGGGATGCAGCATTTACATTGCATGATGGTGTTCCTACTCAAAAAGATATTGATAGACTTAAAAATGAAGTACCAAGGCAGGAAGTTGGTAGACTTTCATTTAAAGAGTTAACATTGTCTAGAGCAAATAAATCTGTTCGAGTGTTCAATCATGTAGTTGAAAGATTAAGTGAAGGTAAACAACCAGATTTAAAATTACTATCAAATGTTGGATATTTATATAGAACAACTGCAGTATATGGATCTGGAAAATTTGGCTTAGCGGATCGTTTTAGAATTAAGAACAGAGAAGAAATCAATGGACCTTTTAGATTGGAAATGATGCTAGTTTATTTAGTTAGGCAATTTACATTTGATCAAGTAAACCACGTTGCTCATCACAAAAACCCAAGTAAGTCTGTTGTATTAGATAGAAAGATTTGTAAAAATTTAGGTATTGGAAATTCTACTGGATTAGGTATGGCTCCGTTCATAGTAAATCATCCAACC
>CACHCH010000013.1 GCA_902578255.1 uncultured Pelagibacteraceae bacterium
AATATAGGACCAGTAAGTCCCCACATTAACATTTGTAGCCCTATTGACAGTCCAGCCTCTGTTAAAGAAATACCTAGATCATCTTTGAAATCCATAAAGAATAAACCAAAAGTTTGTCTTATACCTAAAGATATTAAGACTACCACACAAGCAGCTATTAAAGTTATTAAAGCAGTTTTATTTCTAATAAATTTATCTGTGCTCATAGAAAATTACTTTAAGTGTTTTAAAGCTTGCTTAATATCAGCGATAAGGTCGCTAGGATCTTCTAATCCAATATGTAATCTTACTAAATGTTCATCTTTTGCTAATTTAAAAAACTTTCTCGTTCCAATTTCTCTATGCTCTTGATGCAAAACTAAACTTTCGAAGCCACCCCAACTATAACCATAGCCAAAAAGTTTAAGTGAATTAACAAATTTTCTTACAGAACTTATATTTTTACACTTTATTTTTAAACCCATTAATCCAGAAGCTCCTGAATAGTACTTTTTCCACATCTTATAATTGTAAGAACCTTTTTTATAAGGATAAAGGAGTTTAATATTTTTAAATCTAGATAGAAATTTTGCAACTTTTTCTGAATTTTCTCTATGTCTATCTAGTCTTACATCTAAAGTTCTTAATCCTCTTGTAATCAAGTAAGCATCATCAGGGCCAAGTCTCAAACCTGTAATCCTCTCTGCAGCTTTAACTTTAGAAAATACTTTTTTACTTACTGCTAAAGACCCTCCCATAACGTCTGAATGACCTGAATAGTATTTGGTTGCAGATACAATTGACATATCAAATCCAAGTTTTATGGGTTTTAAAAAGTAAGGTGTCCCCCATGTATTATCCATCGCAGTTAAAATTTTATTTTTTTTAGCAATTGAAAGAATTTTTCCTAGATCTTGAAAGTCAAATGAATTACTTCCTGGGTTTTCTACAAAAATTAACTTAGTTTTTTTTGTAATATTTTTTTCTAAAGATTTAAGGTCATGAGGATTATAAAAAGTTGTTTTAATATTAAAATCTTTTAAAAAATTTTCGGTCAATATTCTTGTTGGACTATAAAGTGGATCTGCTGCAATAATTTCATCTCCAGGCCTGGTAACACTAAATATAGCTAAAAAAACTGCCCCAAAACCTGTTGGTGTTGTAAAAACATTATAACTTTCCTCAAGCTTGGTTAAAATTTTTTGCAAAATATAAGTAGTTGATGTGCCCTGTCTCGCATAATCATAATGCCCTCCAATAGGATTTTTTTGAGCATTTGCTTGAGTTTTTCTTATATCTTTAGTTGATTTAAATATAATTGTTGAAGCTCTAACGACTGGTGGATTTACAGACTGATTGTGAAAATCTTTAGCTGCATGTTTAAGAAAAGTCTTGAATGAGCTACTCATAATAAAATTTGATATGTTTAAAGGACAATGCTATATCCCATGAAAAACGTCAATATAATTAAAATAGGATTGAATGAGTTACCCAAAAAAACATAGAGGTCGAAGAAAACAAGGCTCAAAAAAAAGAAGAGCTAAAAGAAAAAATAAAAAGAAGTAAACAGGCTTCTATTCTTTAATCCACCCACCACCGAGAACTTTATACCCAAATTGATCTTTGTTATAAAAAACACAAGCTTGTCCTGGTGAAATACCATCCTCTGGTAAGGTAAGATTTACAGTCCCTGTTTTATTTTCATTTAAAAGAACATTTGCCTCTAATAAATTACCGGTTGATCGCACTTTCACAAAAATTTTTTTTTCTAATTCATTATTTGGTGCTAATAAATTTATATCTTTTAAAGATATTGTTTTTTTTCCTAATTTCTCTTTTGGTCCAACAATTATTTCATTTTTATCAGAATTAATCTTAAGCACATAAAGGGGCTCTATATCTGAAACCTTTATTCCTTTTCGTTGACCAATTGTAAAATTAATAATTCCATCATGCACTCCTATAACCTCACCATTTAAATTCTTGATATTTCCTTTTTGAAAAGAGTCGGGTCTAAATTTTTGTATAACTGATGCATAATCTCCGTTTGGAACAAAGCAAATGTCTTGGCTATCAGGCTTATCGGCAACATTTAAATCTAAATTTTTTGCAATTTCTCGAGTTTTATCTTTTAACATTCCACCCAAAGGAAATCTTAAATAATCTAATTGCTCTCTAGTTGTATTAAATAGAAAATAACTTTGATCTCTGTTTTCATCAATAGCTCTGTACATATTTGTGGTATTTTTTTCTGTAATACTTTTTACATAATGACCAGTAACCAATGCATCTGCATTAAGATCTTTTGCTACCTCAAATAAGTCTTTAAATTTTACTGTTTGATTGCATTGTACACAAGGAATAGGTGTTTCACCTTTTAAATAACTCTCAACGAAATTATCTATTACTCCTTGTTTAAATTTATCCTGATAATATAAAATTTTATGTTCAATATCTAATCTATGGGCCACACGTTTTGCATCCATAATATCTTGACCAGAACAACATTGTTTAGAAGCTGCTACATCCTTGCCATCATCGTATAATTTTAATGTAATACCTATAACTTTATAACCCTCTTTTTTCATCATTCCTGCAACAGTAGAGGAATCTACTCCGCCAGACATAGCCACAACTACAGTAGTATCTGATGGTTTTTTATTAAAACCTAAAGAGTTTAATTCTTCTTTCATAAGGTGGTATTTATACTGATTTACAATATAAGTTAAATTAAATGATTTTAGATTATGAACCAGGTGACAAAGTCACTAATCCAACCAACAAAGAATGGGGTATAGGACAGGTACAATCTATCATAAATGATAAAGTAACTGTAAATTTTGAAAATGCAGGAAAAAAAGTAATTAATGCAAAAAATATCGAATTAAGAAAATTAGGTAAATAATAAAATGGATTTAAGAAAAATAGTTGAGGATTTGATTGAAAGTTTTTTAACCGCTGGAGATTTAGCTATCGAATTACGAGAAAAAGGCTTAATAAAAAAAATTAAATCAGACAGTACGCCTGTTAGCAATGGTGATTTGGAAGTAAATAATCTTATTTCAAAAGTAATTTCTAAAATAACTCCTGAAATTCCAATCATTTCGGAGGAAAGTTTAGAGAATAAAGACAAATTAAATTTAAAAAATTTTTGGCTTATAGATCCAATTGACGGGACGTATGATTACATAAATAATTTAGAAGAATTTACAATTAATGCTGGATTAATAATAGACAATAAACCGGTGGCAGGTTTAATTAATGCGCCTGCTAAGAAGAGAATGTTTTACTCTTATGGAGAAGGTAATGCTTATGAGCTTTTTAATGGAAAAACATCTAATCTTAGTAATTCAATAACAAAAAATAATGAAACAATTACGTTTATATCTTATTCAAATAAAATTAAACCCGAGATACAAAAAATATATAATGAATTAGGAGTAAAAGAAAATATTAGAATGAAAAGTTCTCTTAAATTTTGTGTGGTTGCAACAGGCGAATACGATGGTTATGTGGCAGAGCCAAGAGCCTATGAATGGGATATAGCAGCTGGACATGCAATTTTAAATCATTCAGGTGGGCAGGTTACTGATTTTGATGGAAATGAAATTTTATATGGTAAACCTGATTTTAAAAATACAAGTCTTATATTAAAAAGTAAAACTATAATATAATGGATGAACAACTAAGAATTATTTTAATAATAATAGTATCAGTTGCTATCTTCGGTTTATTAGTTTTTGTATTTGTCAAAAATTATATTAGAAATAAAATTGACGGTCTCTTAGAAGATGAAGAAAAAAAAAAATTAAAGTAAATTAATAATTTTTAAAAATTCATCTTTCTCTATATCCATAACTTTTTTTGATGTTTCAAAATCAAAACCATTTCTTGCCAATAATGAAATATCCTTTTTGTAAAATAAAGTTCTATTATCTTCAGCTCTTGCTGGTCCAATTCTTTTTTTTTTACAAACTTTTATTGCAGAAAAAAAATCTTGGTCACTATTATCTTCTTTAATTTTTTCTACAGTATCTTTAATAAACTCACTATCTATTCCTTTTCCCATAAGATAATTACGAATTTTATTTAATGAATATCCTCTTTGAACCATGCTTTTTGCTTTGCTTTCAGAATAGAATTGGTCATTAATAAATTTATTTTTTTCAAGGTCAGATAAAACAATATCAATTAATTTATTAACATCTTTTTTTCTTGAGTCTGATGCAGAAAGTTTCATATATTTTTTTAACAAATATGTTTTAAGTTGTTGTTTAGAAGGAGCAAATTTATCAACATATGCAAATGCAAAACTTCTCATTTCATCTACAGTGACTTGAAGCGTTTTTTTTTTATTTCTTATAGGAATCATCGTAAGATTGAATATAATATATTAGATGATCGAACAAATTTTTACTTATTTTACTATTGAGACACTTTATATGTGGATTAACTTAGGAATTCTGCCCTTCTGGTTCATATTAATTTTTTTTCCTCAGTCATATCTAAGTAGATTTTTTGTGACTTCAATTTTTCCTTTTATATTACTGAGCGGTGTTTATATTTTTATTCTCTATAAATCATTCTTAATTGGTTATGACTTTGATGGGAATTTCAATTTATATTTAGGACTGAATGAATTATCAAGATTGTTTGAGGATTCTCTGTACTTGATGATCTTCTGGACGCATTTTATTGCTATCAATTTGTTTGTTGGTGGATGGATAGTAAAAGACTCTCAAAAATTTTCTATCAATAAAATTTTATTGGCAATTCCATTAATAATTACCTATTTGATAGGCCCTCTTGGTATTTTTATTTATTGGATAATCAGAATTTTTTACGCAAAAAGAATTAATCTATATGAGTAATCATATAGATTTTTATTTTGATGTTATAAGCCCTTATGCCTTCATAGCTTATAAAAAAATTACTAAAATTGAGAGAATTAAATTTAATTATAAACCTATTTTATTAGGTGGATTGCATAATTTAGTTGAGATTACAGCTCCAGCTTTCAATAAATTTAAATTAAAAAATATGAAAAATGATTGTGAATTAATTTCAAAAAAAAATAAAATAAATTTTAATTGGAATTCAAAATTTCCAGTCAACTCACTTAATATTATGAGGGGCTACTTATTTGTAGAGGAGAATAAAAAAAAAGAATATTTGAAAACTTTTTTTAATGCTTATTGGCAAGATGATATAGATTTAACTAGATTAGAAAATATCGTTAAATTATTAGACAATTTAAGTATCGATCACAAACAATTTTTTGAAGGTATTAACAAACAAGAAATTAAAGATGAATTAAAAAATATTACAAATGAAGCCTTCAAAAAAGATATTTTTGGAGCACCAACATTTGTAGTGAATAAAAAAATATTCTGGGGACAAGATAGATTGGGATATGCTCTAGAAGAATTAAATAATAATTAAACTATTTTAAATTTACTATTTCTCAAAGCTCCAAATCCACCATCTATGTGTGAAACTTTTTCAAAACCCATATCTTTTAATGTTTTTGCAGCAAGAGCTGATCGTAGCCCTCCAGCACAAAACAATACCATTTCTTTTGATTGGTCAAGTTTACCTTGTTGAAAGTAAGGACTATTTGGATCCAACCAAAATTCCATCATACCTCTTGGTATGTGATGAGAGTTTTCTATACGACCTTCTTTTTCTAATTCACGAACGTCCCTAATATCAATTAGATTACAGTTATTTTTCTCAACCATTTTAAAAGCTTGATCAGTATCAATTGTTTTTATTTCTTTCAGTGCTTCTGCAACTAAAGACTGTGCTGATTTTATTTTCATAATTTTATTTAAATTATCTTAAAATCAATATAATTCTAGAAAATTATGTTAAAAATAAATTCTAAAGCTCCAGCTTTCACTTCTAAATCAACATCTAAAAAAAATTATTCTTTAAAAGATTCTATTGGAAAATATGTTGTTTTGTATTTCTATCCTAAAGACGACACACCTGGGTGTACAACCGAAACTAACGATTTTAATAAACTTCTATCAAGTTTTAAAAAATTAAATTGTGAAGTTTATGGTATTTCAAAGGATAATTTAGCTAGTCATGATAAATTTAAAGATAAATATAAGATAAAATTTGATTTATTAGCAGACGAAGAATTAAAGCTTCTCAAAAAATACAAAGTTTGGGGTAAAAAGAAATTTATGGGTCGAGAATTTATGGGAACAGTTCGGTCTACTTACTTAATTGATAAAAAAGGGAAAGTGTTAAAAACTTGGACAAACGTCAAAGTTAAAGACCATGCTAAAGAAGTTCTAGAAAGTCTTAAAAGTATTTTAAAATAAAAAGGCCCCTTTCGGGGCCTCAGATTAACTAACAAGAGAGAGATATTTGTTAATTTTTTGTAAGGAGCTCTTCAATGAGATAACGACATGGAGATCGAAGAGCCCCTATATTGCATGCAATTAGTCTCGTATTGCGTATGCTATTACACCTGTTTCGGTTACGTCAGTACCTTTAGATTCAGCTTCTTTGCTTAATCTAATTCCAAACGTAGCTTTCATAACTGAGAACACGATATATGACACGACAAATACAAATATGTTAATTGATAACACACCAACTATTTGTGCGCTAAAAGATGCATCAGTGTTTGTTAGTGGTACTGCAAGTGTTCCCCATATTCCTGCAAACATGTGAGCTGGAATAGCACCTACAACATCGTCAAGTTTGAAACTGAATAATAATTTAGTTCCAAATACGACAATCAAACCACCAATTGCTCCAATGAAAATTGCAGCTAATGGTGTTGGTGCTAATGGTTCTGCAGTTACTGCAACTAATCCACCAATTGCTCCATTTAACATTTGTACAACATCTGTTTTACCATACAATAATCTTGTAATTATAGCCGCGGCCATAACACCACCACAAGCTGCAAGATTAGTATTGATAAATATTCCTGATACAGCTACTGCATCGTCAAATGTTCCAATAGCTAATTGAGATCCACCATTGAATCCAAACCAACCTAACCATAGGATAAATACACCTATAGTTACTAACGGAATTGAAGAAGCAGCAAAAGGTTTAATTGCTTTCGCCTCACCTTTGCTATCAAATCTTCCATATCTAGCACCTAACAACATGATACCTGCTAAAGCAGCTGCACCCCCTGTTGAGTGTACTAAAGTAGAACCAGCAAAATCAGAAAAGCCTAGTTCTGCTAACCAGCCTCCACCCCACTGCCAACCCATTACGATTGGATATATAATTCCTGATAATATTGCTGCGAAAAGAAAGAACGGCCAAAGTTTTACTCTTTCAGCCATTGCTCCTGAACAAATTGAAACTGTTGTTGCACAGAAAACCATTTGGAAATACCAGTCAGAACCATCTGCATATCCAGTATCAACTGAACTTGCATCTGACCATGGAGTAAATGTTCCAATGTATCCACCCTCTGGAATTCCATACGCTAAGTTATATCCAAATAACCAAAACATAATTCCAGCAATTGAGTAAAGACCGATGTTCTTTGCACAAATTACTGAAACGCTTTTTGAAGTTACCATACCAGACTCTAGCATCGCGAAGCCTGCTGCCATAAACATGACCATGAAACCACACATCAAAAATAGTAGTGAATTGAATATAGCTTGAACTTCAGCAGAAACAGTCGTTTCTGCCATTCCTGCACTACTCATGTTTAATAAAATTATTAAACTAAGAAGTGGCGCAGATATTCTTTTTATTAATTTAGTCATAAGACCTCCACTGTTAAAAGAAGGTTTATATTTTTTAATAAAATTAATAACTAACGCTGATTAGGAAAATTGGCTATGCGGTATTTGCATATACAAACAGCCTTAACGTGTATTAAACATTAAGGCTGTTAAAAAAAATTTCTATTTATTGAATACTTCTTTTAAAGCTTTTGCTGGTAAAAATTTTACTTTTTGAGAAGCAGCAATTTGAATTTGTTCACCTGTTCTAGGGTTTCTTCCAACTCTAGCTTTTCTTTTAGCTACTTTATAAGTGCCAAATCCAGCAATTTTAACTGAATCATCACCTTTTAAAGCATCTAAAATAGTGTTGGTAATGGTATCAAATGTTCGCTCCGCATCAGCTTTACTCAAATTTAATGAGCCTGAAAGCTTTGCAATTAGTTGTTTTTTGTTCATTTTAGCTCCGGTTATGTTGGTTAATATTTATATTTGTCATAAACGTTGATTAATCAAGCTTTTTTTTAGTGTTAAAAAATAAAAATAACACAAGATCTTGTGAAATTTAAAATAAGTATTGAATTTACTTGATTTTTTGATGTTGAGAAAAATTTTTTAACTTAATAAACCCAAATCTTTTAGGTCATTAAAGGTCGTAAAAAACATCAATGATAGCAACAAAAACATGCCGATTCGAAAGAAACCTTCTTGAGTTTTTTGTGACAATGGACGGCCTAAAATACTCTCAAATGCATAAAACATTAGATGACCTCCATCAAGCATTGGTATTGGGAACAAATTAATTAATCCCAAACTGATCGAAATATAAGCCATCATACTTATAAAAGCTATAACTCCAAAGGTTGCAACTTGCCCAGAGATCTTTGCAATTCTAATTGGACCTCCAAGTTGTGAAGTATCTGCTTTTCCCATGATCATACCACCGATATATTTTAAAGATGAAGTGCTGACATAATATACCTCATGAGCTGCATGATATATTGCCTGAGCAGGCCCTAATTTAACATGATTTACTTCATTATTATATGCACCTAATTTTATTCCAACCATTCTTTTATTAATTTTATTACCTAAACCATCCTCACCTTCAACAATGTTGGGTTTAACTTTTAAAATTAATTCATCATAAGAACGTTTAACTTTAAAATTTATAACATCTCCTGTCGACATTGTAATAAATTTAGAAACTTCCATGATACTTTGAACTTTATTTCCGTCTATTTCTAAAATTATGTCTTGATTTTTAAGGCCTCCAGTCATTGCTGGGCTATCTTTTTGTACCTCATTAATAACTGCTGGGGTAAAATCTTTACCAACAAAAGTATAAATTGAAAAAAATATAACTAAAGCCAATAAAAAATTAGCTAAAGGTCCACCAAAAACAATTAGCACCCTTTGATATAAAGGTTTTAAAATAAATAACTTTTCTCTTTCTTCTTCGTTATATTTTTCAAGAATTTCTTGATGGTCAGCTTGAGAGTATACATTTCTATCACCGAAAAATTTTACATAACCCCCAAGTGGTATTGCGCATATTTTCCAACGTGTTCCATGTTTGTCATTCCAGCCAAATAATTCTTTTCCAAATCCAATTGAAAAATCGGTAACTCCTACTCCATATTTTCTAGCAAAATAATAGTGGCCATATTCGTGGATGAATACCACAACTAAAATTAGAACTAAAAATGGAACAATATAACTAAGCATATCTAATATTTTAAATGAATAATAAATTTTTCACAACCCCCCATTAAATAATAATACTGATACTTTTTGTCTTTACTATTTCAAGCAAATAGACTCTTAGTTCAGGATTTGTTAAATTAGTCTAATTAATTAAAAAATGGAAAAACCATGAACTTTTTTGGAACAACAACATATGAAGGAACTAAAAAAGATGCAGATGATTTATACAGTATGTTTAAAGATGATCTTGCAAAATGCACGTCATCATTTGAATGGGCGCACATTCGTGAAGGTAAAATGATTTTTATTGCAAATGTCACTGATGAAGAAAAATTTTATGCCTTATTTGAAGATCAAAGATCTAAAGACTGGAACGCAAAGTTTAATGCTAAAGATGAAGCTTGGAAACTAGAGAAAATAATGTGACCAATTCCAAAATAGATAAATCAATAAGTAGGACAAAATTAAAGATGTATAAATATTTTTAATAATTATTATTATGAATAATGAAAAAAGATATTGTTAAATCTCATTTAAAAAAAAAATCACAATCAAAGCTTGCATTATCAATTAGCCTATTTATTGCGCTCTTAACTTCAACTGGATACATCTTTAATTCAAAAGGAGTAATTTTTCTATTCTATATTTCTTGTTTTGTATTTCTCTACAATTTAGTAATCAACTTCTTATTAGAAAAGTTTGACATTTAATTATGATTAAAACCCTCATTAAATTAAAGATATTAAAATTTATACTAATTGGTGGTGTATCAGCAGCTTATGCATTTAAAAAATATTGTGATCAAAAAAATGAAGTAAAAAGTAGAAAAGATAAAAAACCTTCGCTTCTTACTCGATAAAAATTTTTGTGTACGTTGTTTTTCATATTTTCTTTTTTAATATATATAAACTCAATTATGACTATTATATAAATAAATCATGCCATCGTTTGATGTTATAAGTAAAATTAATTACCAAGAATTTGATAACGCTTTAGCTAATTGTTTAAGAGAAATTGGTAATCGATATGACTTTAAAGGACTTCACATTAAAATTGAGCGAAAAGACAAAACAATTACAACTACGGTGCCTGATGAATTAAAATTAAAACAGGTAAATGAATTGCTGCAAACCCATTTAGTTAGAAGAAAAGTAGATCCAAGAGTAACGGAAGTTAAAAGCTCTGAGGGTGCATCTGGAGGGTCGATTAGACAGGTTAGTGAGTTAAAAGAAGGAATTAGTCAGGAAAATGCTAAAAAAATTATTGCTGATATAAAGAAGCTAAAGCTTAAGATTCAAATAAAAATTCAAGGTGAAGAATTAAGAGTGGATGGTAAAAAGAAAGATGACCTTCAAGAAGCAATGAATTTCATAAAATCCATTGATATAGGTCTTCCAATAGAATTTGTAAACTTTAGAGATTAATTCTTGATCAAACTATTCATTGTATTTGTTTTAAAAAGATATAAGCATCTATCATAAATACTTAATATATACCTTTCCCTATCCTAATGAATTTCTCAGATCTACAAATTGAAAATAAGCTTAAAAAGTCAATTGAGCTTGCTGATTTTAAAACTCCTACCCCAATTCAAAGTCAATCAATTCCAATAGGTCTTGAGGGTAGAGACATTTTAGGGACCGCTCAAACTGGAACAGGTAAAACTTTAGCTTTTATCATCCCTATGATTAATAAATTAATTAAAGATAAACATGCAATGGCTTTAATTGTTTGTCCTACAAGAGAACTTGCAACACAGGTAATGGCAACTGTGTTAAAATTAAATGTTAGAGAAATAGGAATTGGTAATGCTCTTTTAATTGGTGGTGAGAGTATGCAAAAACAACTTAGAAAGTTAAGCAAACGTGCAAGGATAATCGTTGGAACCCCTGGCAGAATTAATGATCACTTAAACCGAAAAAGTCTAGATTTATCTAAAGTTAATTATTTAGTTTTAGATGAGACTGATCGGATGCTTGATATGGGATTTACACCTCAAATAGAACAAATTTTAAATTTTGTACCAAAAAAACATCAAACATTATTATTTTCAGCAACGCTTCCAAATAACATCTTAAAAATATCTCAAAGATATTTAAATAATCCTGAAAGAATATCTGTTGGATCTTTATCAACTCCAATTGATAAAATTAAGCAGGAAACATTTGAGGTTTCGCAGGATAAAAAATATCACGAATTAATCAATCAACTTCTAGAGAGAAGTGGGTCCATATTAGTATTTGTTAAAACTAAACATGGTGCAGATAAAATAGTTAAAAGACTTAAATATGATGGTCATAAAGCTGATGGTATTCATGGAAACTTAAGACAAAGTAAACGAGACAGAGTTATCAATGGATTTAGAAATGGACACAGTCGTATCCTGATTGCAACTGATGTTGCTGCACGGGGATTAGATATCCCAGTTATCAAGCATGTTATTAATTACGATCTACCGCAAGTTCCAGAGGATTATGTTCATCGAATAGGACGAACCGGTAGAGCTGGTAAAGAAGGTTCCGCTTTGACTTTTTTAACTCCAAGTGATCGATCCATTTGGAATTCTATAAGTAAATTAATAAATCCAAATTACAAACCACCTCAAAGAGACACAAATCAAAAGAAAAAATTTAGGGGCAGTAAAAAAGGTAAGGCTCCATTTAACAAAATAAGAAAATTTAATGATAACAAAAAAGGTAACATCAGAGATAAAAAGAAGTTTTTTAAAAGAGAAGATGATAAAAAATCTAATTTTAAAGTAAAAAAGAAATTTTTTAAAAAAGATATAAATAAAAAATCTAAATTTATTGATAAGAAAAAATCTTTTGGATTTACCAATAATCCCAAATATTTTGGTAAAAAATCTTATGAAGTGGTTGAAAAAGACGATAAAAGATCATCTTTTAAAAGAAGAAAAAAATTTAAAAAAAGACAAAGACCTAAAAAATTTTCATTTAAAAAACATAAAAAGAAGTAAGATTTAATTAAAAATTTTTTGTATCAATGATGCTGAATTGTTTGTTGGTTTATTAACATCCTTTGAAACTTCATGAAAAACAAGATCAGGAACTTTACGTTCATTCAAAAATGCTGAGCCCTGTAGCTCTAAATTTAAATAACGATTAACATCTGCTTGATTAAGAATTACTGGCTGACGGTGATGAATTTCTTTAATATTTCCTTTTGCTTCTTCAGTAATTAAACAAAATTGGTCCTCTTCAAAAATACCAGCAAAATAAATTACATTACTATCTTTTCTAACAAAATAATGAGGAGTTTTTTCATTCTCTTCCCTCTTCCATTCATAAAAACCATCTGCAACAGCAACACATCGATGATTTTTAATCAGTTTTTTAAATGAAACCTTTTCATCAATCGTTTCTAATCTTGCATTAATCAATGCTTTAAATTCTTTGTCTTTAGCCCAACTAGGCACTAATCCCCACTTTAAAGCCTCTAAAGTATTACCGTTTTTATATTTTTTTATAACTGGAAGTTTTTGATAAGGATGAGCGTTATAATTTTCTGTATCCTCAACTTGAATAGCAGATTTTACTATAGAAGAAGTTTTAGTAACTGGATTTTTAACAACATACCTTCCGCACATTATATTGATTGTTGTTTAATTAATTCTTCTATTTGTCTTATCATGATCTCTGAAGATTGCATTGATGGGTGTATCTCTTTTGCTTGTTCATAACTAAGAATTGCTTTTTCATAATTTTTTAATTGTATATTTACTAAACCTTGTCCTGCCAAAGCACCGAAATGTCTTGCTTCTATTGCTAAAACTTTATCAATATCGTCTTGGGATTTTTTGAATTCTCCTATCAGATAAAAAACTGTTGCTCTTTTATTCCATGCCTCGGCCCAATTTTGATCAAAATTTATAACTTCTGTAAAGATTTCTATGGCTTTAAAAAATTGTTGGTCTCTTACAAACTGAGAACCTTCCTCTAACTTTGCGGTAAGTTTTGCATCGGTTGGATGAGTGCTCCAAATCTTCCATATTTCCTGTTCAACAACAGATGATACTTTTGATTTATTTACCTTTAATTCATTGAATAATTGGTTAAGTCTTACATCTCTTTCATTTGAAAAAGAGCTCGTTTGAGAAAATAAATAAAATAAGAATATCAAAAAAAGTCTCTTCATATTTTTATATTATCAAATAAAGGATTTGGAGTCTTGGGTCTTAAGTGTCTTGGTTGTTTTTTATACAACTATAAAATGAAATATCTTTCTCTTTTTCATTAGTGTTTATTTTTCGGGTAATTTCATGGATCAATTCTCCAGTACTTCTAGTAAAGACTGCAGACTCAGAATAATTTCTCTCTTGATCAAAAGCCTGTATCAAAATTATATCTTTATTAGATATTTTTACTTCCAAATTAATCTTATTAATAAATTTTGATAAATTTTTTATAACTAATATATCTGGATTTTTTGCTATTATTTTCAAACTTTCGATATTTTCTCTTTTAATTTAATCTTTTGTAAAAGAAACGAAGTTATGTTCTGTGTTTTTAATAATAACTTTTTTAAACTTACAATTAAGATCTAAGTTCGTTTTTATTGAAATATTGATATTTTTTGCTTGAACATTGCTAGTGAATAAAAAAATTATTATCAAAATAAAATATTTCATAAAATATTATTTTAAAATTTCTTTTAATGGTGTTATTTGGCCAATTTTAAAAATAATTGCATCCTCTTTTTTAAAGCCATATTTTTCTGCATTTTCTCTAAATCTGTCTCTTGGTTCCATAATTGGCTCTAACGATAATACAAAAGTGCCCCAGTGCATACCAATTACTTTTTTACTTTTTAAATCTCTAGAAATCTCAAGAGCTTCTTCAGGATTAGTGTGATAAGCTGATTTATCTTTATATGGTGTTAATGGATAAAAATTATACGCTCCTATATTTATAATATTAATATCTATTGGACCGTATTTTTCACCAATCTCCTTATAAATGTTTCCAACTCCAGTATCACAAGCAAACAAAAATTTTTTTTCATCATATTCAATTAAGAAGTTTCCCCACAAAGATTTATTGGTATCTGTTAAACTTCTTTTAGACCAATGGACTGCTGGAAGAAATGTTATTTTCATTTTTTCGTTAATGATGATTTCTTCATACCAATCCATCTCATTAACATCGCTATATCCATTTTTTTCAAAATACTTACCTAGCTTTAAAGGAGCCATTACTTTAGTATTTTTGAAAGGGAATCTTCTGATTGTCGTCATATCTTGATGA
Organism: uncultured Pelagibacteraceae bacterium; assembly: GCA_902578255.1. Taxonomy (GTDB): domain Bacteria; phylum Pseudomonadota; class Alphaproteobacteria; order Pelagibacterales; family Pelagibacteraceae; genus Pelagibacter. The sequence continues at coordinate 14,666 of CACHCH010000013.1, forward strand.
TCATAGTGATTATGAGTAAGTAAAAAAACATCTACAGGAGGTATTTCCTTTAAATTTAAAGCTGGTTCAGTAAAACGTTTAGGGCCAAATATTAATGGACCTGCATTTTTAGAAAAAACAGGGTCAGTTATGATTGTTGTGTTCCCCAATTTTATTAAAAAAGTTGCATGACCTATCCATCCGATGTAGTCACCATCTTTATATTTTTTGATATCAGCTAAAACTTGTTCTTTGTCTACAACATGATCCTTAGGAACACTCATGTTGAGTTTCTTTTTTTCTTTATTAAATACTTTAAAAGACCATTTAAAATTTCGATCAACTTTAGGGGAACCTAAAGGGTTTCTAAAAGTGCCGTCTGGTAAATGATGATAGGGTATTTTATCCATATATAAATACAAAATTAATAGTTATTGATAAAAATTATCAATTTAATTTTTTTTTTTATCTAAAATAGCAATAATACTTTTTTTAATATTTTCACTTATTTTTATTGTTCCTTGCTGGTTTGGGTGTATCCCATCTTGTAGATTTAAACTTGGGTTAAGTGCCACACCCTCTAAAAGAAAAGGTATAAATTGTAAACTATGCTTCTTAGATAATTTTGGATAGATAGCATCAAAGTCTTTCTTATATTTTATTCCATGTGTTGTTGGAGCAATCATTCCAGCTAAAATTATTTCTATTTCCTTCTTTTTTGCAATTTCTATTATTTTTTCTAAATTTTTTTTCGTTTCATCTGGTTGAATTCCTCTAAGCATATCATTTGCACCCATTCCTAAAACGATAAGATCTATTTCTGGATCAGATAGGCTCCACTCTGCCCTATTTAATCCACCTGAAGATGTGCTGCCAGAAACACTTCCGTTTATAACTTGAATATTAAATCCATCTTGTTTTAAATTGTTCTCTAAAACTAAGGATAAATGATGTTCTTTAGATAAGCCATAACCAGCCATCAGACTGTCTCCAAATAATATTACCTTTTCTATTGCACTTGCATTTATGTGCACTAGAAAGATTAACAAAATTTTTATAAATAAACTTTTATTCATGTCCACACTTCTAAGATTAAAAAAAATAAATCTTAAATACCAAACTGGTAAAGATAATATCAGAGTTTTAAAGAATATAGATTTAAATATTAAGAAAAAAGAAACAGTTTCTGTTGTAGGAGAGAGTGGTTCAGGAAAAACCAGTTTAATAATGCTTGTTGGTGGATTAGAGAAGCCAACCTCTGGAAAGATTATTTTCCAAAATCAAGAAATTACAAGCCTTAATGAGGATGAGGTTTCAGAAATTAGAAAGAAAAATATTGGAATTGTATTTCAATCTTTTTATTTAATCCCAAATTATACTGCAGTTGAAAATGTTGCTTTAACACTTGAACTAAATAATTTTAAAAATCCTGAAAAAGAAGCAAAGCTTTTGTTATATCGTTTTGGTTTAAAACATCGTTTTAATAATCTACCAAGTCAATTATCTGGTGGGGAGCAACAAAGGGTAGCCATAGCAAGAGCAATCGCTATGAAACCTGAATTGATTTTAGCTGATGAACCAACTGGTAATTTAGATACTGAAAACTCTACATTGATTTCAAATATATTGTTTAAATATGTGAAAGAAGAAGGTTCTTCTTTAATTATGGTAACTCATGACCCCAAACTTGCTGATAAAGCAAAAAGAAAAATTAAAATTAAAGATGGAAAAATCAAATAACTCTTCAGAATTTAATTTAATACTTAAATATGCTTTGAAAGATTTGAGTAGAAATTATCATAAAATTTCAAGCATCATTATAACTCTGTTTATTAGCCTTTTTATTTTAAGTGCTATTTTCACAATCGAAGATAGTTTGAAAAAAGAACTGAATGATAATGCCAAAGCATTATTAGGAGGAGATTTAGAGATTGATTACAATCGTAATCAAGGAAACTTGGATTTGGTAAATCAAGTTAAAGAGTTTGCAACAGTATCTCAAATGATTGAATTTAGCACGATGCTCTCAACAACTGGAAGAGAGAGAAATAAATCTTTATTTACAAGAATTAAAACTGTGGATGAAAAATATCCACTTTATGGTGAAGTTGATTATGAGCCAATCGAAGCTTATGAAAGAATGCAAAGAGAACCAAATACAATTTTAATTAATGAAAGTTTATCAAAAACACTGAATATAAAGATTAACGAGCAAGTTAAAGTTCAAGACCAAAACTTTACTGTCATTGGAATTATTAAGTCAGTACCAGATGTAAGTGGATTTGTTGCATTTGGTGATTGGGCCCTTGCTGGGAAACAAACTTTAGAAATATTAAAACTAAATGGAATAGGAAGTTTTTTAAATTATGAATATAAAGTAAAATTTAATAATGATGATGATCCAGAACAAATTGAGAAAAAAATCGAAAATATTTTCAAAAACGATCAAAAAGTAAAACTTAGATACCCTGAAAATTCAGCAAGCGGTATTAAAAGAATTATTAATAATTTTTCTCAATTTTTATCTCTTGTATCTATAAGTGCAATGTTGATCGCAGGAATTGGAATTGCAAATACCTTGTTGTCTTTTATCAATCAAAACAATATGTCAATTGCTGTTAGAAAAGCAGTAGGATTTTATTCTGGAAATATCAAAACGCTTTATTATCTACAATTATTTATTTTACTGTTTGTTATTACTGTAATTTCCTATGGGTCTAGTTTCTTAATTGTTCCAATAGCAGATAAATACTTGTCTGATGGTTTGGGATTGAACGTTTATCCAGTTTTTTCTTTTTTCAATTTTTTTAAAATATTTTTAGTTGGATTGCTAGTCCTTATAATTTTTTCTATACCAACAATAAGTTCTATTGATCAAGTAAAAGCTTCTAATTTGTTTAGGAATGTATTTCAAAATTTACAATTTTATTATTCAAAAAAATCAGTCGCCGCAAGTTTTATTTTGTTATCTACTTTAATTTTATTATTTACCATTGGATCTGAACAGCCGACATATAGTTTGGGATATTTTGTAGCTTTTTTTGTGTGTTTAATAGTTTTTTTCTTACTTTCAAAATTAATTATTTTTTTTCTAAAAAAATTTAAATCAAGTTCAATTGTTTCACTAAAAGTATCAATTAAAAATATTACTCAAACAAAAAGTATTACTCCTATTACTGTAATGTCTCTAGGTTTAGGCGTTACATTATTATTAACTCTGGCTTTAGTGGGTACTAACTTTCAAAGAGAAATTGCTAAATCTATCCCTGATATTGCACCTGATTATTTTTTTGTTGGCATTCAAAAAGGAGAGCGTGAAAAATTTGAGCAAGGTATTTTAAATATGGATAAAGATGCAAAAATTGAAATAGTTCCAATGGTATCATCTGGTATTGCAAAAATTAATGGAGTTGATCCAAATACATTCATCAAACCTGATAATGATAGTTATTGGGTAATTGGAAGTGAACGAAGATCATCATGGGTAGAGGATATTCCAAAAGATAATCCAATCTTAGAGGGAGAATGGTGGGATTTATCTAAACCAGATCAGTTACAAATATCGCTGGATGCTAAAGTTGCAAAAGATTTTAATATTCAATTAGGTGATATTTTTACTTTGAACATTTATGGAAGAGAGATTGATGGAGAAGTAATTAATTTTAGAGAAGTAGATTACCGTGATCTAAGTATTAATTTTGCAATGCTCTTTAACCCCCAATTTGCAAAGGAAATTCCACATGAATACTTAGCAACCGCAAAATTTAATTCTGATAAATTTGATGAAACAGAAATGTTGGAGATAATGCCAAGTTTATCTATGATTAAAATTGCAGATTATCTCTTAAAAGTAACTGCAGTTTTAAATAAAGTATTCATTGCTGTTACTTTAATTTCCGCTGTAACAATTATTATTGGTTTAATTGTAATATCAAGTGCAATTATAGTGCAGGGAAAAATTAAAGAATATCAAAACCTAGTTTTTAAAATCTTGGGATTTTCAAAAAAACAAATTATTTTCTCATCCTTAATTGAATTCATAATTATTTTTATGTCTGTGATTTTGATTGCAACATTTTTTGCAGTAATAGGGTCTCAATTTATTATGGAAAATATATTTGAACTAGTTTGGCAGTTTGACTTTAAAGTTTTAATTTATTTAGGTTTTTCAATTGGGTTTGTTACTTTGATGTTGATTTTAATTACTAATTTAAGATATTTAAATCCTAAAATCTACCCACTAATAAGAAATCAATAATATATTTAAACTAAATACTTATACAAAAAAATCAAAAATTAACTTTGAACTAGTCACAAAAATTAGAGCATATAATATATTATAAAATAATTTTTCTTCAATTATCTTTAGAAGTTTATAACCTATTAAAATTCCAACTAATGCAACAGGAAACAAAATTATTGACTGTTTAAAAGTTTCCAAATTCATCATCGATAAGTTTATATAAAGAGGAAGTTTAATTAAATTTACAAAAGTAAAAAAAATAATTCTAGTTCCAACATAAATTTCTTTTTTCATTCTCAATGGAAGTAAATAAAGACTAGTTGGTGTGCCCCCAGCATGAACACTAAAACTGGTAAAGCCTGCTATAATTGAGCATATACCGCCTTTAAAAAAATTTTTTTCTGACTTTGCTTCTTTATTTTTTTTAATAAAAAAGTAATGACCAGCAAAAAGAAAACCCATTAATCCAATTATGAATTTTAGTAATTCTTCTGAGAAATATGAAAAACTTAATGATCCTATAAATATTCCAACTGCCGCAAAAGGAATTAATAATTTTAAAGTTTCTAAATCAAATTCTTTTCTGTACTTATATGTCGCAATAAAATCTGAAAATATCAATATAGGAAGTATAATTCCAAGAGCTGCAGTTAAAGGCATTGAAATAGTCATTAAAGGAATTGAAATAAGTGCCATTGATCCACCTAAACCAGATTTAGCTATACCAAACAAAATTATCGCAGGCACTGCTGTAAAAAAAAATAAAAGATTTATTTCCATCGCTTTAATGAATTTAGTAATTTTGATCCTAGAGGACTAATAGGTTCTTGAAGTGTAATTTCTTTTCCAGTTTTTTCTTTTACAAGTTTTAACAATTTAGTTGCTAAACCTTGTTTTCTAAATATTGGATTAACAAAAATATACTCTACTTCACCGTTTATATTAAATCTTACAAAGCCTAATGTTGTATTCATATTTTTAAAAGTAAATACACCATCCGACACCTCGATTTGATATTTTGAAAGATCGATTTTTGGCATTATTCCTAATAATTTAGCAATAAAAGGATAATTGCTATAATTACTATTATGGAGCTAACAACAATATAATTAAGTTTAATACTTAATTTTTTTTCAGCAAATTCAGTAATTTTTTCCCAAAACAAAACTATCAAAAAAACTATAACAGCTGGGATTATAAATTTTATCATTATTTGGAATTATTATCACTAACATAAACAGAAACTCCCCTGGAGTTTAAATCTACATCAAATTTTTTATGTAAAGGTGGAAAGGCTCTTTGTGAACAATCCAATCTGTCACATGTCCTGCAAGATACACCAATTGGTATTTCTGAAGATTTATCGTTTACATTTATGTTTTCTGTATAAATAAAATCTTTTGCATATTTTGCTTCACAGCCTAGACCAATTGACAAAACACTCTTTGCTTGTCCAAATCTTCCAATACCTTTTTCAACGGTTCTAGCAATGCAAACGTATTTTTCTCCATTATTCATTTTACTTACTGCCGCTTGTATCACTCCAGGTCTTGTAAATGCCGAATAAACATTCCACCTAGGGCATGCTCCACCGTATCTAGGGATATCAATCCCTGATAAAGAAAATCTTTTAGAAATATTACCAGCCATATCTACTCTCAAAAAATGGAATGGAATTCCTGGGAGTTTGGGATCTTGTAGGCATGTCACCCTATGAGCAACTTGTTCAAAAGAAGTGGCAAATGTATTTTGTAATAATTCTAAATCATATTTGAGTTTTTTGCACTCTGCATGAAATAATTCGTATGGCATTAAAATTGCAGCTGCACAATAATTTAGTAAAGCTATTTTTGTTAGCTTTTTAGACTCCTCTGTTGGAAAACTAAATCCTGATAAATAATTATCTATTTCCTTGTTTGCTCCCTCTTGAGCTATTTGAGCTGCAGCATGTAATTTTTTAGTTTCTAATGAACTGTAATCACTTAATAAAAGTTCTTTTTTATTTTTCTTATATATTTTTGAAAAGGGTTTTTTTTCGTCAGGAATAACATCTTTTACAATTATAGAATATTCAGTATTCAAATATTCGCATAATGAAATATATCTTGTTCTGTTATTTTTCTGAATTTTTTCAAAAACCTTATTTGCAAATTCCTCTAATTTTGGAAAATAATTTTTATTTTCTTGCAAGAAGTCAGAGATTACCTCACCTGGAAAAGAATTTTTTCTGTTGTCTACTATTTTGCCAGAAATTCTTTCAATTTTATCAATTAATTCATGATCCTTTTTTTTTAAAATATCTCCTAATCTAACTATTGCTTTTCCAATTTTAGGGTTTGTGCTAACTAAATCTTTTACCTCTGGCCCCAAGATATCCAAATCCTCAAACAAATTATCATCTAGAATTTCAGAAATTGTGTTTTGAAGATTAATATCTGTTTTTGATGTAAGATCTGATAATTGAATATTTAATTTCTCACAGACGTTTAGTAGCAAATCTCCATCAATTTTTCTCTTACCACTTTCTATTAAATTTAAATAACTAGGAGAAATACTTAAATCCTCAGCTAACTTATTTGCTTGAAGGCCTAATTGTCTTCGAAACGCCTTGATTTTTGGGCCTATTTTTAAATCTATTTGACTCATTTTACTAATTGTAAATTTTGTAAATTTATTTTTACAATTATTTTATAGCATTTACAAGCATTTTGTAATTTTTTGTAGAATTTGTAAATCTAGTAAATTATAAGATTTACATGAACAAAAAAATCAAAAACACTGAAAATGAGGCTCAAATCATAAGAAAAGAAGATTTAGATCATCATAATAGTAGAGGGATCTATATGAGAGATGATTACTGTGATTGGGGTTCAAGTGGAATGAATGATCTTATCGAAACATCAAACGATAAAGATTAATTCAATCAAGTTAATTCATTTTTAGTTAAAATAAAACCAAAGGAAAAAAATGAGTGCAGAAAAAATCTCCTACGAACTAAAAAGATACTCTGGAATTAAACGTGATTATACGGAAAAGGAAGTAGAAAGATTAAGAGGCTCAATTAAAATAGAATATTCTTTATGCAAAAACCAATCACAAAAGCTTTGGAAATTATTAAATTCAGAACCATATGTTAATACTCTAGGCTCTCTCTCAGGTAATCAAGCAGTACAGCATGCTAAAGCTGGTTTGAAAGCAATTTATTTAAGTGGGTGGCAAGTAGCAGCAGATGCTAATACAGCAGGTGAAATGTATCCTGATCAATCACTCTATCCTTATGATAGTGCTCCCAAATTAGTTGAGTCAATGAACAACTCCCTTGTAAGAGCAGATCAAATTCAACATATGGAAATGCAAGATGGAGACATGGAGGCAAAAAATAGAACAGATTATATGCTGCCAATTATAGCAGACGGAGAGGCAGGTTTTGGCGGACCATTGAATGTTTTTGAACTAACTAAAAAATTTATTAAAGCAGGTGCTGCTGGTGTTCATTTTGAAGATCAATTAGCTAGTGAAAAAAAATGTGGCCATATGGGTGGTAAAGTTTTAGTGCCAACAGGAACTATGGTTAAAAATTTAAAGGCAGCAAGACTTGCTGCTGATATTGCTGACGTACCTTTAATTATTTTAGCAAGAACAGATGCTAATGCAGCCAAATTAATTACAAATGATTTCGATGAAAATGATAAACCTTTTCTTACAGGTAAAAGATCTCCTGAAGGTTTCTTTTATGTAAAAGATGGTATTGAACAAGCAATTTCTCGAGGTCTAGCATATGCACCGTATGCTGACTTAATATGGTGTGAAACAGCTACCCCAAATTTAGAGGAAGCTAAAAAATTCGCAGATGCTATTCATGAAAAATATCCTGGAAAACTTTTAGCTTATAATTGTTCTCCATCCTTTAATTGGAAAAAACATTTAAATGATGATGAAATAGCATCTTTCCAAAAAGAAATTGCTAAAATAGGATACAAATTTCAGTTTATAACATTAGCTGGCTTTCATACTCAAAATATTGCTATTTTCGAACTTGCAGAAAAATATAAAAAAGAAGGTATGACTGCTTATTCTAAAATCCAGCAACAAGAATTTGCTAGAGAAAAAGATGGTTATACCAGCGTAAAGCATCAACGTGAAGTTGGAACATCTTATTTTGATGCAGTTTCAAATACTATAAGCAGTGGACAAAGTTCAACCACCGCGATGGCTGGCTCAACGGAGTCAGAACAATTTTAAAAAATTAATAACCCCTCTCAATTTTTATAGCCCTTAAATGGGCTATAAACCTCTTGAATTTCTTTGCAAAATTTACTCCATCTGTTAAGCCTTTCCGAAAATGACTAATAAAAACTTTGGTTTTGGAACACAAATTAGAAAATCCCCATACTTTGACTCAACTGTAAAATGGGGTGCAACCGGTTTTTCAGTCTATAATCATATGTATATTCCAAGAGATTTTGGGAGCCCTGAACAAAATTTTTGGAATTTGATTGAAAAATCAATACTTTGTGACGTTGCAGTAGAAAGACAAGTTGAAATTACTGGACCTGATGCTTTCAAATTTACTCAACTACTTACACCAAGAGATCTTTCAAATGTTGCTATTGGTCAATGTAAATATGTTTTAATCACAAATAATGAAGGTGGAATTTTAAACGACCCAGTTTTATTAAGAATAGCTGAAAATCATTTTTGGCTTTCACTCGCAGATAGTGATGTTTTGCTATGGGCTCAAGGTGTTGCGGTTAATTCAGGAATGAGTGTTAATATAACAGAACCTGATGTTTCGCCATTACAGCTACAAGGACCTACATCGAAAGACATTATGATAAAACTTTTTGGTGAAAGTATTAAAGATCTCAAATATTATTGGTTTAGGGAATATGATTTAGATGGCATACCATTAATTGTTTCTAGAACTGGCTGGTCTAGTGAGTTTGGTTATGAATTATTTTTAAGAGATGGTTCTAAAGGAAATAATTTATATGAAAAAATAATGAGTGCTGGAAAAGAATATGGTCTTCAGCCTGGCCATACATCTTCAATAAGAAGAATTGAAGGTGGGATGCTTTCATATCATGCTGATGCTGATATTAATACTAACCCATTTGAATTAGGTTTAGATCGTTTGGTATCTCTGGATAGTGATATTGAATTTATTGGAAAGACAGCTCTAAAAAAAATCAAAGCTGAGGGTATAACACGAAAACAAGTTGGTTTAGAGATTAATTGTGAACCGCTATCTGGGCCTAACACAACTTTCTGGTCTATAAAAAAAGATAACAATAAAATTGGAAAAGTAACATCTGCTATATATTCACCAAGATTAAAAAAAAATATTGCGCTAGCAATGGTAAATATTGGAAATTCAGAAATCGGAACTAGTTTAGATGTAAATACTAATAAAGGTAATTTTGAATCTATAATAGTAGAAAAACCTTTTTTTGATCCAAAAAAGAAAATAGCTAGTAGTTAAGTTTTAATTTTGTAACCTTTTTTAAGTAGCACAGACACTACAGTTACACATATTACTAAGAACAGAACCATAAGGCTGACACTAATCCATATATTAAAGTCCGATACTCCATAAAATGCAAATCGCAAACCATTTATTAAATATACTACTGGATTGAAATAAGTAACCGTCTGCCAAAATTCTGGTAGCATATCTAAAGAATATAAGCTTCCACCTAAAAAAACCATTGGTGTGATCACTAGAGTTGGAACAATTGACATTTGTTCAAAATTTGAGCTCATTAGTCCGATTAAAAAACCAAATAAAGCAAATGTAAAAGCGACTAATACTAGTAAGAAAATCATTAACAATGGATACATAACCTGAACTTCTACAAAAAAAGTAGCTGTTAAAAAAATTACTACACCGACAAGTAATGTTTTGGTAGCACCAGCACCAACAAATGCTAATACAATTTCAAATGTCGAAATAGGTGC
>CACHCH010000014.1 GCA_902578255.1 uncultured Pelagibacteraceae bacterium
ACTTATTCCAGTGCCTGGAATATCAACCCCTCTAAATCTTGATATGAGTTTTGCATAGGCTCCACCAGAACATATGCTCCCGATATCAACTTCCTTACCTTTGTTATTTGTGACTTTGAAATTTAAGTTTGTTTCAACAATAAAGTCCGAATAGTAAGCTAATCCTCTCACAATCGTAAAGTTTGTTTTAACTTGATTTAAATTTGACCCATATCCAAGTACCTCAAATACATTTTCTAATTCACTTATTCCTTCTTGAGATAATTGATTTTTTAAGGTTTGTTTTAATTCTTTTAAATCTTTTATTTTTAGGAAATTTAATATTTGTGCTGCTTGTTGATCAGTTAAATCAGCTCCTTTAGTGATTGCTCCACTTTGATCTTTTCTCTCTTTCTTTAATAAATCTTCAACTCCTTTTAGGCCAAATCCTGGCTTATATAATTTATCTATAGCTCTAATAACTTTGACCTGTTTTTCTTCAGATATTTTTAAATCATTAATTAAACCTTGTACAATTTTTCTATTACTTACATTGATTATAAATTGATCTTTGTTCAAACCACAATCTAATAGTGTGCTTGATATAAGATTACAAAGTTCTGCATTTGCCTGTGCTGGATCAACATTCCCAACAATATCAAAGTCTGCTTGCATAAATTCTCTATACCTTCCGTTTCCAGCTTTTTCATTACGAAAAACGTTTTGAATTTGATACCTTTTGAAAATTGATGGAAGTTCTTGATTATTTTGAGCTACAAATCTTGCAAGTGGGCTTGATAAATCATATCGAAGCGTAATACTTTTTTCACCATCTTGGAATGAGAATACATCAGACATAGGATTGGCATCATCTTCTGCCAAAAAAGATCCAATATTTTCACTAATTTCAAACGAAGGGGTTTCAAGAGGTTCAGCTCCAAACTTAATAAAATTATTCTCTATAGCTTTTAACAGCTTCTTTTTGAGAAGAAGTTTAATTTCCCAACGATCTTCAAATCCTGAAGGTAATCCAGGTAATAATTTATTTTCTTTATCCATTTTTTGGTACCCGGGCTGAGAATCGAACTCAAACTTAAAGTTCCACAAACTTTCGTGCTAACCGTTACACCACCCAGGCATCCCTTGTTTTTATATTATTTTCTGTGGATTTAAAATTATATTATAAATAAATAGCCTAAAGGCTATGTAGGCTATTTCTATGAGTACTTCTTAAAGTCTCTCTAAATGTAATATTTATAATCATGAGCAGTCTTTTAGACAAAAACTACTATAACGCAAGCTTTAAATAATTAAGGACGTAATTCTATTCTAATAAGATAAAACGTCCTTAAAAATATTAAAAAAAATTAGTCTACTTTCTTTAAATTAACTGCAGAAGGACCTTTGGGACCATCTTCTAATGTAAATTCAAGTTTATCACCCTCATTAAGATATCTCATTCCAGCATCTTTTACTGCAGACGCATGAACAAAGGCGTCTTTTTCTTTATCGTCTCTTTCAATAAAGCCATATCCTTTTTTTCCATTATACCATTTAATTTTACCAGTTAGTGTACTCATCTTATTTCTTAGTCCTTTTGTTATTTATTATAGTAAATAGGTTAATTTTTTTTTGGATTATTTCAAGATCAAAAGTAGTGGGTGGTGCCTCGGGAAGGATTCGCACCTCCGACACAAGCCTTTTCAGGGCTCTGCTCTACTCCTGAGCTACCGAGGCAAGATTTTAACCTCTAAAGATTATTCTGCCTTTTGTAAGATCATAAGGTGTCATTTCTACAGTCACATTATCACCTTGAAGAACTCTAATTCTGTTTTTTCTTAACTTACCTGCTGTATGAGCTGTAACCGTATGTCCATTTTCTAACTCAACTCTAAACATAGCATTTGGAAGTAGATCAATTACTTTACCTTTAAATTCCAGTAAGTCCTGTTTTGACAAATTTATTTTCTCCTAATTCTTTTTATTACCGACTGAGCGTGTCCAACTAACCCTTCGTAATTTGCAAGTGTTATAACTGATGGTCCAAGACTTTCAATACCCTTTTTTGATAGGTTTATGTAAGAAATTCTTTTGTAAAATTCATTAACACTAATTCCACTCGAATATTTTGCAGATCCATTTGTTGGCAAAACATGATTGGAGCCAACATTATAATCTGTCATAGCCATCACAGCATATTTCCCTAAACATATTGAACCTGCATTTCTAATTTTAGAAATATAAGATTTATAGTTTTTAATATTTAATTCTAAGTGCTCTGGTGCTATTTTGTTTACAATTTCAATTATTTTTTTATCAGAATTTACATGCATTAAAATTCCATTGTTATTTAAGCTCTTTCTAGCCACAGATACTCTTGGAATTTCTTTTAATTGTTTAATTAATTCAGTATTCACTTTTTTTAAGAATTTTTTATCTTTTGAGATCAAAATACATTGGGCAAGATTATCATGCTCTGCTTGACCGATTAAATCACTCGCAACCCATTCAGGATTTGAAAATCTATCACAAACAATAGTAACCTCTGAAGGGCCAGCTGTCATGCCTTCAATGCCAACATCTCCAAAAACTTCTTTTTTCGCTGCAGCCACATAAGCATTTCCAGGGCCAACAATTTTATCAACCTTTTTAATTTCTCTTGTTCCATAAGCGGCGGCTGCAACTGCAGAAGGACCACCTATAGAATAAATTTCTCTTATTTTACATTTTCTAGCTGCGTATAAAACTGCTGGATTTTGCTTTCCTTTAAAACCTGGGTTAATCATTATTAATCTTTTAACACCGGCAACAATTGCTGGAATAGCATTCATTAAAACACTTGATGGATAAGATGCTGAAGAACCTGGAACATATATTGCAACAGAGTCTAGTGGCAAATATTTATATTCAAGTTTATTTTTGAATTTATCTACATAAGAAATATTTTTGAATTTTTGAAGTGAATGAAATTTGTAAATTCTGTTATATGCGACATCAATTGCTTTTTTTACATTTTGATTTAAGGACTTTATAGAAATATTAATTTGTTTAGAGCTTGGAATAATTGTTTTGTTTTTATTAAATCTTTTCTCATATTTCAATAAAGCTTTATCGCCATTTTTTTTTACATCTTTAATAATGCTAGTTACGGAAATAGAACTTGATTGAATTTTCTTTTTACGAAGTAAAAGTAACTGATTTAATGAATTATCAAAATTGATTTTATTGCTATCAAGTATTTTCATTAATCTTTAATTTCATTTTGATCTTCAAGTCTTACTTCAATTGTCTCTGTAGTCAAAGCAATGTACGCATTATTATTAAAAATTAAGTTTATTTCATAATCAGTATTATTTTTCAAATAATCAATTCCAATTAAATCTAAAACTAGATCCTGATTTGATTGGTCTATATTTTTAGATTTTACCTTATCAACAAAATCAAACCTACAAATACTATTAATTTTTTTATCTTCTTGGTCAGTTTCAACCTTTGTCCTCTCAATAGACATCAAAAATACTTTATTGGATGGCAGATATTTTATGTCAAAGACGTTAACCTTTGCGCCAGCACTGCATGCAGATATCATTTGGAGACCTTCTTGATCATTTGCAATAATTTTTGCTAAATATTTTTTTTCCATTAATTTACTCGGCGTATTTTTGCACCAACCCTTTTTAATTTTTTTTCTATGTTTTCATAACCTCTGTCTAAATGATAAATTCTGTTAATAACTGATTTTCCTTTAGCAGTAAGTGCAGCTAGCACTAATGAGACTGATGCTCGTAAATCTGTAGCCATCAACTCAGCTGGTGCGAAATTTATGTTTCCTTGAACAATTGCTTTATTTCCTTTGATTAATATTTTAGCTCCCATCCGGTTCAATTCAGCAACATGCATAAATCTATTCTCAAAAATGTCTTCTTCAATTACAGATTTCTTATTTGCTTTACACAACAATACCATCATTTGAGCTTGTAGATCAGTTGGAAAGCCAGGGTATGGCGCAGTTTTTATATTAATACTTTTAATTTTTTTATTGCCCACTATATGAACCTCATCTTTTTTAATATTAATTTTTGCACCTATTTTTTTTAAAATATTAATTTCCGTTTGTATAATTTTCGGAAGAATATTTTTAATTTTAAGGTTTCCTTCTGTTGCTGCTGCAGCAATTAAATATGTGCCAGCTTCTATTCTGTCAAACATTACTTGGTAGGTAATGTTTTTAACTTCGGACACGCCCTCAATTTTCACTGAGCGCTTACCAGTCCATTTGATATTGCATCCCATACTTTTTAAAAAATTAATTAAATCTATAATTTCAGACTCAATCGCTATGTTACTTAAATAAGTAGACCCTTTTGCAAAGCTAGCAGCAATTATCAAATTTTCAGTAGCACCAACAGATATCTTTGAAAATCTTATTTTATTTCCTATCAATCCTTTTGGAGCAGTTGCATGAACGTAACCTTGTATAATTTTATATTTAACTCCTAGTTCTGATAAAGCATCCAAATGTATGTCTATAGGTCTTGTTCCGATCGCGCAGCCACCAGGAAGAGATACTTTTGCAGTACCAAATTTTGCTAATAAAGGGCCAAGAACTAAAATTCCTGCTCTCATAGTTTTTACTAAATTGTAAGATGCAAATGTTTTTTTTTGATATGAGTTATTGATAATTATTTTATCTTTTACTTTTTTAATATTAGATCCTAAGGAATCTAATAAATTCATCATTGTCTCAATATCTTTTACTTTTGGTAAATTCTTCAAAGTTATTTGATTTTTTGAAAGCAAAGTTGCTGCCAAAATTGGTAGAGATGCGTTTTTTGAACCTGAAATATTTATTTGTCCCTTGATCTTCTTTGCTCCAAAAACTTCTAGTTTTTGCATATTTAAACTTTAGGTAATGTTACTCCAGTTTGTCCCATGTATTTTCCATCTCGATCTGCATAAGTAACTTCTGGTTTTTCATTTCCTTTTAGAAAAATAAATTGTGCCACACCTTCGTTTGCGTAAATTTTTGCAGGTAATGGTGTCGTGTTTGAAAATTCGAGAGTAACATATCCCTCCCAGCCAGGCTCTAACGGAGTTACGTTTACAATAATTCCACATCTTGCATATGTTGATTTACCTAAACATATTACCAATACATCATTTGGAATTTTAAACTTTTCAACAGTTCTGGCTAAAACGAACGAATTTGGTGGAATGATACACTCAGAAACGTTTTTTGTCACAAAATTTGTGGGTTTAAAGTTTTTAGGATCAACAATCTCAGAATTAACATTAGTAAAAATTTTAAACTCGTCTGATACTCTTGCATCATAACCAAAAGAAGAAAGTCCATATGAGATACACTTACCTCTTATCTGCTTTTCTTCAAATGGTGAAATCATGTCATGTTCTTTGGACATTTTTCTAATCCATTTATCTGAGAGAACTGACATTACTTATTTTTTTTCTTAGTTTTTTTTTGAAAAATCTTTCTTTTTTTTAAATTTTTTCTTAAAGCTAGACTTAAACGTTCATTTTTATCTTTAGAACTCATTCTTTATTTGGATTTGTCAGGAAGTCTAAAGATATTGGTTTATTTGGATCTAGAGGTTTTATTTTATTTTCCTCTTGTTTTGGACCTTCTTTGGCTAAACGTTTAGCTTTTTTATCAGCAAGCTTTTTTTCTCTTTTAGCTTGCTTTTCCATAAGCTTATTACCTTTGGTTGATTTATAATCGTAATGAATTCCCATAACATTTCCTTTAATAGGTATAAATCATATTAGCTAAAAAATTAAGGCAATAATTTGAAAAAAATGCATTATTATCCTCAAAATATAATTTGTTTCTTTGCTCCTGTAGTTAAATGGTATAACAAGTCATTGGTAATGACTAGTTCCCTGGTCAGTACAGGGTGGGAGCACCACTAGTTTTTGTAAAATATTTTCCTTAAAAAAATACTTATTAATATTAAACTAAAAAAAGCTATAAGCGGAAGATATATTTCTGACGAATAAATAATTTCAGTAATTCCAGGAACTTCAGAGTTTTGATCAATTATTTTTTCAAACCCACTTCCAATCGAAACAGCTAAAAAAATTTGCGGAATAATACCTATTAGTGTAGCAAAGAAAAAATTACTTACCCTAACATTAAAAAGAGTTGGCAATAAACAACTGATCTGCCACGGTATGCCTCCTATAAAACGATATATAAGTAAATAAATAAACTCAGACTTTTTAAATTTTGTTTCTAATTTTTGATATTTCTTTAAAAACTTTTCTTTAATAAATTCTTTTAAAAAAAAATTTCCAAAAATATATAAGAACGTTGCACCGATGCTTAGGCCAAGTACAACAACAATAGTGCCTATCCATTTTCCAAAAATAAAACCACCTATCAAGGCTATGGGAGAACCAAAGCCTAAAAATGGGAATACCCATAAAATTGTTAATAGTAAAAAAATAAAAAAAATTAGAATTAAGTTGGAATTTTTTAATTCAAAAAAATATGATCGATTATTTCTGATAAAGTCATATGAGGTAATTTCTTGAAGGCTAAATTTAGAAAAGAAAAAATATAAAAATAAACAAATCAGTATCAAATAAACTAAACCGATAAATAATTTCAATTTGTTTGATTTTTCCATTAATAACAAAGCTATTTATAAAATGTTCTATTTGCTATTTATATATTTAATTACTATAAAGGGCGAAATTTAATAAAAATTTATCACTTATTATGAAAAGAACTTACCAGCCCTCAAATGTAAAAAGAGCCAGAAAACATGGTTTTAGATCAAAAATGAAAACAAAAGGTGGTAAAAAACTTTTAGCGCGAAGAAGAGCTAGAGGAAGAAAGTCACTAACAGTTTCTGTTTAGATAAATGAAAAGCAAAATTGTTGCTCTTTCAAAAAACGATGAATTTAAAAAACTTTTAAATCAAAGAAAAGTATCTAACAAATATGTAACAATTTTTTTTGGTAAACTAATAAACAAGGATAATACAAAATTAAATATAAGCTTTGTAACAAAGAAAAAAATTGGAAATGCAGTTAAAAGAAATAAAATTAAAAGAAGACTAAGAAATATAATGAATGATGCAGTTAAGAAAGTATCAATAAACATTAACTATTCATTTCTTGTTATAGCTAAGTCTTCTATGCTAAATAATGAGTACAAAAATATAAAAGAAACTCTATTTCAGGAATTAGAAAAAATTAAATAATGAATATATTTACCAAAGTTTTAATTAAAATTATTAAAAGCTACAAATATTTAATTAGTCCTTTATTTGGGCATTCTTGTCGATATTTACCTACATGTTCTGAATACAGTATTGATGCATTAAAAGAATTTGGTTTTGTTAAAGGACTTTTCATGAGTATTAAAAGAATTCTGTCATGTCATCCTATTAAATTTTTAGGTGGTGGTGAAGGATTTGATCCAGTTAAAAAAGAAATAAAGATTAAAAAATAATGGAAACAAGAAACATAATAGCGGCTATATCTTTGTCAGCAGCGGTAATTATCCTTTACACTTTATTTTTTGCACCTCCACCGATAACTCAAGAAAATTTAATTGAAAAAAGTAAAACTGAGCAAAATTCTGATGCACCAAGTCTGGATCAAAAAGAAAATGTTACAGAAATTTCGAGGGAGCAGGCATTAAGCGAAAGTGAAAGAATTCGGTTTGAGAACCAAAGTATAATTGGCTCAATATCTTTGAAGGGAGCTGCAATAGATGATCTAACTTTTAAAGAATATAATGTGGTTTTAAATAGTAATGAAAAAGTAAACTTATTAGCACCAAGAAATTCTAAAGAAGGATACCTAATAGAGAGTGGATTTATAACAACCGACAAAAATGTCGAAATACCTAATTCAAATTCTATTTGGTCAGTATCAGGTAATAATAAACTTACTGCACAATCTCCAATAAAATTAATGTGGGCTAATGATCAAGGAATAACCTTTGAAAAAGAAATATCTATTGATGATAAGTTCTTATTTACAGTAAAACAACGTGTAATTAATTCTACAAATAATAAATATGATTTTTATTCATACGGCCAAATTATTAGAAATGAGGCCCCTGAGATAACAAATTTTTATATACTTCATGAAGGTTTAGTGGCAACACTTGATGATGAACTTATTGAGGAAGATTACGATGATATTGAAGAAAAAAAATTCACAAGAACTGCTCAAAAAGGATGGCTTGGTATTGGAGATAAGTACTGGATCACTTCATTAATTCCACCAAAAGGAAAAGAATTTAAAACTACATTCGATTATAAAAATAAATTTAGAGCAAACTTTGTAAGTACTGAACCACTTGAATTAAATAGCAATTCTTCAATAGAAGATAAAATGCAGATAATAGTAGCTGCCAAAAGAGTTGATGTTATTGATGGATATGCAGAGTCACTAAAAATAGATAAATTTGATCTAACAATAGATTGGGGTTTTTTATATTTTATCACCAAACCATTATTTTTTGGAATAGATTACTTCTTTGAACTGCTTGGTAATTACGGTTTAGCAATCATAGCAATTACTATTTGTATAAGATTGGTATTTTTCCCTTTAGCAAATTTCTCATTCAGAAGTATGGCTAAAATGAAGGCTTTAACTCCAGAAATGACAAGACTTAAAGAACTTCATAAAGACGACAAGATGAAATTACAACAAGCAATGATGGCACTATATAAGAGGGAAAAAGTTAACCCTATGTCAGGATGTTTGCCAATTCTAGTTCAAATTCCAGTTTTTTTTGCTTTATATAAAGTATTATTTGTGACTATCGAAATGAGACACATGCCATTTTATGGTTGGATTCAAGATTTATCAGAAAGAGATCCAACTTCATTATTTAATCTATTTGGTTTATTGCCTTATGACGTACCTTCTTTTTTAGTTATAGGAGCGTGGCCAATAGCCATGGGTGTCAGTATGTTTGTACAGATGAAACTTAATCCAGCACCCACAGATCCAATGCAGGCAAAAATATTCATGTTCTTTCCACTTTTCTTAACAATAATATTAGCTCCATTCCCTGCAGGATTAGTAATTTACTGGACCGTTAACAATATTTTAACTATGGCGCAACAAGTCTTCATCATGAAGCGTACAACAGTGAAAACTGTAACCTAATAATTTTATATAATTAACAACAAATGGATCTAAACAATATACTGCCCAAAGACGGGCCACCTTTAAGTGAAGTAAATAAATATATTGAAAAATATAAAAATGATTTAATTGTAATTAAATATGGAGGAAATGTTTTAATTGATAGAAGTGTATTTAATAATTTTATAACAGATCTATTTATTTTAAATAAATTAGGTCTTTCTACAGTAGTTGTTCATGGTGGTGGGCCAAGAATTAAAAGAGAATTAGAGAAGTCTAATATTCAATCAAAATTTATTAGAGGTTTAAGAGTTACCGATAAAAGTATAATAAATATTGTAGAAAATGTTTTAATCGATTTTAACGATGATATTCTTCAAAATTTAAAAAAAAAAGGTTCTGAAGGTATTTCGATACACACAAAAAATAATAATATAATAGAGGTCATACCCGAAGCAAAGGAACTAGGCTTTGTAGGTATACCAACTAAAATTAATAACAATACAATATTAAATATTCTAAAACAAAATAAAATTCCAATTGTGTCACCATTAGGCTTAGACAAAAATAATCAGACCTACAATGTTAATGGTGATACCGCTGCTATGGCAATAGCTAAATCTTTAAAAGCTAGAAGATTATTACTAATGACAAATGTTGATGGTGTCCTTGATAAACAAAAAAAACTTATAGAGGAAATATCTTCCTCAGAAATTTTAAAAATGATTAAAAACGAGACTATAACTGAAGGCATGATACCTAAAATTAATGCTTGTTTAGATGCTATAAATAACGGAGTAACTGCAGTTGGTATAATTAATGGCACAAAAAAACATTCATGTTTATGGGAAATATTCTCTGATAAAGGTGCAGGTACATTAATTAGAAGATGAATAAATTAA
>CACHCH010000015.1 GCA_902578255.1 uncultured Pelagibacteraceae bacterium
TTATGAAGATGTTGAGCATCATACAATTAAGTTTGGAAATAAATACAAAGAACATCTGGAAGACATTTTTAATAACAAGAAATTAAATAATGATATTAGCTATTATCTTCATAGACCTTCTGCAACTGACAAATCAATGGCACCGGAGGGAAATGACTGTTTTTATGTTCTAGTCCCAGTTCCAAATAATCAATCTAAAATCGATTGGCGAACTGAAGGTGAAAACATGAAAAATTTAGTAATTGATAAAATGGAAAAAGATTTAATGCCAAATCTTAGAGAAAATATTGTGACTGATTTTTATTTAACCCCAGATTATTTTGAAAAAGAGTTAAACACAAAATTTGGATCTGGATTTTCAATTCAGCCTAAATTCACTCAATCTGCATATTTTAGATTTCATAATAAATCTGAAATTTATGACGGACTTTATTTTGTAGGTGCTGGAACACACCCAGGAGCTGGGGTGCCTGGTGTGCTATCCTCAGCAAAAGTCTTGGATAAATTGCTTTAATGTCTGCTAAAAATTATCTAGCAACATATGCAAAATCTTTTAACTGGGCTGGTTTTTTTTTACCAAAAGATACTTATAAAAAATGCTCAGACCTTTACGATTTTTGTAGAGTAGCTGATAATATTGCTGATGATGAAAATTCTATTGAAGTTAAGATAGAGGAATTTAAAAAATTTAAAAATAATTTTGAAAATAAAAATTTTGAGGATCCAGTAATTAAAAATATATGGGAAATAATTTCTGAATATAATATTTCAGTTAAAATTATTCATGATTTATTTGAAGGTATCAATTCAGATATTAAAGATCAAGTAAAGTTAAATACAAAAAAAGAATTATTACTTTATTCTTATCGAGTTGCAGGTACCGTAGGATTAATGATGGCTAAAATACTCAAAGTGAATAAAAAAAATTCTTTAAAATCTGCAATAGATCTTGGAATTGCTATGCAATTAACTAATATTTCTAGAGATGTTATCGAGGATTTAAATAATAATAGGATCTACATTGATCAAAATTTTGAAAATATAAAATCTACAATTGAATTATCTGAAAAGTTTTATGATAATTCTTTTTACTCAATTAAAGAAATCCCCTTAAGTTTTAGATTTTCTATTTTAGTTGCTAGGAGAATTTATAGAAAAATTGGATATAAAATTTTAAACAAAAAAAATTTTGAAAATTATAAAAAATCAGGAAAAATTTATGTCAATAATATAGAAAAAATAGTTGAAACATTACTTTCAATAGTTGATTTAATTAAACTTATATTAACTGATAATAATGATGATAATATTGATCATGACCATTATTTAATTAGGGAAGAAATTAAATTAGATGAGAGAATTTGACTATGTAATTATAGGAGGTGGTTGTGCCGGACTATCTTTGGCATATGAATTAGAAATTCATGAAAAGTTTAAAGATAAAACGTTAGCAATTATTGAACCTAGAAATGATTATATTAGAGATAAAACCTGGTCTTTTTGGAAAGTTGCAGCTCATAATTTTGAAGATTGTGTAAAGCACAGCTGGAATAATTTTTCTGTCAATATACCTAATCAAACTAAATATGTACAATGTGGTAACTTTCCTTACCAATCTATTGACAGTGGGCTCTTTTACAAAAAGATAATCAATACTTTAAAAAAAAATTCTAATATTAATTTTTTTAAAAATATAAATGAAATCAGTACTGAAAATTCATTTATTTTTAATAGTGTTGGCGATGTTTCTGATAGTAAAAATGAATTATGGCAACATTTTTCAGGTGTTGAGATTGAAACTAATAAAGATTTATTTGATGATCAAATATTTAATTTAATGGATTTTGATTGTGAACAAAGAGACAGTGTACACTTTTTTTATACTTTACCATTTTCAAAAAAAAATGCACTTATTGAGACAACGTGGATCTCAGACTTAAATCATCCATCAAATAAAGATTATTCAATACAGCTAGAAGATTATATTAAAAATAAATTAAAAATTAAAAATTATGAGATTAAATTTAAAGAAACTGGTGCTATACCATTGTTTCATCCAAAAAATATAAAAAAAATAAATCAGATGGAAATTGGTACAGCAGGAGGTATGACTAGATTAAGTACTGGATACACTTTCATGAATATTCAGAGCCAAAGCAAATATATAAGAGAAAATATTGAAAATATCCAAAAAGTAAAAAATTTTACTGTAAATTCAAAATATAAATTTTTAGATAATATATTTTTAAAAGTATTAAAAAAAAATTCAGATAAAATGCCAGAAATATTCTTCAAAATGTTTAATTGTTCTACAAGCACAGTTATCAATTTTTTATCAAATAAAAGTAATATTTATGAAGATTTCTCTGTTATTTTAAAGATGCCAAAACTGGTTTTTTTGAGAGAATTGTTCTGAAATGAACTCTCAAATAAAAAAAATAAATCTAAATCACTCTTTTATATTTTTTTTATTTTGTAATATATTTTCATTGTTAGTCTTTAAATTTAATAATTTAAATATATCAAACTTATTTTGTTTACTACTTATACTAACTATAGGTGTTTCTCACGGTGCCTTAGATCATTTAAAAGGTAAAAAACTTCTTACAATTTTAAATGTTAAAAAATTTTATATTTTTTATTTAATTTACATATTAATGGCTCTCTCAGTGATATTAATATGGACAATTGTGCCAGCTATTACTTTAATAGTTTTTTTGGCAGTAGCTTCGTTTCATTTTGGTAAAGAAGATACACAATTTTTAATCAAAAAAAACTCAAACATAATTTCAATACTTTATTTTTTTAGAGGCTTATTGATTATTATTATACCTTTGTACTTCAATTTTGATGAAACAGTGAAAATATTTAAAATGTTACTAATCGATAATGAACAATTTTACTCAGGTTTAACTTTTATTGAAAAGTATAAAATAATTGAAATAGCTATTAGTTTAAGTGCGCTATCAAGTATCATTTTATTTTTAAGCGAATTCAATATCAAAAAATTCGCAATTTTTTTAGATTTTTTCTCAATTATAATTTTGAATTATTACTTGTCACCCCTAGTTGCATTCACTATTTACTTTTGTTTTTTACACTCTATTAGGCATACTATTTCACTTGCTATAGAAATGGATAATTCCAATATAAAAAATGGTTTAAAATTATTTGCTCAAAAAGCTTTTCCGTTAACAGTTTTGACTGTCATTTTCTCTGTGATTGGTCTTTATTTGCTCAATAATATCTATGAATTAAATAGCGCAATATTAAAAATAATTTTTATAGGTTTGGCGTCTTTAACCTTTCCACATATATTGCTGGAATATTTTTTAGAAAAAAATGAAAAATAAAGAATTAAAAATCTTGTTATCTGCACCACGTGGATTTTGTGCAGGTGTTGAAAGAGCAATTGAAATTGTTGAAAAATCAATTCAGAAATTTGGTGCTCCAGTTTACGTTCGACATGAAATTGTTCATAACAAACATGTTGTTGACGATCTAAAAAATAAAGGAGCTATATTTGTTGAAGAACTTGAAGAAATAAAAGACAAAACAAGACCAGTTATTTTTTCAGCTCATGGTGTACCAAAGAAAATACCAGAGGATGCAAAAAACTATAAAATGACTTATGTTGATGCAACATGTCCTTTGGTCTCAAAAGTTCACAGGGAGGCGGAAAATCTTAATAAAGCAGGATACCAAATTATTTTAATTGGACATGAAAACCATCCAGAAGTAATTGGAACTATGGGGCAACTTCCAGATGGTGCGGTTAGGTTAATACAAAATGAAGATGAGGCTCAAAATTACCATGCTGAAAGAATTGATAAAATTGCTTATATAACTCAGACGACATTATCAGTTGATGATACCCAGGAAATAATAAAAATCTTAAAAAATAAATATCCAAAAATAAAAGAGCCGATGAAAGAAGATATTTGTTATGCCACAACTAATAGGCAGGCTGCAGTTAAAAACATTGCAAAACAATGTGAAATGTTTTTTGTAATTGGAAGCAGAAATTCTTCAAACTCAGTAAGGCTGGTAGAAGTTGCAAAAAAATCTGGATGTGAAAACGCACACTTAATTCATTCGGAAAGTGAAATTCCATATAATGAAATAGAAAAATTTAATACCATAGGTATTTCGTCAGGTGCGTCAGCTCCAGAAGTTTTAGTTGAAAATTTCATAAATTCTTTAAAAAATAAATTCACTTTAAAAATAAATGAAGTTGAAATAATAAAAGAAAACGTAGTTTTTAAAGTCCCAAATAAATTAAATTAGATGGCTGTTTATACAAGAATAGATAAAAATGATATTAAACTTATAAATAATAAGTTTGAAATTGAAAAAATTATTAGCTTTCAAGGGATTAAGCAAGGAATTGAAAATACTAATTACTTATTAAAATCAAAAAATAAAAAATTTATCTTAACAATTTTTGAAAAAAGAGTTTCTAACAAAGAAGTCCCTTTTTTTATGAAACTAATGGACAAATTAAATAGTTCTAAAATAAATTGTCCTAAACCTTTAAGAACCAAAGGTGATGGCTATCTAATAAAATTAAAAAAAAAGACTGCCTGTATCGTATCTTTTTTAGAGGGAAAAGATAAAAAAAAACTCAATATCAAGGATTGTTACACAGTTGGTAAAACTACCGCACAAATGCATTTGGTTACTGAAAAACTAAAACTTTATAGAAAAAATTCAATGGGCATTAAAAATCTTAACCCTTTATTAAAAAGTATTAAGTTTAAATATAATAAATTCTCAAAAATAGATCTTTTTTTGAAAAATAATTTAAAGAATATTACTAAGTATTGGCCAAAAAAATTACCAAATGGAATTATTCATGGAGATTTATTTATTGATAATATCTTTTTTAAAAAAAATAAACTCTCAGGGATTATAGACTTTTACTTTGCTGGAAATGATTTTTTTATGTATGAAATTGCAATTTGCATTAATGCCTTATGTTTTGACTTAAAAGGTAAAAAATTTTCAATGAATAAACAGAAAATTAAAGGTTTAATTAAAGGTTATGAGAGTGTTAAGAAAATTTCTTCTAGAGAAAAAAAAGCTATTAATGTCCTGTGTAGAGGAGCGGCTTTGCGTTACTTATTAACTAGACTATATGATTATTCTAATACTCCTAAAACAGCTTTGATAAAAATAAAAAATCCTAATGAGTATTATCAAAAACTACTTACTCATAATACCTTAAATTCTTATAAAGATTATTTACCCAGATGATAAAAATTTATACAGATGGTTCTTGCATGTCAAATCCTGGAAATGGTGGATGGGCTGCGATAATTAATATAAATGGAAAAATTAAAAAAATTAGTGGTAATGAAAAAAATACGACAAATAATAGAATGGAACTTATGGCTCCAATTAATGCCTTAAAAAATATAAACCCAAAAGATCCAATAGAGATATTTACAGATTCAAAGTATGTAAAAAATGGAATAACTGAGTGGATTAATACTTGGGTATTAAATAACTGGAAAACATCAAAAAAAGAGGATGTTAAAAACAAAGATTTATGGCTTGAATTACATAAATTAAACCAATCCTTAAGTATAAAATGGAATTGGGTTAAAGCACATGCGGGAGACCCTTTAAATGAAGAAGTGGATATGTTGGCTAAAAAAGCAGCTAATTTAAATTGAATCTAAAAAATTTTCTGCAGCTGATATCTCACAGGTCGCTGTATCTTCCTCAGCTTTTATCTTAGTTGCGATATTATTTTCAACTAGCATAGTATATCTTGCTGATCGCGTTCCTTGACCTCTGTCAAATCTATCAATATCTGCACCAATTGATTTGGTAAATTCACAGTATGGATCTGCTGCCATAAAAATCTTGTCTTCTACCTTTTGACTATCACCCCAAGCTTTCATTACATTAGGATCATTTACTGAAACACAAATAATTTTGGTAATCCCCTTTTTTTTGGCAGCATCAAAATTGTTAACATAACCTGGTAAGTGTTTTGCAGAACAAACTTTGGTAAAAGCTCCAGGAACCCCTATAACTATAGTTTTGTTGTTGTCAAATAACTTCGAAGAGGATATTTTTTTTGGCGCACCAGTTTCGTCTAAATGGTAAAATTCTGAATTTGGAATTTTATCTCCCTCTTTAATTTTCATTTAATTTTTCCTAAAATATATTGTTTAATTTCTTTGAAGCTATTTTCAATTATAACATAATTTTCTTCCTCATCCAAAATAAACTTTAATTCGTCTGGTAAATCAGATTTCAAATTTATAGCCTTTAAAATTGCATCTGGAAATTTGCATGGATGTGCTGTTGCAAGAACAATATTGTTCCCTTTTAAATCATGTTTATCAAAAGCTCCATATCCTATGGCTGTGTGTGGATCTAAAACCATATTAAATTTTTCATAGATATTTTTTATCACATCTAATGTTTCCTGCTCACTTATTCTTGCCGATAAAAAATCTTGATTAATTTTTTTTAATTTCTCATCGTCAATTGTATATTTACCATTATGTTTGATATTTTTCATATCATCTAAAGTTTGTGAACTATCATGACTATTTAAATCATAAATTAGTCGCTCAAAATTACTTGCAATTTGAATGTCCATACTCGGCGAAATAGTTTCAGAGACATGTTGAGCCTCATATTTACCTTTTGAAATAGCTCTATGTAAAATGTCGTTTTGATTTGTGGCTACTATTAATTTATTAATTGGAAGACCCAACTTCTTTGCCAAATAACCTGCATATACATCTCCAAAATTTCCAGTTGGTACTGAAAAATTTATTGGCTGATTGTCATCCTCAGCTAAAAAATAACAATAAAAATAATATACACTTTGCGCAATAATTCGGGCCCAATTAATTGAATTAACACCAGACATGTTTATCTGATTAGAAAATTCTTTATCTGAAAACATAGATTTAACTAAATTTTGACAATCATCGAAGTTACCTTTTACAGCGATATTGAATACATTCTCATCTTTTCCAGTCGTCATTAATTTTCTTTGGACTGGTGAAATACGATTATGCGGGTGAAGAACAAAGATATTTAAATTTTTTTTCCCTTTAATTGCATCAATGGCAGCAGCACCAGTGTCTCCTGATGTAGCAACTACAATATTAATCTTTTCATTTTCGTTATTCAAATAATATTCATAAAAATTACCCAAGAGTTGCATTGCTACATCTTTAAAAGCTAAGGTTGGACCATGAAATAATTCAAGCACATAGCGGTCACCTACTTTAATAAGATCAATAACATTGTCTTTTCTGAAAACTGAGTAGGATTTTTCTATTATTTTACTTAACTCACCCTCTGAAGTAAAATTACCTATAAATGGATGAATAATTTTTTTTGCTAAATCTGCATAACTTAGTTTTTTAAAATCACTTATTTCAGACTCCGAATATTTGTGTAAAGTCTCTGGTATAAAAAGACCACCATCATCAGCAAGACCTTTAATAAAAACATCTTTAAATTCAAAGTTTTTTGATTTGTCTCTTGTGCTTATATACTTCATCTAATAATTTTTTTTTCTAAAATATAGATATATTAAAAGGATTGAAATCGCCATTGAAAACCAAGTAATTGCATACTTTTTATGATTGTTTGAAATTTTTGCATTGATCACTCTTGGTTTTGGAATTTTATAGTTTCCATTTAAATAAATAATATAATTAGAAAATTTTCTTCCAGTCTGATTAAAAATGTCATCTCTATCAAGGGTGAACCAATAATTTTTTTTAATTTCATTTTGGGGCTTAAACATACTTGACTTAGATTGTAACATCAAAGTTCCAATTATTTCATTTTGATTTATTTGATTGATTTCTGGTAGATCTTTTTTATCAAAAGGTATCCAGCCTCTGTTAATTAAAAAGTTTTCATTTTCAATCAATATTGGGTTTACTACTTCAAACCCAGGTTTTCCTTTTTCATTCAAATTATATAAGTAAATTTGATTATCGAAATCAATTTGACCTGACGTTTTTATTCTTAAATAGTTTTTTTTATTAGTTTGAGTTAATTCTACAGGATCATTTTTTAAAGAATTTTCAATTTGATTTATTAAATCTAGCTTCCAATTTAGTCTATAAATTTGCCAAAAACCTAATGAAATAAGAACAAGAATTACAAACCAAACAAATACTGAAAATAAAAATTTATTCTTCAAGAGTTATAAATTAACTTCCCCAAATATAAATGGCAGCAAATAAGAATAACCAAACTACATCAACAAAATGCCAGTACCAAGCTGCTGCTTCAAATCCAAAATGATGGTCTTTAGTAAAGTGACCTAATTTACCTCGCCATAAACAAACAGCTAAAAATATTGTTCCAACTATTACGTGAAATCCGTGGAAACCCGTAGCCATATAAAAAACTGCTCCATAAATGTGACCTGAATAATCAAAAGTAGCGTGGTGATATTCGTATGCTTGTAATAAGGTGAAAAAGAAACCAAGAACAACTGTTGCTGTTAACCCTTGAATAAATCCTTTTCTATCACCTTCTAACAATGAATGATGGGACCAAGTAACTGTAGTTCCAGATAATAATAGTACTAAAGTATTAATTAGAGGGATATCCCATGGATCAAATGTTTCAATATCTTTAGGAGGCCAAACATTTCCAACAAACTCATTTGGAAATAAACTGATGTCAAAGTAAGCCCAGAACCAAGCAACAAAGAACATTACTTCTGATGCAATAAATAATGTCATTCCATAACGGTGATGAATTTGTACAACGGGGGTATGATGTCCTTGATGTTCTGCTTCAATCACAACGTCTCTGAACCACATGAAGGCTCCATAAATAACTAATGCTAGTCCAAGATACATTCCCCATGAAACATCATTGTGCATA
>CACHCH010000016.1 GCA_902578255.1 uncultured Pelagibacteraceae bacterium
TTCTGGTGCTGCTTTTAAAAAAAATATAATAGACTTAGTTTCACCAAATATAAATGATGAGCTTGATAGATGGATACCATTCAATATAAATTATAAAAGGTTTGATATTAATAATTTTAATAATATTGAATTTTTTTAGATTTTTATTTTATTTAAAGCATTATTTTTAAATAAATTGGCTTCTTTTATATATCTTCTAACCATTTCTGTTGATTTATGTCCTGTCATAGCCATTATATTTCTTTCCTCTGCACCTGACTCTGCGGCTGCTGTGGCGAAACCTGAACGTAAGCTATGACCAGAATAATTTTTATTATCAATACCTGCTAAATTAAGGT
This sequence comes from uncultured Pelagibacteraceae bacterium, assembly GCA_902578255.1. Taxonomy (GTDB): domain Bacteria; phylum Pseudomonadota; class Alphaproteobacteria; order Pelagibacterales; family Pelagibacteraceae; genus Pelagibacter. The sequence continues at coordinate 339 of CACHCH010000016.1, forward strand.
ATTCTTTAATTAACAGCGCTACTGTTTGATCTGTTAATCTATTGTCTGATAATCTTAGTCCTTTTTTAAACCTTCTAAACAATGGACCTGAGTTAATCTTTGATATTTCTAACCATTTACTTGTTGAAATAACTGGGCAATATTGAGTATTATCAAAATAGGGTAGTCCTTTTATTGATCCCTCTCCAAACTGATCTGTTTTAGACTTTCTCAAGGTAATTTTTAGACCTTCTTGCAGAAAATCCAAATCATTGTAATCTAGTGAAACTAATTCATTTCTTCTAAAACCACCTGAAAATCCCATTAATATTATTGATCTATCCCTTAATCTTTTGATTTCATCTTTAATGTTTTCATCAATAGCATTAATTATTTTTTTTAAATTATTGATTAATATAGGTTTTTTGCCTTTCTGTAAGCTACCTTTTCTACGCTTTATGCCCATAATATTTTCAATGATTGCAGGATGTTTAGTATCTAAATAATGACCTTTTATCTTATGGATTACACCAATAGAGACTATTCTTCTTTTTAATGTGCTCATTTTTGCATCCTTTGTAGAAAGATAAGTAATATACAAAGAAATTATTTTAGGCTCGGTTGGAAGTGATTTAAATCCATTTTTAGCACAGAATAATTCAAAATCATTAAAATCAGATTTATATGCTCTCACTGTATTATTGGCTTTAGAGCTTTTAAGGTTCAATAAAGTTTCTTCTTTAATTGCTCTAATATTATTTATTAAATCCATATAATTTACTATTGATAACCATTAATTATCAATAGTAATATATTAGATGATTTTTAATGTCAATAGTTTAAAAAAATAAATTATGGCTTCAATGAAAGGATCAATAGAACCTACATATTTTCTTATTACCGCTATAGCTTTTGCAATCCTTACCATTATTCAATATAAAAAAGTTGGAAAAACTTTAGAGACAATATATTTGTCAATTCTATTTATTTTTTTTTTAATAAGCTATTTTATACTTATTTTTGGTTAATAGAGTTATCCCCATCATTCACATGTCATTACCAAAAAATAAAAAAACAACTAAAAAGTGATACAAATAAATAATATAGCTGATAATTTAGGATTAATTAAGGGGCAACCCTTAACTGGCCAGCTGAAGAAAAACCGCAAGGAACAAATTCAGAGGGCAGAAAGTTTCGCGGGGGATCGCTGAACGCGCGGGACGGGTGGCATGGCGATAGCGAGTCAACGACGTGCCTATAACTACTGTTTTATGCACTGAAAAGTGCATAAAAACGTGGTTTTTTTATATTTATTGCACAAAATGATTGGAAGTAAATTTCAAATAAAAGTTTGGAACTTTTTAAAAACTATTCCCAAAGGATCAGTTAAAACATATAAAGAAGTTGCAATTGCAATAAAACACCCTAAATCAGCTCGTGCAGTAGCTAATGCATGTGCAAAAAACCCATATGCACCCAAAATACCGTGTCATAGAGTAATTAGATCTAATGGACTGCTAGGTGGATACTCTGGTAGAGGTGGAGTTAGGACAAAGCTTCGTTTATTAAGATCAGAAAAAGTTAATATTTAGTGTCATTTTAGGGCTATTTTATGGTCAAAAAAACCAGTAAAATCAACAATTTTTTGATATTTAAGCATATTTTATTGTAAATATGTTTTACACCCTTCAGTTGTGTTATATATCAGGATAAACTAAAATAAAGCACCTCTACGGCCGATTAAAACATATATTCTATAACTGCATTGCTCTGCTTTTCAATGATATCACGGATCATTTTAAAATAAAATTTTAAATAATTTTTTATAAATTTTTGTTACCCTACTGACTTAGCCGATTATAAATTTTCAATATTGTAATTAATAAGCTTAAAAAACCATTGGTATTAAACAATTTTAATATAAAAATTAATTTTGAATAAAAATTTTTCCAAATTTGTCTTATTTTTTTAAATAATAGTTATTAATTTTTTATTTTATCAGATAAATTGAAAGCTATAACCTAAGTTTATATATATTTATATAATTAAATTATGTAATAATTACAATAGTTTACATAATTATTCTAAAGTAATATATTAGATACTAGTAAATATTTGTTTACTATTAACTTGAAAGAGTAAGCAGATATTCTCTTCTGGAAATATACAGACCACTAAGAACGATAATAAATAAACCTAAATATGTCCAATTATCAGGTAATTCATGAAAGAAATAATAACTAATAAGTATATTTGTAATTATCTCTGTATAGCCCAAAGGAGCTAATTTAGATGCATCAGCATATTTAAGAGATAATATGAGGAAAAGGTGCGCTACAGAGGCTATAAGGCCGATTAAAGCCATTAAAATCCATTGATTTGAAGTGGGGTTAATCCAAACAGAGGGCATAAACAGGCTTATTATAATAGTTCCTATCAAACCAGATAATAAAAGCGTTAAAAGTGGATTGTCTGAGGTACTCAATTTCCTTGTGATTATAAGATAAAATCCATAACATATTCCATTACCTAATGCGGCCATGGTAGCTAAATTAAGTTCAATAAAGCCAGGTCTTATTACGATTAATGTTCCAATAAATCCTAAAGATACAGCGGTCCACCTTTTCACCCCTACTTTCTCATTTAAAAAAAATGGAGACAAAGCAGTAACACAAATTGGAGCAACAAAAGCTAAGGTTAAAGCTTTTGGAAGAGAAATTTCTGAAATTGCATAAAAGAACAAATAAGTAGAAAAAACAAAAATTAATCCTCTGATTAATTGAAGGGCTGGTTTTTTTGTCCAAACTAACGAATGCCTATAAAAAATAAGCATTAAAGATAGTGTAAAAACTACAGTAAAAAAATATCTAGCCCATGTAATTTGAAGAACATCCATCGATGAACTTAAATATTTAGCAAAAGCATCCATTACTGGAACAATCATCCAAGCAGACGCATTTAAAACTATTGCCTTCATAAAAGAAGGATATCCTTTAATAGAAGTACTTTAAAGCAAAGAATACAACAATTGGTAACGTTATAAATGACATAATTGTTGAAACTACAATCATACTTGCAATACTATCAACAATTTTTTTAGGTGAATACATTGAACCAATTAAATAAGTCAAAACTGCACTTGGCATACCACATTGAATTAAAAAAACACCTGCTGCAAAACCAGATAAATTAAAAATTTTTATAATACCTAATCCAATTAATGGACCAATAAAAACTCTACAGATTGAAGAAATAAAAGCAGATTTAAATGAAAAAACTTTTAATCTTGTAAGGGCTATACCTAGTGACATCAATATTAAAAATATTGCTGTATAAGCTGTAATCATTGTTGTATTAACTAAAAAAACTGGGGTTTCAATTTCATAAAATATAAAGATTATTGAAATTATTATTGCATAAACAGGTGGGCTTTGTAGTAAAAGCTTAAAACTAAATTTTTTACTAGCCAAAAAAACATTTATAGTAAAATGAAAAAATATAACCAATGAAGAAATGGTCGCTGCTATACCTAACCCTAAATTACCATAAGCAAATAAGCAAATTGGTAGCCCCATATTGCCTACGTTTGGTAAAACAAATGGAGGTAGTTCACGTATTATTTCTTTTTTTAAAAAAACTAAAAAGATTACACCTACTAAAGCAAAGGCAAATATTGCAATTAATGAATACCAAAAATACTCAATAAACATTGAGAATGTGACACCAGTGGTAGTGATGGCATAAAAAACCATTGCAGGGCTTCCAATATTAGCAGCAAAATTTGTGATAAAAGAAGTATCTAATTTAGGATTTTTTTTACCAATAAAGTAACCAATTCCGACCATAAAAAAAACAGGAAATAAAACCTCAAAAAGTTTTAAATAAATATCCATTAACCAAGCACTCTAATAAGTGTTGGTGTTTTTAAAATATTTTTATTTTTTTTAAATATAGATAAACAATTCTTAGAATTTATCTCAGAAGTTTTATGAGTTATGATTATTATTGTTGCTTTATTTGTTTTTTTATCAGGTGTTTGGACTAGTCTTTTTACAGATATTTTATACTTGGCTAAACGATTAGTAATTTGAGATAAAACTCCAGGTCGATCCCTCACTTCAAACCTCAAATATAGTGAGTTTGTATAATTATTTACATTATAAGATTTTAGAGCCTTTAATTGAGCAAAGGGAATTCCAAAAGGTTTTTTAATATTCCCTCGAAGTATGGACAATAAGTCAGAGAGTAGAGAAGATGAAGTAGGTCCTGGACCTGCGCCTTCACCTTGTAAAATACTTTGACCAACGGGTTTACCTTCAAGAATTACTGCATTCATAACACCGTTCACATTCCCGATATAAGATTTTTTGTTAACTAAACATGGGTGAACTGTCTCAAAAAGTTGATTATTTTTTAATTCAGTTATGCCAAGAAGTTTTACTCTTAAATCTAATTGATTAGAAATTTTTATATCTTTTAATTCAATTTTTTCTATCCCTTCCATTAAACATTTGTGATGCGAAATTTTACTATTAAATGCAAGTGAAGATAAAATTCTTACCTTTGCAAAAGCATCAAAGCCATTTAAATCCAATTTAGGATTGCCAGGTTCTGCATAGCCAAGTTTTTGGGCTTTAATAAGAACATCATTAAATTTTTGATTAGAATTTTCCATTTCAGATAATATATAATTTGAAGTTCCATTTAGTATTCCATAAATCTTTGAAATCTTGTTTGTAGCTAATCCCTCTTTAATTGATCTTAATATTGGTATTCCCCCTGCTACAGAAGCTTCAAACTCTAAGTTAACATTATTTTTTTCGGCTAATTTTGCTAGATAATTACCATGCTTAGAAATTAAGGCTTTGTTTGGGGTAATGACATGTACCTTGCTTTTTAAAGCTTTCTCTACAATTTTTTTGGATACACCGTCAGATAATCCTATTGCTTCAAATAAAATATCTACTTTATGTTTTTTGAGTATTTCAAGAGGGTTAGAATAAAATATTTTTTTGTTAATTTTAAATTTTCTTTTTTTTTTAATATTTTTTGCTGAAATAGCGACTACATTAATTTTTGTTCCAGTTTTTATTTCAATACTTTTTTTTTTATTATTTAACTCAT
>CACHCH010000017.1 GCA_902578255.1 uncultured Pelagibacteraceae bacterium
TTGGTTCCAACCAATATGAGGAAGTTTAAAGTTTCCATTTTGATTATTTATTTTTGATACCTTGCCAGATATCCAACCTAGACCCTTAGTTTCTATTTCTTCGAAGCCAACGTCAGCAAACATCTGTAAGCCAACACAAATACCAAGTATTGGTTTTTTGTTTTCAATTGCAAACTCGTTCAAGGTGTCGACCAAGCCGCTGATACTATATAAAGCATCAACACAACTTTTAAATGAACCCTGTCCTGGCAAAATAACTTTGTCGCTTAATTTAATCTTTTTTAAATCAGATGTTACTTGTACATTAACCTTATTTTTTGCAACTTCTTTAAAAGAGTTTATTACAGAACTTATATTACCAGAGTTATAATCAACAATTGTGACATTCATTAAACTTATAATGAGCCTTTAGTTGATGGAATACTTTTTTTGTTTCTAGGATCCATTTCTAAAGCATCTCTTAAAGATCTTGCTAAACCTTTATAGCAAGACTCAATAATGTGGTGACTATTGTCCCCATAAATATTTTCAACATGCAAAGTGATTCCAGCAGATTGTGAAAAAGCTTGAAACCATTCTTTGAATAATTCAGTATCCATTTCACCTAGTTTTTCAACTTTTAATTTTACTTTCCAAATTAAATAGGGTCTGTTCGATACATCTATTGCTACTCTCGTTAAAGTTTCATCCATTGGAATAACTCTGTGAGCATAACGTTTGATACCTACAAATTTTTTAGCAGCTTTTTTTAAAGCTTCACCAATTGCAATACCTGTATCTTCAGTAGTATGATGAAGATCAATATGTGTATCTCCTTTAGCTTTAACTTTTAAATCAATTAGAGAATGCTTAGATAATTGCTCCAACATATGATCTAAAAAACCAATTCCAGTGTCAATTTTGTACTGACCTTTACCATCAATATTGACTTCAACACTGATGCTGGTTTCTTTTGTTTTTCGAGATACTTTTCCTTTTCTAGCCATATATTTTAGAGGTATACATACATAATCTCACTATATCAATGTTAGTATGAGTACTTGAAGTATCAAAAATAGTTACCATTTATTGTCTATGACAACAATTGTACTTGTTAGAAAAAACAATGAAGTAGTAGTTGCTGGTGACGGACAAGTTAGTATGGGAAATACTGTTGTCAAAAGTACTGCTTCTAAAGTTAGAAAAATTGAAAAAAGAGATGTTGTTGCCGGATTTGCAGGATCAACTGCAGATGCATTAACTTTATTTGAAAGATTAGAAGGTAAACTTGAAAAACACGCAGGTAATTTATCAAGAGCTGCTGTTGAATTAGCAAAAGATTGGCGAACAGATAAATATTTGAGAAGACTAGAGGCATTAATGGCTGTCGGAGACAAAAGTAATAGTTATATTATTTCAGGAACAGGTGACGTTTTAGAGCCTGAAGGTGATATAATTGGGATTGGTTCAGGAGGAAATTATGCATTGGCTGCAGGAAAAGTTTTAATAGAAAGTAAAATGTCCGCAGAAGAAGTTGCAAAAAAAGCAATCAAGGTAGCTGCTGAAATATGCGTATTTACAAACAATAATGTTAAAGTTGAAAAAATATAATGGATAATTCAAACGTCACCCCTTTGCACCCTAAGGAACAAAATAAAAAAGAAGAAGCATCTTTAGTTAGTTCTCTTTCTCCAAGAGAAATTGTCTCTGAGCTTGATAGATTTGTTGTTGGTCAAAACAAGGCAAAAAAAGCTGTCGCAGTTGCTCTAAGAAATAGATGGCGGAGACAAGCACTTGAAGGTGAAATGAAAAATGAAGTATTACCAAAAAATATTTTAATGATTGGTCCAACTGGTGTTGGTAAAACTGAAATTTCAAGAAGACTCTCAAAATTAGCTGAGGCACCTTTTGTGAAAGTTGAAGCAACTAGATTTACTGAAGTTGGTTACGTAGGGAGAGATGTAGAGCAAATAGTTAGAGATTTAATTGAAATTGCTATTGCAATGGAAAAAGTAAAAAAAAGAAAAGAAGTTTTTGCTCAAGCTCAAAAAGCAGCAGAGGAAAAAGTTTTAGATGCACTAGTAGGCAAGAAGGCGAGTTTAGCAACTAGAGAAAGTTTCAGAAAAAGATTAAGAAATGGTGACTTAGATGACAACGAAATAGAAATTTCTGTTAGTGATAGTGGATCAGGTGCTTCATTTGAAATTCCAGGTATGCCAGGTGCTAATGTTGGTATGATTAATATTAGTGAAATGATTGGCAAATCGATGGGTAGTAAAGAGAAGAAGAAGAAAATGTCAGTGAAAGAGTCACATGAAATTTTAATCAATGACGAATCTGATAAATTAATTGAACAAGATAAAATTGTGAAAGCTGCAAAGTTATCAACTGAAAATAATGGAATAGTTTTCTTGGATGAAATAGACAAAATTTCAGCAAGAACTGATAGAGTTGGTGGCGATGTATCTCGTGAGGGTGTTCAAAGAGATTTGTTACCATTGATTGAAGGAACAACTGTAAATACTAAACACGGTCCTATCAAAACAGATCATATTTTATTTATTGCATCTGGTGCTTTCCAATTAGCTAAACCATCTGATCTTCTTCCAGAACTTCAAGGAAGATTGCCTATTAGAGTTGAATTAGAAGCATTAACTAGTGATGATTTCAAAAGAATTTTGAGAGAGCCAGATTTTAGTTTAATTAAACAATACGTGGCTTTATTAAAGACTGAAAATGTGGATCTCGAGTTTTCAGATGATGGAATTGATGCAATTGCAAACATTGCCTCGGAAGTAAATGCAACTGTAGAAAATATAGGCGCAAGAAGATTGCATACAATAATTGAAAAAATTTTAGATGAAATAAGTTTTACAGCGACTGATCGTGCTGGTGAAAAAATCATAATAAATAAAGAATATATTGATAAAAATCTAGATAATTTGGTTAAAGATACTGATCTCTCTAAATTTATTTTATAGTTTTGTTTTTTTTTAAAAAAATATAGAAAGCACCACTACCGCCATCTTCTATACTGGCATCTTTTATTTCATTAATTATATTCATCAAGCTCTTGTTGTTTTCTATAAATTCAGGTACTGAGTATTTTAATATACTTAAATCTTTTGATACATAAGGATCTTTTTCGTTTTGAGAATGAATTCCTTTACCCGTAACAACAATCAATTTATTTATTTTTTCTGAAAAAGATCGATATATAAATTCTTCTATAGTTTTATTTGCTTCTTCAAGAGTATAGCCATGAAGATCAATAGATTTTACTTTAAAAAATTTTTGTTTTGAGAGCTTAAAATCTTTATTGGGGAGTCTTTCGTTACTAGAAATAAACTTTTCCCAGTCTTTTTTATCTTTTTCTGAAATATCGTTACTCAATTAAGTTAAAGTATTTACCAATTGCCAATTAGGATTTACAGAAGTTATGTCTCTTGAGAACACCCAAGTATCATAAATTTTTTTAATTTTTTCTGGATCTCCAGAAACGATTTTTTTTTCTTTATCTCTTATACATGTAATAACTTCAGCAATAAAATTAACTGTAACATTAAGTATATTACCAATTTTTTTATGCTCTTTAATTTCTGCTGAATTAATTCCTATAAAAGTAATCTCAGCAAAATGGCCTCTTGAACTTCTTTCCTTAAGAGCTTCGTTGAATTGGGAATATATCTGTCCATTTAATAAGGGTCTGCTTGTTGTAATTTTATTATCATTATCACTAAAATCTGTAATTATAGTTTCGTATGCTATCTTAGCACCTTTTAAAAATTCCTCTTGAGCAACAGTATCGAAATTATCATTAGATTTTATAGGCTGTTTAACATTAATGTTTTTTAAAACTTCTTTAAATTGGGCTGGTGTTTTGCCCTCAAAACCTGTTCTTTTTCCAAGTATTCCTCTTAATCTTAGAAAAATAAAACCAGCAATCATGGCTAACAATATTATGTCTATGTATTCAAAACTATAACTCATAATTAGATAGTAATTACTATGTTGATTAATTTCAACCAGCAATTTAGATTAAGGACAAATGAACCCAATATTATTCGTAATAATCGTAATTCCAGTCATTGAAATCTATCTCTTGATTAAAATAGGATCTCAAATTGGAGCTATTTCTACAATTTTTTTAATTTTCCTGACTGCTATAATTGGAATTTACTATGCAAAATATGAAGGTTTAAATACTCTTAAGTCTGGATTTGCCCAATTAAGCAAAAATGAGACTCCAGCTTATGAAGTTATTTCAGGTGCAGCTATCGCATTCGCGGCTTTACTATTAATTATTCCAGGTTTTGCAACCGATATTTTTGGATTTTTTTTAATATTTCCAATCAGTCGTAAATTTATTTTTAACAAAATGTCAAAAAAATTTAGCCAAAAAAAAAATGAAAAAAATAATTTTATAGACGGAGACTTTGAAGATATAGAAGATGATAATGACAAAAAAATTTAAAATAGTCTGTAAATACATTAAAGATCTTTCAAGTGAAACTCCTGATATTGAAACGTATCTATTTGTAAGAGACCAGATTCAAAAATATCAACTTGGCATTGACATAAATTCAAAAGCTTTAAAAAATAAAATGATAGAAGTAAATACAAAATTTAAATTTGAAGATAAGGGTAATAATAAAAAGAAGTCTTACTTCGAAATAATTTATTCAACAATAGTTAAAGTAAATGATGAAATTAAGGATAAAGAAGAATTGGAAAAAATTCTATTATGTGATCTTCAAATAGAAATATATCCAGATGTAGAAAAGTCTCTTTTAAATCTTTTACATAATTCAGGGTTTCCTGAAATTAAGTTTGAAAAAAAAGTAGATTTTGAGAATTTATATAAACAAAGATTTAATTAAAATAATTTTTCTTTAAATGTTGTCTCAAATATTCATTGTGCCTTTTGATTTCATCTTCTGTAGGTGATACAATTTTTTTAGAATAAGCAACTTTTGAATTGTTAACCTCTTCTTTTTCATTATCACCATTTTGGAAATTTAATTTAGGTTCTTTTTGATCAATTAAATTGATGTAAACTTTAGCAAGTAAATCACAGTCAATTAATGCTGTATGTTGAGTTCTTTTTGAATTATCTATCCTGAATCTTTTACAAAGAGCATCTAAACTTGAAGGAGACCCAGGAAATTTATCTCTAGCTAACCCAAGCGTATCCACAATTTCATTATTAATTTTTTCTTTTCCAAGCAAGTTAAGTTCATTATTTAAATGCCCAATATCAAACTCTGCATTGTGAATTATTAGTCTTTTGTCTTTGATAAATTCTAGGAATTCTTCACCTATTTCGACAAATTTTTTCTGTTTAGACAAAAAATCATCACTATAACCATGAACTTCTAGGGCTTTTTCAGAAACCTTTCTCTCAGGATTTAGATAACAA
>CACHCH010000018.1 GCA_902578255.1 uncultured Pelagibacteraceae bacterium
TTGATTTTAACATTAAAAAATTAAAAGAGAATATCAAAGAAAACAAAAAAATAATAAATCCCTATTATTTACTCTACTTAATTGATGACCCTGAATTACATAAACAGGTGGCACAACTATATTCCAATATAAAATGTAAAAAAAAAAGTAAAAGTTCTTCTAAATTAATTATGGGCCAAAAAATTAAGTTAGGATATTTTTCTGCAGATTTCAAGAATCATGCAGTTTTACACTTAATGCTAGATGTATTTAAAAACCACGATAAATCAAAATTTGAAATTTATGGATTTGATCATAGTACACGAAGAGATGAAATGACTAAAATAGTTTCTAAATATTTCGATAAATTTTTTGATTGTTCAAATTTATCAGATAAAGAAATTGCTAATTTGAGCAAAAAAAATAAAATCGATATTGCAATAGATCTTACTGGGCATACCACTGACTCTCGCAATGGAATTTACCAATATGAACCCGCAACAATTACAATAAATTATTTGGGATATCCTGGAACAATGGGTTCAAATTGTTACGATTTCATAATCGCAGACGAAATAATATTACCAAAAAAAGAAAAAAAAAATTTTGTTGAGGATATTATTTACTTACCCAAGTGTTATCAGCCCAAACAAAAGAAAATTATAATAGGAGATACAAATTTCTTGAAAAAAGAAGTTGGTCTACCAGAAAATTCCTTTGTTTTTGCATCTTTAAATAATAATTTTAAAATTACTCCAATAATTTTTGAAACCTGGATGGAAATCCTAAGAAAAACTGAAAATAGTGTCCTGTGGCTATTAATAGACGATATAGTTGCGAAAAGAAATATAGAGAGAGAAACAGTTAACAGTGGAGTAAGCATTGATAGAATTATTTATGCAAGTAGAGTTTCCTACAAAGAGCATCTAAAAAGATTAAAGTTTATTGATTTATTTCTAGATACCTTTCCATATGGAGCCCATACAACTGCTAAAGAGGCGATAAGTATGGGAATTCCTCTAATTACAATAATGGGCAGATCATTTGCATCTAGAGTAGCTAGCAGTATTTTGAATGATATTGGGTTGCAAAAATTAATCACAAAAAATAATGAGGAGTACATCAATCTTGCAGTAAAGTTAAGAAAAGATAAAAACAAACTTTCTAAAATAAAAGATTTTTTAAATAAATCAGAAACTATAGATAAAATACACAATTCTCAAAAATTCACAAAAGATATTGAAAAAATTTATATAAAGATGCTTAAGCTGGCTTATTCATTGAGTTAAAAAACTCTGTATTGTTTTTGGTGTCCTTTAATTTTGAATTTATAAATTCAATAGCGTCCATAGTTCCCATAGGAGCAATTATTCTTCTTAGGACATTCATTTTTTGAAGATCATTTTTGTCAAATAGTAATTCTTCCCTTCTTGTTCCTGACTTTGTTATATCGATTGCAGGATAAATTCTTTTATCTGCAATTTTTCTATCTAGAACTGTTTCGCTATTACCAGTTCCTTTAAATTCCTCAAAAATTACTTCATCCATTCTACTGCCCGTATCAATTAAAGCAGTTGAAATAATTGTTAAAGAACCACCTTCTTCAATATTTCTCGCTGCTCCAAAAAATCTTTTTGGTCTTTGGAGTGCATTAGCATCAACACCACCTGTTAAAACTTTTCCTGAGCTTGGTATAACTGCATTATAAGCTCTACCTAATCTTGTTATTGAATCTAAAAGTATAACTACATCCTTTTTATGCTCTGTTAATCTCTTTGCTTTTTCGATAACCATTTCAGCTACAGCAACGTGCCTTTGTGCAGGTTCATCAAAAGTAGAACTAATCACTTCACCTTTAACAGTTCTTTGCATGTCGGTCACTTCTTCGGGTCGTTCATCAATTAATAATACGATTAAATAACACTCTGGATAATTTTTCGCTATCGAGTTAGCAATACTCTGTAAAATCATTGTTTTACCTGCTTTGGGGGGTGAAATTATTATAGATCTTTGTCCTTTACCAATCGGACTAACCAAATCAATTAGTCTTGGTGTTAGATCTGGTTTCTTCTCTATTTTGGCAGTTTCAACTTCCATCACTAACTGCTTATCAGGATAAAGTGGTGTAAGGTTATCAAATGCAATTTTATGTCTTGCTTTTTCTGGCTCTTCAAAATTTATTTTACTAACTTGTAGTAACGCAAAATATCTTTCGCCTTCTTTAGGTGCTCTAACAGGCCCTTCCACAGTGTCACCTGTTCTTAATCCAAATTTCCTAATCTGACTTGGGCTTACATAGATATCGTCCGGTCCCGGAAGATAGTTTGATTCCATTGCTCTAAGAAAACCAAAACCGTCCTGCAATAATTGCAAAACACCCACACCGGTAATTTCCTCTTTTTCAGCTACTTTCTTAAGAATAGCAAAGAGAATTTCTTGTTTTCTTAAAGTACTTGCATTTTCGATACCAAGTTCTTCTGCTTGTGTAATGAGCTGTTCAGACGATTTAAGTTTTAGTTCTTGAATGTTCATGATTAAATAGTTGATAAGGACTTATCAGATACAAATAATATATATTCTCTTTGTTTTTTTTCAACCCTAGATTGGTTTAAAAATAACAACAAATATGATCAAAATAAGCAATATTGTAGGTATTTCGTTTATATAACGGTAAAACTTATGTGAGTGCTTATTGTTACCCGTATTAAACTGGCTAAGTAGCCTACCTAAGTAAAAATGATACGAGGTAAGAATAATTACAAATAGCAACTTTAGTAACATCCAGGTTTGGCCAAGCTGTTGAAAACCGATGCTATGAATAAGTAAAAGTCCAAACAGCCAGGACAATGACATTGCTGGAGTCATTATGTAAAAATAAAGTTTTCTCTCCATCGTTTTAAAAATTTCACAAATATTTTCCTCAGAATTGTTTTCTGCATGATAAACAAAAATTCTTGGAAGATATAAAAGACCAGCCATCCATGAAATAACAGCTATCAAATGTAAAGATTTAAATAACAAATAAGTATTCATCTTTTAAATATTTTTTTCAATTAAAGATTTCAATAAAATTATGTGATCATCGTTATCATTTAAACATGGAACCATGTCAAAATTTTCGCCCCCAGATTTTAAAAAACTCTCTTTGCCTTGAATTAAAATTTCCTCTAAAGTTTCTACGCAGTCAGAAGAAAATCCAGGACAAATTGTGAGAATATTTTTTTTTCCTTCTTCTGGTAAACTTTCCAAGGTTTTGTCCGTATAAGGCTGCAACCAAGCTTGAGGCCCAAACCTGGACTGGAATGTGGTTTTAATTTCTATAGAGTTAAATTTTTCAGATATTAGCCTAGTCGTTTTGTGACAATAGCAATGATAAGGATCACCCTTATCAAAATATTTTTTTGGTATTCCATGATATGAGGCGATTATTAAATCTGGTTTCCAATTTATTTCACTGATCTTTTTATTAATTGATTTAACCAACGCACCAATATAAAGAGGATCAGACTCGTAATGAGGAATAATTTTTATAGATGGTTGCCACCTCATATTCATCAAAGTTCTATAAACTTCATCACATACTGTTGCAGTTGTTGCTGCAGCATATTGTGGATACAGTGGTAGTATGATCAAATTTTCACAACCCTGTTCCTGAAGTTTATAAATTTTACTTTTTATACTTGGATTTCCATATCTCATTGCAAAGTCTATTATTAGATTTTCTTGTTTTATAAATTTTGAAATTTTTTCACTTTGTTTTTGTGTATAATATAAAAGAGGAGACATGTTTTTATCTTTCATCCAAATTTTCTTATAAGCTTTTGCTGTTTTAGATGGTCTGAAAGTTAATATAAACACGTTTAAAATTATTTGCCAGATTATAGGATTAACTTCAATAACTCTTTTATCAGACAAAAACTCTTTTAAGTATTTCCTTACGTCAAACCAGCTCGTAGAGGTTGGAGTGCCTAAATTAATTACAAGAACGCCAGTTTTTCCAAATTTAACAACGGGATGATTATTATTAATTTTCATCTAATAATCCCTCACAGTATTTACTAAAAATTCAACCATTTCTGGATTAGTTTCTGGCAAAACACCATGACCAAGATTAAAAATGTATGGATGATCTTTAAAAATATCTAAATATTTTAAAACTTGTTTTTTTAAGTTTTCTTTATCAGTTAACAAAACTTTTGGATCCAAACCACCCTGAACAGGAATTTTTATTTTTTTCTTAATCATAGAGGGGTCAACATTATAATCAATGTTGATTGCATCTGGTTTAACTATTTCACAAAATTCTTTATAATTTTTAATTTCCCTTGGAAAACAAATCACAGGAACGTTTAATGATTTCACGTAATTTACTAAATTTAAAGTGGGTGTATAAATGTAGTTCGGGTAGTCTCTTTCTTCTAATAAGCCAGCCCAACTGTCAAAAATTTGTATAACATTTGCACCATTTTCAACTTGGTTTTTGATATGAATCTTGAGAAATTTTTCAATTATTAATAAAATTCTGTTTATTAAAAAATTGTCCTCAAAAAAATCTTTTTTGACATTTTTTTTAGGTGACTGTTGGTTAATCATATAAACTAATAGAGTCCAAGGCGCTCCTACAAAACCAATAGTATTTTTGTGCTCTAAGTTCATTTCTTTGCTTACAGATTTTATTGCTTTATAAACGGGGTAAATTTTTTCAACAAAATCTATTTCATCTATCTTGGACATTAAATTAATGTCTAGATTGCCGAGAATTGGTCCAAAGTTTTTCTTAAATTCAACTTTTTGATTTAACCCATATGGTAACATTAAAATATCCGAAAATATTATTGCAGCATCAAAATCAAACTTCTTAATAGGTTGAAGTGTTATCTCTGAAGATAATTTGTGATTTAAACATAAATCGATAAAATTTGGATTTTCTTTTCTTATTTCTCTAAATTCTGGCAGATATCTTCCAGCTTGTCTCATTATCCAAATAGGATTAATAGTTGTTTTTTTATTTATTATTACATCATGTAA
>CACHCH010000019.1 GCA_902578255.1 uncultured Pelagibacteraceae bacterium
TTTCTACTTTGGAAATTTATTTTTTTTAGTTCACTTTGAAAATAACATCTTATATTTTTTAAAAGATATTTACTAATGTCATTGTTTCCTTTTCTGCCAATAACCTTAACATGTTTTTTATTTTCTTTTGTTTTATCACTCAAAAATTTATGATTTCCTCCCCAAATTTTTAGTATTTTTTTTTCTATTAGTTTTTTAGTAAATCTTTTAAATTCTGGTGTTTTTGGAGAAAAGTATTGAGTCCCGTGATCAAACCCCCTTATTTTATCTAATCTTTTAAAAGATGATCTTCCTCCTAAGCCTCTTGCTTTATCATACAAATCAACAGTGTGTTTTTTATTTAAAAGATTTGCTATGGTTGCTCCAGAAATTCCTGAGCCAATTACACAAAAACTACTCATTTACCAGCAACAGTCATACCCTGAATCATCATAGTTGGAGAATTTGTTGAAAATTCAAAATCTAAGTCATTTGCT
The DNA here is from genome assembly GCA_902578255.1 of uncultured Pelagibacteraceae bacterium. Taxonomy (GTDB): domain Bacteria; phylum Pseudomonadota; class Alphaproteobacteria; order Pelagibacterales; family Pelagibacteraceae; genus Pelagibacter. The sequence goes on from CACHCH010000019.1 coordinate 477, forward strand.
AAAAATATATTTTTAAACATATCCTTAAAATTTCCTGCAATTGTTATTTCATTTATTGGGTATTTAAATTCACCATCTTCTACATAAAACCCCGTTGCTCCAACAGAGTAATCTCCGGTCACAAGATTGCTGCCATGACCTATTGTTTCTGTAATATAAATGCATTTTGAATTAGTTTTTAAAAGCTCATCATAACTTTGTTTTCCATTCTCAAAAAATAAATTTGTAGTACCTCCGCTTCTTCCATTTGATTGAAGGTTTAGTTTTCTGCCATTATAAGTATCTACAAGATAATTTTTGAGCACACCCTCTTTAACTAGATTGAGGGTTTCAGATTTAATACCTTCTGAGTCAAAATTTTTTGAGCCTAAACCTTTAATTATATCTGGTTTATCAATTATATTTATAGAATTAGAAAATATCTGCTCATTAATCTTGTCCTTAAGAAATGAAGTTCCTCTGGCAATTGCAGAGGATGAAATTGCACTTGCGAAAGCACTGAGCATACCTTTTGCAATTCTCTTATCAAATATCACACTTAATTTTTCACTTCCTATTTTTTTTGGACTTAATTTTCTAATTGTCTGATTGCTTGCCATTTTACCTAAGGTCTGCGGATCTTTGATATCATCTAAATATCTTTTACTTGAATATTCATAATCTCTTTCCATGCTATTTTCATCTTTAGCAACAGCTACACATGACGTAGTGAATGAAGATGTTTTGTAACCACTACAAAAACCATCACTATTTGCTAAAATAAAATTAGTTTTTTTTTCAGTAAAACTTGACTCTGTATTTATTATTTTTTTATCCTCTGATGCTATATTTTCTAATTCTTTTAAATATTGAATTTTTTTATCATTATCGATATGGGTGTTATCATAAATATTTAAATCTTTAAGTTTATCTGCAAGTAAATTTTTATCAGGTAATGAATTAAACTCATCCTCCGGTGTAATCTTAGTTGTTTCATAGCATTTCTCTATAAGTGTATCTAAATTTTCATCTAATAAATTTGATGAGGAAATTGAAGATTTTTTTTTACCAATATAAGTATCTATACTAAACGCCAATCCATCAGATCGATTAGACTCATCTAAATTTTTATTTCTAAAATTGACAGTTTCAGAAATAGAATGACCTATTGTAACACTTGCATCCGTAGCCCCGATTCTTTTTGCAACATCTAAGCAATATGAAGCTTTAGCTTCTAAGAAATCTTGATCTTTAATCATTAATTATAGTTTTGTTCCACCCACTGTCATTTTATTAATTAATATTGATGGTTGTGCTACACCAACAGGAACTCCCTGTCCAGCTTTCCCACATGTGCCTATACCAGGGTCTAACATCATATCGTTACCTACCATTGAAACTTCCTTTAAAATTGATGGACCATCTCCTATTAATGTCGCTCCCTTTATTGGAGAACCTATTTTGCCATTAATAATTTCGTATGCTTCTGTACAATTAAAAACAAATTTTCCTGAGGTAATATCTACTTGTCCACCTCCAAAGCTCACAGCAAAAATACCTTTGTCAACAGATTTGATCATCTCATCTTGAGTTTGATTCCCACTTAACATCATAGTATTTCTCATTCTTGGTAGAACTACGTGTCTATAGTTTTCTCTTCTTCCTGAGCCAGTTGATCTTGTGTTCATTAAACGCGCATTTAATCTGTCTTGCATAAAGTTTTTTAAAATTCCATTTTCAATTAAAACGGTTTTTTCAGTTGGTGTACCCTCATCGTCTATTGTAAGACTACCTCTTCTATTATCAATGGTACCATCATCAACAATTGTGACACCTTCACTAGCAACTTTCTGACCCATTAAGTTATGAAATGCTGATGTTTTTTTTCTGTTAAAATCGCCCTCTAGGCCATGTCCTATTGCTTCATGAATTAGTATTGCTGGCCATCCTGGTCCTAATACTACTTTCATTTCGCCAGCAGGTGCGGGTTTACTCTCCATGTTAACTGAGGCAATTCTAAAAGCTTCTTCACATACACTTTTCCAATTGTCATTCTGTAAATAATTATCGTAAGCCTGTCTGCCTCCAATGCCATACACACCTGTTTCTTTTCTTCCATCTTTTTCAAGCATTACAGAAACATTAAATCTAATTAATGGCCTGATATCTGTTATTGCCTCACCACCTGATCTGATAATTTCTACCGATTTATGTTCACCTAAAAAATTTGCTGTAACCTGTTTTACAGCTCCATCTTTTTTTCTCAAGTAATCATTCACTTTATTTAGGACTTCTAACTTAGAGTCTAAGGTTTTCTGTTCTATGGGATTTATATCACTATAAAATTTTTTGTTAGATTTTGGTATCTCGTTATTGTAAGTGCCTTTGACCGATTTTAGAGTTGACTGAAGATTTTCTGATGAACTTTTTAGAGAGTCTTTTGATATTTCGTTTGAATAAGAATAAGCGACTACCTCATCAGATACTGCTCTAAATCCAAAGCCCAAATCAGAACTATAGTTTGAGCTCTTAATCTTATTATCATCTAAAATAATTGACTCTGACTTTGAGTCCTCCAAATACAATTCTCCATCATCGCAATTTTTTAAAGTATCTGATACTATACTTTCAGCATCTTTTCTTTCTAAGTCAGATTTGGTGAAGAAATTACTCATATGAATTACATAAAGCTTTATATTAACTTTTCAACTGCTCTTTTTACACATGTACAATAATATGGTAGAAGATAATTATTAAAATATGAAAGTTTATTTCAACAATTCCTGTAAAATTTGTAGGTCCGAAATAAACTTATACAAGAAAGAAAAAATAGAAGACATAGACTGGGTTGATATTACTAATAATGAATTGGCTGAGAAAGAGACTAATAAAAATGACAAGCAGCTTTTAAGGCGATTACATGTTAAAGATAATGACAAAGTCTTAGAAGGAGCTGAAGCCTTTTTACTCGTTTGGAAGAAAATACCTAAATATAAATTTTTATATAAATTTTTTAAAATTCCTATAATTTTTACAATTTTTGATTATGGTTATGAAATCATAGCTTATTTTCTATATCTAAAAAATAAAAAACAATTAAAAAAATTAAGCTAAAAAAAATATCATAATTTCACTTAGCAAAGACATAGAAAGCATAAACATTATTAAAACAATTGAGTACATCAATGTTATAATTTTATTTCTTTTTCTTCTCAATTTAACAAACTCTTTGTCATCTAAATCAGAAAAGTCCCTAGCACCAATTACAGGATAGTCGTAACTCCATCTCCAAGTTGATTGTCCTAATCTTGGATCCAAACTGTTAAAATATCTTATCCAGGATAGGACGTAAGTTAAGATTATGAAAAGAGCTGCAAATAAAATTAATCCAAAAAGCATAGTTAATATTACTGAATATGTTTAAAGATATTAATTGCCATTTTTGCCTCTTTTTCTGGCAATAAGCTGTGTTAAAGAGTCTACCATTGTGTCAGAAGCCCTAAAAATTTCATTATTTTTAAATTCATGTGAAATATTTTTTTCTGGATTTGTTTTGTCCTCAATCACAATACCTTCATCTGGTGAATTATTTTTAATATAAATAAGTAACAGCCACTCTTCGTCAGCTGCTTCATCCCATTTAACAAAAATTTCACCAGTTTCAAATCTTCTGTCTATACATCTAAAAATTGACATATGTCTTGTTACATGCCTTTTGTTTAATTGAAAAACTAAACTACTTGCACTTCTGTAAAAACTTTCTAGAGAAAATTCTATTTTTTGTCTAGCGATTGTATACTCTTTTTCTTTTCTTAGAAGTGTTTCTCTATCTTCATCTCCTTGAATTTTTACTCCTAAAGCCTCTACTCTCTCTCTAATTTTTTGATCTCTGATAATTCGATATTTTTCTTTTAACTTTTCTATTCTTTCCTGAAGACCAGCATAATCACTTCTTTTTTCTTTTAAGGAAATTTTTTCAAGTTTTTCTAATTCTTTTACTTCTCTAACTCTAAATTTTTCTATCTGCTTATCTAATCTTAATTTTTGTAAAAATTGTTTTTGTTTCTCTGCCTGCTCG
>CACHCH010000020.1 GCA_902578255.1 uncultured Pelagibacteraceae bacterium
ATAAACTTCATGGTTTTAAAAACTTACACATTGTTGATTTAGATGGGGCTTTAACTGGTAAAACAGTAAATATAGATATTATAAAAGAAATTGTTAAAAAATTTGATTTAAAAATTGAAGTAGGGGGTGGAGTTAGAAGTGTTGATAGTATTAAAAAATATACTGATGCTGGTGTTGAAAAAGTAATTTTAGGAAGTGCAGTCGTAAAAGACAAAAACTTCTTAAAACAAGCTTGTGAAAAATTTCCAAATCAAATTGCCTTAAGTTTAGATGCTAAAGATGGATACTTATCTGTATCTGGTTGGAAAGAAAATTCCAATCAATTAACTTTGGATTTTTTAAAAGAGGTAAATGATTTTGGTGCCAGTAGATTAATTTATACAGACATTAATCAGGATGGAATGAAGCAAGGACCGAATTTTGTGGAATCTTCTAAAGTTGCTGAAATTTCAAATTGTCCAGTTATAATATCTGGTGGTGTTTCTTCGATTGATGATATTAAAAAGGCTAAAGAATTAAATAACAAAAATATTGAAGGAATTATAGTTGGTAAAGCTATATATGATGGTGATATTAATTTAATCGAACTAGCTAAGGAAATAGATGCTTAAAAAAAGAATAATACCTTGTTTAGATGTTAAAAATGGTCGTGTTGTAAAAGGTATTAATTTTGTAGATTTAAAGGATGCGGGTGATCCGGTTGAACAAGCCAAAATTTATTCTGATGGGGGTGCAGATGAAATTTGCTTTTTAGATATTACTGCTTCAAATGAAAACAGAGACACAATTTATGAAGTTGTAAATAAAACTTCTAAAAAATGTTTTGTACCATTGACTGTTGGAGGCGGTGTTAGAAGTGTTGAGGATATTAATAAACTTCTTAATTGTGGTGCAGATAAAGTATCAATTAATACTGCTGCCGTTCAAAATGCAAAAGTGGTTGAGGACAGTTCAAAAAAGTTTGGTTCACAATGTATTGTGGTTGCAATTGATGCAAAGAGAAATGATGGTAGTTGGGAAATTTTTACCCATGGTGGAAGAAATCCAACAGGAATTAACGCTCTAGAATTTTCTTTAAAAATGGAAAAGTGTGGAGCTGGGGAGTTATTAGTCACTTCTATGGATAAAGACGGAACTCAGACAGGATATGATATTGAGCTTATGCAAAAAATATCATCTAGTGTTAATATTCCAGTGATTGCATCTGGTGGAGTTGGAACTTTAGATCACTTGGTAGATGGAATAAAATCAGGTGCAAGTGCTGTTTTAGCAGCATCTATTTTTCATTATGGCACCTATTCAGTTTATGAAGCTAAGCAATATTTGGCATCAAAGAATATACCTGTTAGAATTTAGTATGCTAAAAATTTTAGAAGATCTTATAATACTTGCAAGAGAACGAAAAAGTAATCCTGTTGAAGGCTCATATACCAACAAGCTTTTACAAGATAAAACTTTAGTAAAAGAAAAAGTTTTAGAAGAAATTAAAGAGTTAATTGAAGCTGTAGATCAAGATACAAATAAAATTCATGAAGCTGCAGATGTTCTTTATCACTTAATTATTTACTTTGAAAAAAATGCAATAAAAATTGAAGATGTGATGCAGGAATTGGATAAAAGAAAAAATAAAAAATGACCTACGACGATAGCAACATCTTTGCTAAAATTTTAAGAGGGGAGATACCTTGTAATAAAATTTATGAGGATGAGTTTATTTTATCTTTCCATGATATTAATCCACAAAAAAAAATTCATGCTTTAGTAATTCCCAAAGGTAAATATACTGATTTAGATGACTTTAGTTTAAATGCCTCGTCTCAAGAGATGGTCGGTTTGCTAAAAGGAATCAATATTGTTGCAAAAAAACTAGGAATATCAATAGATGTAGGCAAAGGCTATAGAGCTTTAGTTAATATTAGCGATCATGGTGGCCAGGAGGTTCCTCATTTACATTTTCATCTTTTTGGGGGTGAGAGAGTTGGAAAAATGGTTGAGTGACAGAAGTAACAAGAAATTTTTTAGAAATTTATTCACTTCTTGATTTAAAAGAAGGAAGGCAACCTAGTAATGATTATTATGTAATTTTACAAGATCCAGTTAATTTTCAACTAAATAAGTTTTTATATAAAAAAATTGGATGTAAACATAAATGGGTTGATAGATTAATTTGGAGTGATCAGCAGTGGATAAATTATGTCTCAAGCGATAATGTTAAAACGTATATCTTAAAATATAAGAATGACTTAATTGGATTTTTTGAATTAATCCATCACAGAGATAAAAAAGAAGTTGAATTGGCTTATCTAGGTATTTTAGAGGAATATCAAAATAATCAATTAGGATCGTATCTGTTATCAGAAGCAATCAAAGAGTCATTTAAAAATAAAATCAAACGTGTTTGGGCTCACACCTGTACCCTTGATCACAAGAATGCTTTGAATAACTATATAACAAGAGGTATGAAAATTTTTAAAACTGAAATTGTAAATATTTAATTTTGAGTTGGAAGCTTAAAAATATTTTTTGAAATAACTCTATTTTTACGAATTGATGAAAGAAAAGTCATATTAAAATTTTGGTATATATCAGTATTTTGCCACCCGATTAAATCAAATGTTTTTCTGTCAAAAAAAATATTAATTTCATTATCATTTTCTCTTATAGTATAATTTACCAACATTTCATCAACAATTCTTTCATCTAAAATATTAATTTTATTAATTAAGAACTCTTTATCTAGAATAAAGTTCAGAGGAGTTTTTTTGAGTGGATATCGAGAATAACCTGACAATGTTTTAACAACCAATGATTTTCCATTTGATACTAAAATTTTGCTACTCCTTGCATACTCGCAAAATATTTTTTTTGGATACTCAATAGTACAATTTCCATTTTCAATTTTCCCATTAATATTTTGTTCAAATTTAAAATCTAGATTTTTAATATTTTTTAAATTTTCAATAATTTTATCTTTATTACTTGCATTACTATCTGTAATGAGAAATAATAAAATTACGATAACAGTATACTTTAACATTAAAGTACATCTCTTTTGCCAACATGATTAGCTTTACTTACTATTCCGTCTGCTTCCATCATATCAATAATTCTTGCTGCTCGATTGTATCCTATTTGTAGCTTTCTTTGTAAAAAGGAGGTTGAAGCTTTACCTTCTGACCTAATAATTTCTAAAGCTTGCTGGTAGAGCTCATCTTTATCACCTTGATTAGGACTATCCCCAATTTCTTTTTCATCTGCAAAATTTAATATTTCATCAACATAATCTGGTTCTGCTTGTGATCTTAAAGAATTATTAATTTTTTCTATCTCATTATCTGACACAAAAGGCGCATGTATTCTGACTATTCGATTAGCAGACGACATATAAAGCATGTCTCCTTTACCTAACAACTGTTCTGCTCCTTGTTCTCCTAAGATTGTTCTACTATCTATTTTTGAAGTAACTTGAAATGATATTCTGGTTGGAAAATTTGCCTTAATAGTTCCTGTAATTACGTCAACACTTGGTCTTTGGGTTGCCATGATAATATGAATACCAGCCGCTCTTGCCATTTGAGAGAGTTTTTGAATATAATTTTCAATTTCTTTACCTGCCACCAACATTAGGTCTGACATCTCATCAACTACCACAACTATATAAGGCATTGGAAGTTTATGTTTTGCATTATAACCATCTATATTTCTCACACCCTCTTTAGTCATCAGCCTGTATCTATTCTCCATTTCTTTTACTACCCAACCAAGCACAGATGCAGCTTTTTTTGCTTCTGTTATTACTGGGCATAACAGGTGTGGTATCCCTTCATAAGTTGAGAGTTCAAGCATTTTTGGGTCAATTAAAATAAATTTACATTTGTCTGGTGTATGCCGATAAAGTAGAGACAAAATAATTGTATTAATGCAAACTGATTTTCCTGAACCGGTGGTTCCAGCGATCAGTAAGTGAGGCATTGAAAATAAATCTCCAACAATAGGCTTTCCTGATATACTTTTACCTAGTGCAATTGGCAATTTAATATCTTTTTTTTTAAAATCAGTGTTATTTAATATTTCGCTTAAATAAACACTTTCTCTTGAATTATTTGGTAGCTCAATACCTACTGTGTTACTTCCTGGTATGGTTGCAATCCTTGCAGACTCCGAACTTGTATTTCTTGCAATATCATCTGATAAATTTATTATTTTAGAAACTTTAACTCCTGCCGCTGGTTCAAACTCGTTTAGAGTTACAACTGGACCACGATTGATTTTTTTTATACTACCATTGACACCAAAATCCAAAAGAATTTTTTCTAAGAACTCAGAATTATTTGACTCATTCTCATTAGAATTTTCTCTTTCTTTTTTTGATGGAACTCTTAA
>CACHCH010000021.1 GCA_902578255.1 uncultured Pelagibacteraceae bacterium
ACCATTTAAGATCCGACTGAGTATAATTTACAACAGTTTCATATTCTTTTGAAACCTCTAAAATACCTTTATTAAATATTTCTAATTTATGTATACCATTAGAAATTAACAAAGAGTCATAATTTAATAAATTAGCACCTTTAATATCAGTATTTAAATTATCACCTATAGCTAGAGTTTTTTTTTTAAAATTATCAATTGATTGATTGTAAACTTCAGCATAGGGTTTTCCAAAATATACTACTTTTCCACCCATTTTTTCAAAAACCATAGCTACAGAACCTGCACATAATTCTCTTACATTTCCTCGATCAACAATCAAATCAGGGTTCGTGCATATCATCTCTTTATGGGTATGGGTCTTAAATATATTTTTATAATAATTTAAATCATTGTTATGATTATCAAATAGCCCAGTACATAATAAATATTCACTTTCAGCTAGATCACTTGATTTGTTTTTTCTAAAAGGATTAAATAAATCAAAGTCTCTTGGAGGGCCGATATGAAAAAATTTTTTAGATAAATATGATTTTTTAAGATAATTTAGTGCAGCTTCTCCAGATGTAAAAACATGATTTCTAAACTTTTCTTCCATTCCCATTTTTTCTAAAAAATTTTTAACTGTTTTATTTGGTCGAGGCGCATTTGTTAAAAGAACAAAATCTTTATTATTTTTTTTAAGCTCCTTAAGAGTATTAATCGCACCTTCATAAAGATTTATGCCATTATGGACAACGCCCCATAAATCTATGTAAAATAGATCATAATTTTGGGCAATCGAACGAAGGCCATCTGTATCTAAATTTTTGGTCATTATTTAAGGTATAAACCATAAAATCCTCAATTTCCTGCAATTTTAGAATGTTATCGAATATATAATCTTGAAATAGGCAGGGTAATATCTATATGAGGTCCATATTTATATAGAATTATAAAGGAGATTTATGAAATTTAAACCATTACATGACAGAGTATTAATCGAAGTTTTAGACAGCAGCGAAAAAACTGCTGGAGGAATTATCATACCAGATACTGCTCAAGAAAAACCACAAGAGGGAAAAGTTGTTGCTGTTGGCGGTGGTGCAAAAACAGAAGATGGAAAATTAATTCCAATGGATGTTAAAGTTGGAGACAAAGTTTTATTTGGCAAATGGTCAGGTACTGAAGTCAAAATTGATGGTAAAGAATACAGCATAATGAAAGAATCAGACATTATGGGTATTTCAGGTAAGTAATTTAATTTAAAGGAGAAAATAAAATGGCAAAACTAATTAAATTTGATGCTGAAGCAAGAGCAGCAATGATGAGGGGTGTAAATATTTTAGCTGATACTGTTAAAGTCACTTTAGGTCCAAAGGGAAGAAATGTTGTAATGGATAAATCTTACGGTGCACCAAGAATTACGAAAGATGGCGTATCAGTTGCAAAAGAGATTGATCTTGATGACAAGTTTGAGAACATGGGTGCTCAAATGGTCAAAGAAGTTGCTAGCAAAACTAATGAAGAAGCTGGAGACGGAACTACAACTGCAACTATTTTAGCCCAAGCAATTGTAACAGAAGGTGTTAAGTATGTTACTGCAGGAATGAATCCAATGGATGTTAAAAGAGGAATTGACTCTGCAGTAGAAGCTGTAAAAGAAAATCTTATTTCATCTGCTAAAAAAGTTAAAGATAGTGATGAAATAGCTCAAGTTGGCACAATTTCATCAAATGGTGATAAAGAAATAGGTTCAATGATTGCTAAAGCAATGCAGAAAGTTGGTAACGAAGGTGTTATCACTGTTGAAGAAGCTAAAGGAATCGATACTGAGTTGGATGTTGTTGAAGGTATGCAATTTGATAGAGGTTACTTGTCACCATACTTTATAACTAACAGTGATAAGATGACTACAGAATTAGATAATCCTTATATTTTACTTCATGAGAGTAAATTAACAAACTTACAACCGATGGTTCCTCTTTTAGAAGCAGTTGTGCAATCAGGAAGGCCATTAATGATTATTTCTGAAGACGTTGAAGGAGAAGCTTTAGCAACTTTAGTAGTAAATAAGTTAAGAGGTGGACTGAAAGTTGTAGCTGTAAAAGCGCCTGGATTTGGTGATAGAAGAAAAGCAATGCTTGAAGATATTGCTATTCTAACTGGTGGACAGGTAATTTCTCAAGATTTAGGAATTAAACTTGAAAATGTTAAACTTGAAGATCTTGGGTCTTGTAAAAAAATTAAAGTTGATAAAGATAATAGTACTATCGTAAGTGGTAGTGGAAAAAAATCTGATATCGAAGCAAGATGTGGATCAATTAAACAACAAGTTGATGAAACAACCTCTGATTATGATAGAGAAAAGCTTCAAGAAAGACTTGCTAAATTAGCTGGTGGTGTTGCTGTTATTAAAGTCGGCGGTGCAACTGAAGTTGAAGTTAAAGAGAGAAAAGATAGAGTTGAGGATGCATTAAATGCAACTAGAGCTGCTGTTGAAGAAGGTATTGTAACGGGTGGTGGATGTGCACTCCTTTATGCTGCTCAAGACCTTGAAAAAGTCAAAGCTAAAGGAGATGATCAAAAAGCTGGTGTTGAACTTGTGAGAAAAGCATTAGAGGCTCCTATCAGACAAATTACTAAAAATGCTGGTGTAGACGGATCAGTGGTTGTAGGTAAATTATTAGAGCAAAAAAAGAAAACTCATGGTTATGATGCTCAGAGCGAAGAATATTGTGATATGTTTGCTAAAGGTATTATTGATCCAGTAAAAGTTGTAAGAACTGCTCTGCAAGATGCAGCATCAATTTCTGGATTATTAGTGACTACAGAAGCAATGATTGCCGATAAACCAGAAGAGAAAGACGCCGCTGGAGGTGGAATGCCAGGTGGAATGCCAGGAGGAATGGGTGGCATGGGTGGCATGGGTGGCATGGGAATGTAACTCCTGTAATCTAATTACCTAGAAAATTTAAAACCCTCGTAAGTAACTACGAGGGTTTTTTTTTAGATTGATTTTTAATTTAAATTTTTTTAATTATGCATTGGTTGTGATAATCAAATAAGTTATGTTTTCTTATAATTTGTATTAAATTTTTTTTTTGAAAAAAATCGACCGCCTTAGTTATTCCGTCATTCCACCATCCAACGACGTCGTAATCATCTAACACAATAATTCCATTCTTTTTTATAAAATTTAATGAATTAGATATATCCCTTTTGACAAAATCAAATAAGTGATTACCATCAATATATATTAAATCAAATTTCAGTTGATTTTGGTCAAAAAAATCATCAGAGGTTTTTCTGTGAATCTCAACAGTCTCTAGTCTAATTTCATTTTCAAAATAGTTTTTTATGTTTAAAAAATATTGATCTTGAATAACTTGATTTGATATAGACGAATTACCATACCAAGAATTTGTGTAAATGTCATCATCATACGCAATCCAAGGATCAACCAAAATTAGTTTTTTTGGATCTAAATTGTGAGCTAGTTGTTTTGAAAAATCACCCTTATGGACTCCAATTTCTAAAACATAAAGATCTTTAGATGATAAATTTTCAGATATTAAATTTATTCTGTCTTTTGAGAAAAATTTTTTAAAAATTTTTTTCATAATTTAAATGTATACCAAAAATGGTATAATAAAATGTATTATTAAATGATTATTGGTAAAAACTTTTTTATAATTGAAATACCTAAGACTGGTACTAGTTTCTTAAGAAATTATTTTAAAAAATATAAAAATATTTCGGTTACTACTCATCACGATACAGTTGAACATAATCAAAAATATAAGTTATTAAAAAAAAAATATAGAATATCTATGATTAGATCGCCATATGCGTGGTATTTTTCATATTGGAGATGGTCTTGTTTAAAAAAGAATAATTCTCCATTGTACAAAGACTTAACATCCCAAAGATTAAAAATAAAAAGATTAAAGTTTAATTTTAATTTTTTTAATTATATTGCCAGTCAAATTACAAAAAATACCAAAGATTTAAAAAAATTATTTTCAGATCCAAAATCAAAAAAAAATTTCAATAAATTTTTGCAAATTGTGCTTAACAAAAAATATAGAAATTTTTTGGGATCTGATTATAGTTTTATGCCTCATGATAATCTAGGTTACATGACGCACTATTTTTTTTATCAAAATGTTTTAAGAGAAAACTATAATATCCTTTTTAACTCAAATATTAAATTTAATCAGATGATCAAAAAATTGGATAAAAAAATTTTTACTAATATTTATTTCAAAACAGAAAATTTGAATAAAGATTTAGAAA
>CACHCH010000022.1 GCA_902578255.1 uncultured Pelagibacteraceae bacterium
TAAAGCCAGAACCATTAATCAAACAACAAAAAATAATTTCATCTACATTAATTAGGAGACTTTTAGAAAAAGGATATTTAAAAAAAGCAAATAACCTTTTAAATAGAAATTGGACTATTGATGGAAAAGTTCAGAAAGGAAGACAGATTGGTAAAAAAATTGGTTTCCCAACATGCAACATAGATATTAAAGACTATATTTTGGCTAAACCTGGTGTTTATGCAGTACGAGTATTGAGACCTAATAATTCTAAATATCTGAGAGGAATAGCAAATCTTGGATATAGGCCAACGTTTAATCAGAAAAAAATCTTATTAGAGGTTCATTTATTTAATTATTCTGGAAATCTTTATAATAAACACTTATCAGTGGAGTTTTTAAAGTTTATTAGAAAAGAAAAAAAATTTAAAAATGTTAATCAATTAAAGACTCAAATTAAAAAAGATTTAAATATTGCTAAAAAAACTAAATGAGTAATTCCCAAATAAATCTTCCTAAAACTGCTTTTTCAATGAAAGCTAATTTGCCTGTAAGAGAGCCAGAAATTTTAGAATATTGGCAAAAAATTGATCTATACAAAAAATTAAGAAATTCAAGCAAAGGAAAAGAAAAATTCGTCCTCCACGATGGTCCTCCATATGCAAATGGTAATATTCATATGGGAACTGCTTTAAATAAAATTTTAAAAGACATTATTGTAAAATTCCATCAAATGGATGGTAAAGACTCTATATATGTACCTGGTTGGGATTGCCATGGTTTACCAATTGAGTGGAAAATAGAGGAGCAATACAAAAAAAATAAAAAAAATAAAAATGATGTTCCAATAGTAGAGTTTCGAAAAGAATGTAGATCGTTTGCAGAGAAATGGATTGAGGTTCATAAAGGTCAATTTAAACGTTTAGGTGTAGTGGGCGATTGGGAAAATTATTATTCAACCATGAGTTTTGATGCTGAGGCTCAAATCGTAAGAGAACTTGGTAAGTTTTTAAAAGAGGGAAGTCTATACAGAGGCTTTAAACCTGTGTTATGGTCTACAGTTGAAAAGACTGCTCTAGCAGATGCTGAAGTTGAATATCAAGATCATAAATCAGATACTATTTATACATCTTTCACTATTAAAAAATCTAACTTAAAAGATCTTGTTGGTAGTGAAATTATTATTTGGACGACAACTCCTTGGACAATTCCAGCAAATAGAGCGCTAGCTTATAATGAGGCTCTTGATTATATTCAGTTGGAATTAAAAGACGACAGTGATTTTAAAAATAGAAAAATTGTTGTTGCTGAGGCCTTACTGCAGTCAGTAATTAACGACTGTAAAATAAAAAATTACAAAAAAATAATAACATTTAAAGGCAAGGAATTAAAAGAAACCGTCTGTAACCACCCTTTTTATGATCTAGGTTATGAATACGACATCCCGATGTTGGATGCAAGGTTTGTAACAACCGAGCAAGGAACTGGTATTGTTCATTGCGCCCCAAGTCATGGGCCTGATGATTTTAACTTATGTTTAAATAATGGAATTAAGGCAATTGAAACAGTCGATGGGGACGGCAAATATACAAAACATGTAAGCTTATTTGAAGGTATTCATATTTTTAAAGCAAATCCAATAGTAATTGAAAAACTTAAAGAGCAAAAAAAATTGTTATCAAGTGGTGAGCTTATGCACTCCTATCCACATTCTTGGAGATCAAAAGCTCCGCTAGTTCATAGAGCCACTCCACAATGGTTTATATCAATGGAAAGCCATAAGTTGAGAGATAAAGCTTTGAAAGCAATTAATGATACAACTTTTTATCCTAGCAAAGGAAAAGAGAGGTTGAAATCAATGATAGAGACCAGACCAGATTGGTGTGTATCTAGACAAAGAGTATGGGGAGTTCCTCTTCCAATTTTTGTTAACAAAAAAACTAAAGAAATTTTAGTAGATGATAAAGTAAACGAAAATATTGCATCTATTTACGAAAAAGAGGGTTCAGATTGTTGGTTTTCAGATGATCCACAAAGATTTTTGGGAATTAAATACAAATCTGAAGATTATGATAAATTAAGTGATATTGTTGAAGTTTGGTTTGATAGTGGATCCACGCACTCATTTGTGCTTGAAAAAAGAGAGGATCTAAAGTGGCCAGCATCAATGTATTTAGAAGGATCAGATCAACATAGAGGCTGGTTTCATTCATCATTATTAGAGTCATGTGGTACTAGAGGGAGAGCACCATTTGAAAATATTTTATCACATGGATTTGTTGTTGATGGTAAGGGATTAAAAATGTCAAAATCCTTAGGAAATGTAATTGCTCCAGAAGACATTCTAAAAAAATATGGTGCAGATATTTTAAGAATTTGGGTAGCATCATCAAATTATTCAGAAGATCTCAGAATAGATTATTCAATTCTTGACCAACATGCTGAATCTTACAGAAAAATAAGAAATACATTTAGATATTTACTTGGAAATATCAAAGATAATTATGAAGAAGTTGATTTTGAAAAAGTAGATTTAAATGAATTGCCGGAACTTGAAAAATTTATGCTACATAAATTGTATAATTTAAATGTTAATTTTAAAAAATATTTTAAAAATTATGATTTTCATAATTTATATAAAGAGTTACTTAATTTTTGTACAGTAGACTTGTCTGCGTTTTATTTTGATATAAGAAAAGACGCATTATATTGTGATCCAATAAACTCGAAAAAAAGAAAGTCAACTATACTTTTGCTAAATATAATTTTGAATTCATTATTAAAATGGTTTGCACCAATTTTATCTTTTACTACTGAGGAGATTTACAGATTATTATTTAAAGATAACAAAAGTATTCATTTAGAAAAATTTTTGGATTTTCCAGATTCATTTTTGAATGAAAAATTGAATCAAAAATGGGTTGAGTTGATCAAAATAAGAAATATTTGCAATATAAGTATTGAAGAAAAAAGAGCTAATAAAGAAATTGGATCTAGTTTAGAAGCAAACTTAAATATTCATCTGGATCAAAAATTAGAAGAAATTACTAAAAACATAGATTTTTCTGAATTATGTATAACATCAAAGGCTGAAATTTCTTTTAAAGAAAACTTAAGAACAAGTGCACAAACTACTAAAGCAAAAGGAAAAAAGTGTAGTCTATGCTGGAAGATTAATGAAAATGCTTGTCATAGAACTCATTGTCCACAAAACTTTTAATGAGCACAATAAGAAATAGTAAAAATTTTTTTATCAATTTAACAATAATATTTTCAATTTTTTTGTTGGATAGATTGGCTAAGTTATATGTAATTTATATAGATAAAATTAATACTAGTTCTGAAATATTTTTATCAAAATTTTTAAATATATACTTAATTTGGAACGAGGGGATAGCTTTTGGTCTTCTATCTTTTGAAAAAGATTATTTATATAATATTTTAACTGCTCTTATTATAATAATAATTTTATTTTTACTTTTTTTACTAAGAAGAAATACAGGACTTAAAAAATATTCACTAACAATGATTGTAGGTGGAGCGTTAGGAAACGTTTTTGATAGAATTTATTATAAAGCAGTTCCAGATTTTATTGACTTTCATGTGGACAATTTTCATTGGTTCATTTTTAACATAGCTGATATTTTCATAACAATAGGTGTGTTTTTAATGATATTATCAGAGTTAATTGATAATAATAAAAATAAAAGCTTATGAAAAATTTAATTATATTTGCTACAACAACCGCATTGTTGATCTTTCTTACTTCTTGTGGGGTAGTAAAAGAGGGATTTGGCTCACCAAAAAAAGAGAATAGTGATGAGTTTTTAGTTGAAAAAAAAATGCCTCTTAAAATGCCACCAGAATTCAATCAATTGCCAAAACCTGGTGAAACAAATAAGTCAACCAATGTAAGTAATAATGAGATCAAAACACTAATCTCAAGCAATGAAAATAATGATGGTGATCAAGTGCAAAACAAAAAAGTAAATAAAAATCTTAAAGAAACTTTGTTAGAAAAGATTAAACAGAATTAATGTTATCACCTGGTATTAAATTCAAGCCATTTAAAATTAAAAAAAAAACGAAAAGAATTAAAAGTATTTTAGATAAATTATTAATTAATCCAAATCAGGTTTTGAATTCATTAGATATAAATTATAATTATAGTTATAATAATAAGTA
>CACHCH010000023.1 GCA_902578255.1 uncultured Pelagibacteraceae bacterium
GAGAAGCAAAAAAAGTAAAATAATCTAAGATTTTAATTAATTTTTCATAAAATATTGTTTTTTTTAAGTTTTAAAAACAAATTAAATATGTATAAGAACCACATTTTATGACTAATGATATAAGAAACATCACTATAATCGCCCATGTAGATCATGGCAAAACTACTTTAATTGATAACTTAATGAAACAGAGTGGTTCGTTTAGAGAAAATGAAGTGGTTGACGAAAGATTGATGGACTCGGGTGAGCTTGAAAAGGAGAGAGGAATTACAATTCTAGCAAAGCCTGCATCTATTAATTGGAAAAATACTAGAATAAATATTATTGATACACCGGGCCACAGGGATTTTGCGGCGGAAGTCGAACGAGTTTTAAGTATGGCTGATGGTGCTCTATTGCTAATAGACTCAGCAGAAGGTGTTATGCCTCAAACAAAATTTGTTCTTTCAAAAGCATTAAAACAAGGACTTAAACCAATTGTTGTAATAAACAAACTTGATAAAGCAGATCAAAGGGCTAATGAAGTTTTAGATGAAACATTTGATTTATTTGTAAGTCTAGATGCAAATGAGGAACAATTAGATTTCCCAGTTTTATATGCTAGTGGTAGATCTGGTTGGGCAGACTTTGATATAGAAGGACCTAGGGAAAATTTAAATCCACTTTTAGATTTAATTCTTAACCATGTAAAACCAGCAAAATTTGAAAAAACAAAACCTTTTGCTATGTTATCTACACTTCTTTACGCAGACAGTTTTTTAGGAAGAAGCTTGGTAGGTAGAATTACTCAAGGAACTGCTAAAGCTAATCAATCAATAAAAGCTATTAATTTAAAGGGTGAGAAAGTTGATGAAGGAAAACTTACTAAAATTTTCAGATATGAAGGAACAAAAAAAGTGCCAATTGAAGTTGGTGAAGCTGGAGATATTGTAGTAATTGCTGGATTAGAAAAAGCTAATGTTGCAGATACTATTTGTGATTTAGATGTAAATGAGGCTATTTCTGCAACACCAATAGATCCTCCTACAATGTCCATTACTATAACAGTCAACACTTCTCCTCTTGCAGGAAAAGAGGGTAAAAAGCTCACAAGCACTCAAATTAGAGATCGACTGCTTCAAGAAGCTCAAAATAATGTAGGAATAAATTTTAAAGAAAATGACAGAAATGACTTATTTGTTGTAAGTGGTAGGGGCGAACTTATGTTAGAAATTTTACTAACTCAAATGAGACGAGAAGGATTTGAAATGACAGTAAGCCCACCTAAAGTTTTGTATCAAACAGATGAAAACGGAAAAAAACTCGAACCCATTGAGGAAATTACAATGGATTTAGATGAAGAGTATTCTTCAAAAGTAATAGACTCTATGAACAGACGAAAAGGTAAATTGATAGATTTAAAAGATACCGGTAAAAATAAAAAAAGACTTGTTTTTCATGCACCAACTAGGGGTCTGATGGGTTACACAAGTAGATTTTTAACTCTTACAAAAGGGAACGGAGTGATTAATAGGATATTCCATAGTTATGGCCCCTTTGAAGGTGAAATGGAAGGTAGAAGAAACGGAGCCTTAATAGCAATGGAGCAAGGAAAAGCAGTTGCTTTTGCAATATTTAACTTGCAGGCTAGAGGGGAAATGTTTGTAACACACAACGACCCTGTATATCCTGGGATGATAGTTGGATTATCTCCAAAACCAGGTGACATGATAATAAATGTAATGAAGGGGAAAAAATTGACAAATATGAGAACACAAGGAACAGATGAAAACGTTGTTCTCACCCCAGTTAGAAAAATGTCAATAGCGGAACAATTGAGTATGCTTAATACAGATGAGGCATTAGAAATTACTCCTGAGTCTTGTAGATTAAGAAAATCTATTCTTGATCCTCATGAAAGAAAGAGAAGTGAAAAATCTGGAGCAGCAGCCTAACTAAATATTTTATTAACAATAAATAATCCAAAAGCAACGCAGGGTCCAATTCCAAAAGCAAAAATCAAAGTTCCAAGACCCACCGTTCCACCAAGATACCACCCAGCTATTACTACTGAAATTTCTAAACATGCTCTAACTAAAGCAATAGGTAAGTTTGTCATTTTTGTTAATCCAGTCATTAATCCATCTCTTGGACCTGGTCCAAGATTTGCTACTAAATAAATACCACTTCCTATACCAACCAGCATTACCGAAAATATTGCTAATGAATATTTTAAAATATTAGATGAGGGTGGATCAAAAAAATATAAAGTAACATCAATCATTCCAGAAATAATAATTATATTAAAAATAGTTCCAAGTCCTGGCTTCTGTCTGAGAAATATCCATAAAAAAAGTACACTTACGCTAGTTAGAAATGTTGCTGCACCGATAGATAATTTAGAATTTTTTGATATTCCCTCTGCTAATACAGACCAGGGAGAATTTCCTGTAGTTGACAATATTAATAATCCTTCTCCGAAACCAAATATAATTAAACCAAAAATTAAAAAAAATGAGGTTGAAAATTTTGGTCTGAAGTTGAAGCTTTTATCTGAACTCCAATATACTTTGGGAATATTTTTAATAGATAAAAACATATTATACTGTTACTTATAAAATTATTAATACTTGCTTATAATGAAAAAGATTGTACTCAGCATCATATTTATTTTTATTTCTTTTGGCTCATATGCTCATATAGGCCATTACAGTAACTATAAAAAAATTGAGATGGAAATTTTGAGAAATAATGAATTGATTGGTTATAACTATTATTTTTTTTCACAAAAAAACAATATTACTCTGGTAACTAACCAGTTCAAATTTGAGGTAAAACTTTTAGGAGCAACGGTTTTCAAGGTAGAGGGTATTGGAGAAGAAAAATATCAGAAAGATCAATTAATTTCTTTTAAATCAAAAACTCTACAAAATAAAAAAGAAAAATTTGTAAACTTAACCTTAAATAAAGAAACTAAAAAATTTGATATTGTGGGCTCCTCTTTCTCTGGTGAGGCTCCCCTTGAAAATGTCATTGGAAATTGGTGGAGTCATAAAATATTGCAATCTAGCAGCCAAATAAGCCCTATATCAGGAAGTATAAAAGAACAGATAGTTACTTTTGTTGGAAAAGAAAAAATTACAATTTATGGTAAAGAATATGAGACTGATCATTTTAAATTAATCTCCAAAGATATGACGCTTCCAGATGATAAAAGATTAAATTTTGATATTTGGATAGATAAAAAAACCTCTTTAATAGTAAAAGTTACTTATCAAAGAATGGGAAATTGGGAGTATAGATTAAAAAATTATGAGTGATTTATCTATTTATTTTCTTATAAAGATCATTTGCACTAATCCATCCTGACTCAAGTCTTGGTCCATTAAACCAGTCTGCACATACACCTAAATTTAATCTAGAATTCCAATAACTTTTTAATTTTAGTGGTTTTGAATTTGAGGAGTATTTCCAACCATGGTTAAGTGAAAAAAGTACTTTTGTACGTTTAATTCCTGTTAGTTTAAAAAATTTATTAATCAAAATTTTAGCATTAGTTTTTTTAAGTACTTTATTTTGATTAATTTTTTTATTTGCCCAATTAAAAGTACTTTGTAATGTCCAAAGATCACTTTTACTCTTAAATCTTTTTTTACTATTTTCGTAACCA
>CACHCH010000024.1 GCA_902578255.1 uncultured Pelagibacteraceae bacterium
GAAAAAACGTATCGCCCCGCAAAAGTGGCTAAAATAGCTAAAGCAATGGAGCCAAATATTAAGGTTTTACGAAAAAAATTTTTAATTTTTTTAGATTTCGAATTAACAAACCAATTTAAAAAAAAATAAATGATTAAAAAAACTATTAGTGTTAAAAAAAATATATTCATTTATAAATCAGTTTCTTTATGAAAATACCACAACTAGCTAAAAAATTGGAAATAAAATCTTGTCACAATGTTCAATGGGAAGATCATTATAGTTGGATACATCAAGAAAATATCCTAGAGGTTCTAAAAGATAAATCAAAGTTAGATCCAGAAGTAAAAAAATATTTAGATGAAGAAAATGTATATGCTGAGCATCATTTAAAAGATACTAAAAAATTACAAAAAAAACTATTTGATGAAATCAAGGGAAGAATAAAATTAGATGATGAGTCTCTACCTTACAAAGATCATACCTATGAATATTGGACAAAGACAACAGTTAAAGGCAATTATTCTATAAAACTTAGAAAAAAAATTGGAACCAGTAAAATTGAGGAAATTTGGAATGGAGATAAAGAAAAAGAGCTACTTAAAACTGAGTATTTTGGTGTAGGTGATTTAGAGGTTAGTAACAACGATAAGTATCTTGGGTATTCGTTAGATGTTAAGGGATCTGAATATTATACAATTTATATTAGAGATATAGAAACTAACAAAATTATTTCTAAAGAAATTACTGAAACATCTGGAGGTATTACTTTTAGTTTAGATGATAAATATATTTTTTACTCAAAACTAGATGAGAATCATAGAGCAAGAAAAATTTATAGACACGAAATAGGAAATTACAAAGATGAAGATAAATTAATTTTTGAGGAAAAAAGTGAGGCCTTTACAGTTAGTATTGGATTAAGTTCAGATGAAAAGTATTATTTTATAAATACTTCTGATCATAATACATCCGAACAATACTATTTTCATGTAAATGAGGCAGAACCTTCTCCAAAACTAATAATGAAAAGAGAAAGAGGTGTTTTATATTCAACAAGTTCGTGGGATGGAAAATTTTATAATCATACTAATAAAGGTGCAGAAGATTTTAAAATTGATGTCACAGATAATTTAGAGAAACAGGACTGGAAACCTTTTATTTTATCGAAGAAAGAAGTTTTAATAGGAGGACTTACTTTTCTAAAAAATTGGATCATTAGATCTGAAACATCTAATGCTTTAGATAAATTATTTGTTAGAAATATCTCTACAAATATTGAGCAAGAATTAATATTTTCAGATGAAAAAATTTATGTTCCTGGAGTTTCTCTCACTCAAAAAAATAGAAATACAGATGAAGTTTATCTTGGATATTCTTCACCCAAAACGCCTTCGAGGGTTTATAAATTTAATTTATCCAATAAATTTAAAAAGCTTGTTAAAGAACAAGAAATTCCATCAGGACACAACCCTGAAAATTATATTGTGGAAAGAGTAGAATTTAAATCACATGATGGAAGATTAGTGCCTTTAACAATTACACGTCATAAAAAAACAAAAACAGATGGTTCTGCCAACCTACTACTTTATGGATATGGATCTTATGGAAACTCAATGAGTCCAAGCTTTTCATCAACAAGATTAAGCTTAATAGATAGAGATATCATTTGGGCTACTGCCCATATAAGAGGTGGTATGGAAAAAGGAATGAAGTGGTGGAAGGAAGGAAAATTAACAAACAAAAAAAATACTTTTGAAGATTATATTCATGCAGGTAAATATTTAATAAAAAATAACTATACCTCTGGGGGTAAAATTATAGGAATGGGTGGATCAGCAGGAGGATTGCTTATGGGTGCAGTTGTAAACCAGTCACCAGAATTATTTTTAGGAATTATAATGGCTGTGCCTTTTGTAGATTCACTAACAACAAATCTAGATCATTCTTTACCTTTAACAGTTGGAGAGTTTGATGAATTTGGAAACGCTAAAGATAATAAAGAACACTTTGATTATATTTTTTCATATGCTCCGTACAACAATATAAAAAAAGCAGATTATCCACATATTTTAATAACAACTAGCCTGAGTGATAACCGAGTTCTATTTGATGAACCTGCAAAATTTACTGCAAAATTAAGAGATTATAAAACTGATAATAATTTACTTTTATTAAAAACTGAAATGAATGCGGGTCATGGTGGCAAATCTGGTCGAGATGGAGCAATTGAAGAAATTGCTATCGACTATGCATTTGCATTAAAAATTGCAAAAAAAATTTAATTTCTTGATCTTGAAATATAAAAAGTAGTTCCTAAATATTACATGTAAGTCGCCTAATGGGGCTTACTAAATATAAACTTGCTTAACAAAGGAGGATATTATGACAAGTAAGGATCTATCTATATTTAACTCGCTAAGACCTTTTTCAATTGGCTTTGACGACATGTTTGACCAATTTGAAAATATGTTAGGTAACGGAAATTTGACAATGCAGTCAAATTATCCACCTTACAACATTCGAAAAACAGGTAAAGACAACTATGCGATTGAGGTTGCATTGGCTGGCTTTAATAAAAAAGATGTTGAGGTTGAGTTTGAGGATAATTTATTAACAGTTAGAACTAAACAAGTTAATAAATCTGAGAACAGTGAAGTTGACGGAGAAATCATTCATAAAGGTATATCTCAAAGACAATTTGCAAGATCATTCACTATCGCTGATGACGTAAAAGTAAATGGTGCTGAGCTTAAGGATGGTCTTTTAACAATATCATGTGAAAGAATTGTTCCAGAACATAAAAAGAAAAAACTTATTGATATTAAATAAGTTTAACCTTGCTTGCGGGGATCTTTATCCTCGCAAGTTTGATTTAAAAGCAACCGTTAGAAACAAAACCAACAACAATATTTTCTGAATTAATTTCAAATCTTCTTTCACAAGGTATTAAGTATTTTTTTGTATTATATACAAACTCAAAATTTCCTTTTGCATTCTTAAAATCCTCATCAGGCTTTCCTAGTTCCATTTGAAGCTTGCTTGCAGACTTTCCAATAAACTCACTTAATTTTTCATTTTCTTTTTCTACAATTGCATCTGTTTTTTGCTTAACTGTTTGACATCCAGATAAAAGAAAAAAAGTTGATAAAATTACTAAAATTATTTTAATTCTCATGCTATTGAATTAACACTCAATTGTGTCAAAAGATTAGCCTTCAAGTTGAAAACTATTCATTTTATATAAAAAAATTACTTTTTTTACTGTATTTAATTATACTAATTATTAATTCTAATTAATTTTAATTTATCAAATGAATACAAAACTCAAGGTATCTAAAGTCTCAAAAATTTACCCAGGTTGTATAGCAAACAATAATGTATCTTTAGATTTTGAAAGTGGAAAAATTTATGCCTTGTTAGGAGAGAATGGTGCAGGAAAGTCTACTTTAGTAAAAATATTATCTGGCGTAATTAATCCTGATGAAGGTCAAATTTTCCTAAACGATAAACTCCTTAAACTTACTTCACCCAAAGATGCCAAAAATAATAATATAGGAATGGTTTTTCAACATTTTAATCTTTTTGAAACACTCTCAGTTTTTGAAAATTTAAGCATCGATAGTGAAAAAAATAATGATCAAT
>CACHCH010000025.1 GCA_902578255.1 uncultured Pelagibacteraceae bacterium
ATAATTATGGAAGAGTTTTTGCTGAATATATGTTTATCAAAGACTTCAGGACAGAAAAGCTTGCTTCAAATATAAAAATAGAGGGCCAGGAAATCCTGAATGAAATAAAAAAAAATAATCAATCAGTTGTTTTTATTTCAGGGCACTTTGCAAATTTTGAACTAATGGCAATGCATTTAGAAAAAACTGGAATTGAGCTTGCCGCAATATACCGACCTTTAAATAATATTTTCCTAAATAAAATAATGGAAAGTATAAGAAAAAATCATATTTGTAAAAATCAGATAAAAAAAGGATTAGGGGGAGTCAAAAAATTATTAGAATTAAAAAAGAAGAATTTTTCAACTGCTCTAATGATAGATCAAAGGGTTTCGGAGGGAATAGCATCAGATTTTTTTAATAAAAAGGCACTAACCACAACTATACCAGGTCAATTAGTAAAAAAATTTGGGATACCAATTGTACCAATCCACATTGAAAGAATTTGTGAAATCAATTTCAAAATAACTGTTAGTAAACCTGTTCACTTCTCTTCTGAAACATCATTAAAGGAGATTACAGATAGATTAAATATTATACTTGAAAAAATGGTAATTATTAATCCATCTCAATGGATTTGGTCTCATAATCGTTGGAAATAGCAATTACTTTTTGTTTAATTCTTCTCGTTTTTCGAATGCCTCTTTGTATGAAAAATAAGCCTCCTGCAATTCTACATTCCAGTAAGTTAAATTTTCAATTTCAATTTTCTTTCCAGTGACTGCACACTCAACATAATCACCTGTTTCTATAACTTGAAAATTATTTGGTAAATATTTTATTTTTGCTAATTTTTTTGTCATTTTTAGTTTATATACTTTTATATGAAAGTTGGAATAATAGGAAGCGGTGGAAGAGAACATTCTATATGTCAATCATTGAAAAATTCTAGAAAGATCAGTAAAATTTTTTGTATTCCTGGTAACGCCGGAACAGCAGAAATAAGTGAAAATATAAGTTTAGATTTAAATAGTTTTGAAATAGTTAAAGATTTTATTTTAGAACAAAATATAGATCTAATAGTCGTAGGTCCAGAAAAACCATTGGTAGATGGTTTAGTGGACTATCTTGAAAAGTTTAATATTCAAGTATTTGGTCCAAATAAACTGGCATCTCAACTTGAGGGATCTAAAATATTTACAAAAAAACTTTGTCAAAAATATAATATCCCAACAGCAAAGTTTGGAATTTTTCAAAATAAAAGTGACGCTAAAAAATTTTTAACCAAAACTAAATACCCTACTGTAATTAAGGCAGACAATTTAGCTTCTGGTAAAGGAGTATACATTTGTAATGATCAATCAGAAGCTCATTTAGCAGTTGATGAAATATTTAATGGTAAGTTTGGTGAAGCTAAAAACTTATTGATTGAAGAGTTTCTAAGTGGAGAAGAAATGAGTTTTTTTATTATTAGTGATGGAAAAACTTTTAAAAATTTTGGAACAGCCCAAGATCATAAAAGAGTGCTTGAAGGAGACAAAGGTAAAAATACAGGAGGCATGGGAGCGTATTCTCCATCTAGACTCATTACTAAAGAATTAGAACAAAAAATAATAGAAAAAATTATTAAACCAACTTTAAAAGGTATATCAGAATTAGGAACTAAATTTAAAGGTTTCTTATACGCTGGCTTGATGATTGATAAAAATGAACCATATTTAATTGAATATAATGTTCGAATGGGTGATCCAGAATGTCAAACTATACTACCCAAACTTGAAACAGATTTAATAGATATTCTTGTAGCGTCTTGTAGAGGAAATCTTCAAGATATTAATATTAAATGGAAAAATAAGAAAAGCTTGTGTGTTGTACTTTGTTCAAATGGATATCCTGATAAATTTGAAAAAAATATAGAAATAGCAAATATTCAAAAAATAAAATCTGATGTAAACAATTTATTGTTTCATGCTGGTACTGTTAAAAAAGATAATAAAACTTACGCTACTGGTGGAAGAGTTTTAAATTTTGTTTCATTGTCAGATAACTTTAATTTATCTAGAGAAAATGTTACCAAGAATTTGAATGAATTAAATTGGCAAGGTGGGTTTTATCGAAAAGATATTGGTTACAAAGTGATAAAATAATAATGAGGATAATTTCTGGGTTATTTAAAGGAAAAAAAATACTTCAACCAAAAGATGGTGAGACTAGGCCTTTAAAAGATTTAACAAAAGAGTCTATTTTCAATATAATTAGACATTCTAAAAAATTTCAAGTTAATTTAGAGAACTCAATAATACTAGATTTATTTTCAGGTGTGGGGTCTTTTGGGATCGAGTGTTTATCAAGAGGAGTAAAGCATGTTGTATTTTTTGAAAATTATAAAGGAGTGCTGCCATTACTAAAAAGAAACTTAAAAAATTTAGAAAAATTAAATAATTATGAAATAATTGAAAAAGATGTTTACAATAGATCTGCATTTTCAAATTTGAAAAAAAAATTTAATATAATTTATATAGATCCCCCGTTTAAAGATAAAAATCTAGATAAAATCCTGGTCTCAATTAGACAGGAAGGCATCTTAGATAAAAAAGGGATAATAATTATTCATAGACATAAAAAAGAAAAAGTTTCATTTGATAATAAATTTAACGTTATTGAGGAAAAAAAATATGGTATTTCAAAAATTATATTTTTAAATGTTCTAAATTAATAATTTTTTTGTCTCTTTTTTAATTAATTCAACCGCAGGCTGATCGTAAGGATTTATATTCAAAGCTTTTCCTATTAAAATAGTTTCTAGTATAAAAAAACAAAACAACTCACCTAAGGTTTTCTCGTCTCTTTTTTTTACTTCAAAACTTCTAAAGGGTATGTTTTTTTTGTAAAACACATTTTCTGTGGCTTTCTTTTGGGCATAAAGAATACTACTTGAATTTTTATTTTTTAAATAATTTTGTTGAAGTAAAATTTTTGAATTTTTTAATTTATCAAATTTAGTGTCATTTACGTGGAAAAAAGTAAAAAAATTATTTTTAAATCCATCCAAATAAAGTTGCATTACGCTGTGGTTATCACGAGGCATAATTGAAACTATTGGTAATATACCAGAATTTTTTTTTCCTAAACTTTCTGCTACTAATTGTTGATACCACTTAAATAGATTTTCTGATTTTTGGTCATAATTAATTATTATCGAATTATACTTCTTTTTTTGGATAAAATATAATGTTGCAGAAACACTCGATATTAGTGAATTAATAAAACTCTTTTTTTTTATAAGAAAATTTAATTGTTTAAATTTTTTTGGATTTAAGCCCATAAGCTCAGCTGGAAGCA
>CACHCH010000026.1 GCA_902578255.1 uncultured Pelagibacteraceae bacterium
ACGGATTGGATAATTGGTTCTATATTTATCCTGTTCATTTTTTCTTTACTCAAAGCAACTTCATCCTTTAACATTTGAGAGTAATCTGTAATTAATCTTTCAATACGCTGAACATCATGGCTAAGAATATTTATTAGTTTCAGTCTTTGATCTTTATCATTTGTATCTTGTAAAATTTCTGACGCACCTTTTAAAGATGCTAAAGGATTTCTAATTTCATGAACAAGATCAGTAGAAAAATTTTCTGCATGTGTTACTCTTTTTTGTAACTCATTTGTCATATCTTCAAGAGAAGTTGAAAGAAGACCCAATTCATCGTTTCTATTTTTTAAATTTTCAATGTTTGACTTAGTCTGATTTTTTTCTTTTATAAGTTTAGTATAATGAACTAAATTTTGAATTGGTTTAATAAAATATCTACTTAATACAAATGAAAAAATTAAAATTACGAAACCAACAGATATGGCAGTTCTAATTACAAAAGCCTTTCTTTCATCTGTTGCAGTTTTAATATCATTAGCAATCTCAGTTATTGCTAAATAACCTACATTTGATCCTTCTCTTTTAACATCTTTTATAGTTGTTAATTTAAATTGATTATAATTTTCTTGAACGAAAGTGTACGGATTTCCAGATTTTTCAGATTTAGAGTAATCAGTTAAAATATCTTTCAAAGATACAGGCTTTTCTTGATCTATATTAATATTTTTTTCTTCAATATTTTGATCATTTTTATCTTCGCTTAAGCTTTCAAACTCAATCTCATCTACTCTTGTTGAGAATGATCTCGGATCAAGATCTAATGTATCTGTATCTCCAATAAGATTTAAGTTACTGTCAAAAAAAATTACTCTATCTAAATTTTGAAATATAAATCTTGTTGAAAATAGAAATTTTCTTATATCATCAGCATTAAATTTTACGTTTAATCTTGTAAGATTATCGATAGTATTATTTATAATTTTTATATGATTTTCAGATTTTTTTTTTACTAAGTTTGGTTGAATGTTATTTAAGTAAACTATTGTAAATAATCCAATAATAGTAAAAATAACAAAGTTAATAAATAAGAATTTTTTTAATATTGAAAGAGTTTTTAAGTATTTACTAAACATTAGCTAACATTCCATCTATATCCACTACCATACCTAGTTTCAATAGCTGAAAAATCAGGGTCTACTTTTTTAAATTTTTTACGAATTCTTTTAACATGACTGTCAATTGTTCTATCTTCTATGTCTGTATCTTCCCTGTAAGCGATATCCATTAATTGCGCTCTTTCTTTTATTATACCTGGTCTTTTTGCCAATTCTTTAACAATTAAAAATTCTGTTGTTGTCAGCTTATCTGGTAACGGTTCCCCATTCCATTCACATTCAAGTTGAGAGGGATCTAATTTTAATCTTCCATGAGAAATTAAACTTTTATTTTCCTCCAAAATATTTTTTGAGTCTTTTTTTCTCAACTGAACTCTAATTCTTTCAATTAAAACTTTTATAGAAAAACCCCCAGATTTTTTTACAAAATCATCTGCACCCAGTTTTAGCCCTAGTAGCTCATCAATTTCATCATCTTTAGACGTTAAAAAAATTACTGGTAAGGATGTTTTTTTTCTAAGTTTTTTTAATAATTCCTCTCCATCCATCTTAGGCATTTTAATATCAATAACTGCTAGATCAGGTGGCATTCTTGTTAATCCAATTAATGCACTCTCTCCATCTATGTAGGTTTGCACCTTAAAACCCTCTTTCTCTAAAGCAATACTTAAGCTTGTGAGTATGTTTCTATCATCATCGATTAAAGCTATAGTTTGTTTCTGCATATATTTATCTTAAAAATACTAAATTGTCCTAATTTGGGCAATGGTATTAAATTAATGAAGCATTCCCCAATTATCACCTACATTAACATCTACTGTTAAAGGGATAGAAAATGAGTGAAAGTCGCTGTGAGCTACACTCGTCATCTCATTTTTAATTATTTTAGTCATCAACTTTTCATCTTCTTGTGGAACCTCAAAAATTAATTCGTCGTGAATTTGGAGTAGCATTTTTGGTTTTATAATTTTATCTTCAGATAACTTTTTATCTAACCTAATCATTGCCAGTCTCATTATTTCTGAGGCTGATCCTTGTATTGGAGCATTAATTGCAGCACGCTCTTGAAAATTTCTCACATTAAAATTTTTATCGTTTATCCCATTAAAGTGTGATCTTCTGCCGAAAATATTATTCACATAACCACTTTTTCTGCAAAATTTAATAGTGTTATCCATATAGACTTTAATTTCTGGAAACTTTCCAAAGTATGAATTTAAAAATTCCTCAGCTTCGTAGTTGGATACATTAATTTGCTTTGCTAAACCATATTGGGAAATTCCATAAATTATTCCAAAATTGATAGCTTTAGCTTTCCTTCTATGGTCTTGATTTACTTTTTTAATATCAATATTAAATATTTGGCTAGCTGTTATTGAATGAATATCCTCTTCATTTTTAAATGCCTTTTTTAATTCTTTTACATCAGCTAGATCGGCAAGAATTCTCATTTCAATTTGATTATAATCCGCAGAAATCAATAAATGATCTTTTTTAGCTTTAAATGCTTTTCTTATATCTTTACCATCATCTGATTTAATTGGAATATTTTGTAGATTAGGGTCACTTGAAGCTAGCCTTCCCGTTGTTGTAGCGGCTAACAAAAAGGAAGTGTGTACTCTTTTTGTTGTTGGATTAACGTGTTCAGGTAATGCATCCGAGTAAGTATTTTTTAATTTTGATAACTGTCTCCAGTCCAAGATTAATTTAGGAAATTTGTTACCTTTAAATGCTAAATCCTCTAAAACTGAAGCACTTGTTGCAAATCCACCTTTTTTGGTTTTTTTTAAGCCTGCTATTTTAAGCTCATTATAAATAATTTCACCTAAT
>CACHCH010000027.1 GCA_902578255.1 uncultured Pelagibacteraceae bacterium
ATTGTTTTGATCGAGCTTTCCCTTTTTTTTGTTTTTCTAAAAGTTTCCTTTTTCTATCTGTGGCCCCACCACCATGAATTTTTGTCAAAACATCTTTTTTAAATCCTTTTATAGTTTCTCTTGCAATAATTTTACCTCCTATTGCAGCTTGAACAGGTATCATAAAATTATGCCTTGGTATTAAATCTTTCAATTTTTCACAAACTTCCCTTCCAGTTCTTTGCGCAAAATCTTTATGTATCATCATTGCTAAAGCGTCAACAGGCTCAGCATTTACTAAAATACCTAATTTTACTAAATCTCCTTCTCTGTGTTCAATTATTTCATAATCAAAACTAGCATAACCACTTGTCATCGATTTGAGACGATCGTTAAAATCAAAAACAACTTCGTTTAGTGGAAGCTCATAGTTTACGACTGCTCTATTTCCTGAATAACTTAAATTTGTTTGTATTCCTCTTTTATCCTGACACATTTTAATTATAGATCCCAAATACTGATCAGGAGATATAATTGTAGCTTTAATCCAAGGCTCTTCGATTATCTTTATTAATGTTGGATCTGGTAAACTAGATGGATTTTGTAGATCTACTATAGTTCCATTATTAAGATGCACTTTGTAAACAACTCCAGGAGTAGTAGTCAATAAGTTTACATCAAATTCTCTCTCTAATCTTTCAGTTATAATTTCAAGATGCAACAATCCCAAAAAACCACACCTAAATCCTAATCCTAAAGCTGAAGATGACTCAGGCTCAAACGAAAAACTTGCATCATTTAATTGAAGTTTAGCTAATCCATCCTTAAGTTTTTGATACTCTGAACTATCAACGGGAAACAAGCCACAAAATACAACCGGCTTGCTAGGTTTAAATCCTGGTAAAGCATCTTTTAATGGTTTAGTAGCATCACAAATAGTATCACCAACTTTTGTATCTGATAACACTTTAATTCCTGTTGTTATAAATCCTATTTCACCTGTATTTAATTCGTCTATATCTGTAGGTTTAGGAGTGAAAACACCAACTTTTTCAACTATGTATTCCTGATTTGTTGACACCATTTTAATTTTCATATTTTTTGATAATTTACCATCGATGACACGAACTAAAATCACCACACCCAAGTAAGTGTCATACCAACTATCAACAAGTAAGCATTTTAAGTCTGATGATGTTTTTCCTTTAGGTGCAGGTAGATTAGTTATTATTTGCTCTAAAATATCTTCTATTCCTTCTCCTGTCTTACCAGAGCATGGAATAGCATTTTGAGTATCAATCCCAATCACATCTTCAATTTGTTTTTTTGTTTTTTCTAAATCAGATGCAGGTAAGTCAACTTTATTTAGTACCGGAACAATTTCATGATTAGTATCTAAAGCTTGATAAACATTTGCTAGAGTCTGTGCTTCAACTCCTTGGGTGCTATCAACAATTAGAATTGAACCCTCACAAGCATAAAGAGACCTACTTACCTCATAGCTAAAATCTACATGCCCAGGCGTGTCTATGATGTTTAAAATGTATTCTTTACCATCTTTTGCTTTATAGTTTAATTTTACAGTTTGCGCTTTAATTGTAATTCCTCTTTCTCTTTCAATATCCATTGAATCTAGAACTTGTGCTTTCATTTCTCGTTCTGTTAGTCCACCACAACTATGTATTATTCTATCAGCAATGGTAGATTTTCCATGGTCAATATGCGCAATAATTGCAAAATTTCTTATATTATTAATTGCAGAGGACATTTAGGATCTAATTTTTGCGCCTGATTTATTCTCAACGGTTGATATTATGAGTTTATTAATTTTTTCAAGATCACTTTCGTCTAATGTTTTTTCTGAAGATTGAATAGTTACACTAATAGCTATAGACTTTTTGTCTATAGGAATATTTTCACCTTCATAGACATCAAATATTTTTACTGATTTAATTAAACTTTGATCAATAGAGGATATTACTTCAATTAAATCTTGAGCTTTAAAATTTTTATCTACCACGAAAGCAAAATCTCTGTCTGATTTTTGGTAGTCAGAAAATTGAAATTTTAATTTTGAGTCTTTGAGTTTAAGTTTTTTATCTTTTAAGTAATCTAGATAAATCTCAAAACCAACCAAAGCCTCAGTTTTTATATCAAGTTTTTTTATAATGTTTGGATGAATTTCCCCAAAATAAGCCACTGGATCAATATGGTCTTTATCTAGATACACAGAGCCAGATTTACCAGGATGATAATAAGAAGGAGATTTTTCTCTTATAAATAAACTGTGTCTATCATATCCAGCTTCGATTAAGGTCTGAATGGTATCTTTTTTTGCATCAAAAACATCAACCAATCTGTTTTGTTCATTCCAGTTTAATCTTGATATCTTTCCTGATTTTATCCCACCGATTACTGTTAATTGTTCTCCAGGTTTGTTGTCCTTAAACATTGGTCCTATTTCAAAAAGAGCAATATCTTTAAATCCTCTATCTAAATTTTTCTTT
The DNA here is from genome assembly GCA_902578255.1 of uncultured Pelagibacteraceae bacterium. Taxonomy (GTDB): domain Bacteria; phylum Pseudomonadota; class Alphaproteobacteria; order Pelagibacterales; family Pelagibacteraceae; genus Pelagibacter. Next base: position 2,487 of record CACHCH010000027.1, read on the forward strand.
AAATAAAATACCAAATTAGGAAATATTGAATTTCTTAAAACATCTAAGTCTGAACTTATAGGATTTACTATTTTAACCTCTTTGTAATTTTCTTTAAAAAGACTGTTTAATTTTGAGTCTGTAAATGACCAAGTTACAGTTTCAAAATATCCTTTTGATGCTACTGAACGTTGTAAAAAATGGAAAAGTTTTTGTTGATTATTAAGTGTATCTTTAATTCTTTTTTTTTCTGGTTCTAAAGTTTCTATGTTATTAAAACCTTTTATTCTTACTATCTCCTCAACAATGTCTACGGGTTGGGTTATATCAGGTCTCCAAGTAGGAATTTTTAATTCTAATTCAGATTTCTTTTTAGAA
>CACHCH010000028.1 GCA_902578255.1 uncultured Pelagibacteraceae bacterium
CCCATTTAAACGCCATCTCACAACCTGTTAAATAAAATTCCCACATTCTAAAAAATTTTTCATCAAACATTTGAATAATTTTTTCCCTATTTTTGATACAATTTTCTTTCCAGTTTCTTAAAGTATGCGAATAATGAAGTCGTAAAACCTCAATGTCTGCAACAATTAACCCTGCTTTTTCAATAGGTGTGGTAACTTCACTTAAACTTGGTGTATATCCGCCTGGAAAAATATACTTAGTAATCCACGGATGCGGGTCTCTTGGTGGATTTACAGATCCAATTGTATGAATAAGTGAAACTCCATCATCTTTTAAAAGTTTTTCAACTTGTGAAAAGAATTTCCTATAAAATTTTCTTCCTACATGCTCAAACATCCCAACACTTACAATTCTATCAAACTTCTCATTAAGTTCTCTGTAATCCATTAACTCAAAATTAAGTTGATTTTGTAGGTTAAGTTCATTTGCTTTTTTTTTACAATAATCTAGCTGATTTTCAGAAAGAGTAATTCCTGTTACCTCGCAATTTGCACTTTTTGCGATATCGATTGCTAAGGATCCCCAACCACAGCCTATATCTAAAACTTTTTGATTTGGCATAATATTTAATTTTTTTATGATGTGTTGAATTTTATTATTTTGAGCATCTTCTAAAGAATCGTTTTCATTTTTAAAATATGCGCATGAGTACTGTCTTTTAGGATCTAGAAATAAATCGTATAAATCATCAGAGATATCATAATGGTGTGAAACATTCATTTTAGATTTCTTGATAAAATTAAAATTTGTTAAATATCTGTAGGATCCTCTTATTCTATTCAATAGATAACTAAAAAAATTTAGATCCCCTCTTCCAAAATTCATTAATGCAAGATCTAAAAAATCAGTGAGACTTCCATTCTCAATTATAACTTCACCATCGGTGTAAGCTTCACCAAAATAAAGATCAGGATGAAATAATAATTTGTAATGAAGTTTTTTGTTTAATATTTTCAATTTAATAGGAATTTCTTTTTTTGGATTTCCAATAATATAACTTTTTGAATCAGCATCAACTAGTATGAAACCATCATTTTTGAAAACACTATTTAAAAATCTAGCTAATTGCATTTATGATATTGTATTATTTTCTTTAAAATTTAACATTTCTAATTCTTTTATTAATTTATTTTCTTCTATATTATTTAAAATTCTTAATGGGGGCAAAATATTTTTATAAATATTATTTTTTTGACCAAAAAAAGTGTGTAAACCTGATATTAAATTAAATTTTTCAAATGCACCCCTGACTGCACACAGTTTTTTGTCTGCTTTTAGATCTTTTTTATCGAAAAAATTATCATAAACATCCCTGGCTAATGATGCTGTAGCATTTGTTGTAGCAGTAATTATACCTGAGCATCCCAGTTGAAGACCTTTTAATAATTTTGCCTCTGAGCCAGGCAATAATGAAAAATTTTCAATTTTAAGTGTTTCAAATAAATTATAGGAGCTATCTTTAACTCCAATTATCTGGTGTGGATATTTTTCTACTAATTTATAAACTAAATCCTCAGTAAACTTATATCCTGATAATTTCTCAAAATTATAAAGTATTATTTTACAATCAATTACTTCTTTTATTATTTTAGAATAAAAATTTAAAACCTCCTGATCCCCATACTTATAATAAGCTGGAGGCATTATTAAAAATTTATCAAAACCTAAGGATTTTGAAATTTTCATTAAACTTATTGTGTCAGATAAAGAATTAAGCCCTGTTCCTATTATAAATTTATCTTTGTAAGTGCTTGAGGACAAATTATTTATAAGGCTTATTTTTTCTGCTAAAGAAATAAGTTGAGACTGACCCGTGCTTCCAAAGAAAACTACTCCATGACATCCATTATCAATCACTTTTTCTGCATGAGAAATAGTATTTTTAATATCCAATCCTAAATCATCATTTAAAAGCGATAATGTAGCTGCATAAATTCCATTTATCATAATAATAATTTATATTTAATTATAAATTAAATTAAAAAAGACAATTTTGATAGTTTTATGAGAGTAGGAGTTTTTTTAAACTATATTGGTTTAGGGGCAAATCTTATGCACTTAAGCTACTGCCATGAAATTGCTAAAGTTTTTGGCCCAATAACATTAATTACTTTAGCAAAAAATCTTGACCAAGCTCTTGAGGACGACCCTTTAATTAATGAAATAAAAATATTTCAAAAAAATAAAAATATTACGGATATTCCAAAAATTTCCTCAGATTTAAAAAAACTTAAATTAGATAAAATATTTATATATTATCCTAGTGCACGTCTTTATACTGCAGCAAAGATTGCTGGAATAAATCAAGTTTTTTGTTACCCAATTTTTAAAAAGAAAGAATTACATCTAGTAAAGGCTGCAAAAGATTTTACTTGCAGGCATTTAAATCTTGTTGATTGTAAAACTGAAACAACAATTCAAATAAATCAAGAAAAAATAAATGATACAAAAAAATATTTTGACAATAATAAATGTAATTTAGTCATTGGTGCTGGATCATCTGGACCAGACACTAGATGGGGTGAGGAAAATTTTTCAAATTTACTAAATGAACTTAATAAAGAAGGTGAATTTTTCTTTTTTATTCAAGCAGGACCAGATCAAATGGATATTTCTAAAAAAATTATTAATAATATTAAAAAAAAAAATTGTATGGATTTAAGCAATTTTTCTGTAAGAGAAGTAGTTCCTTTTTTTGCTATGTGTGACATGTATGTTGGAAACGACTCTTTTATGCATCATGTTACTTCACAATCTCAAA
>CACHCH010000029.1 GCA_902578255.1 uncultured Pelagibacteraceae bacterium
ATAATACAAATTTATTAACAACTTATTCATGGTTAATACATATCAAATATATCTAATTTCAGACTCTACTGGTGAAACTTTAGAGAGAATTTTTTTAGCACTTAAAGCACAGTTTAAAAACATTGAATATAAAATTCATTCTTATTCTTTTACAAGAACAGAAAACCAAATTTTAAAAATTTTGGAGGACGCACAAAACAATGAAAACTCTATAATACTCTATACAATTGTTGATAATAATCTTGCAAAGTATTTAGCTAACACAAGTGATACTAAGAAAATTCCATGTTTTGGTGTTTTGGGAAATCTTATTTTAAACTTCTCAAAAATTCTTAATCAAAAAGCTTCTCACGAACCTAGTGGGCAACATATTTTAAATGATGAATATTACGATAGAATTGAGGCCATTCAATTTACAATGAACCATGATGATGGAAATTTATTAAATGAAATTGAAAAATCAGATATAATTTTAGTAGGAGTTAGTAGAACAAGCAAAACTCCAACTTCAATATATCTTGCCAATAAAGGTTATAAAACATCAAATATACCTTTAGTAAATGAAAATTCGTTACCCAAAAAATTAAAGGAAAATCCCCAATTTACATGTGTAGTTGGATTGAGCACTGAACCTGAAAGATTGGCTGATTTAAGAAAAAACAGAATGAATTCTCTTAAAGAAAGCGACAACACAAATTATACTAACCTTGAAGATATTAAAGATGAGGTCATGAAAGCAAAAAAAACTTTTCAAAAATACAAATGGCCAGTGATTGACGTTACTAGAAAGTCAGTAGAGGAAACAGCTGCGTCTATTATCAAAATACACGAAATATATTCTAATAATGTTAAGTAATATTATTCTAGCTTCAAAGAGTAAAGTGAGAAAAGATATTTTAGAAGATAATAATATATCTTGCGAGGTTAAACCGTCAAATATTGATGAGGACAGTGTGAAAGAGAGTTTAATATCAAAAAATGCGTCTCCAGAAATAATATCAAAAAATTTAGCTGAATTAAAAGCTAATAAAATAAGCTCAAAAATAGAAGAAAGAATAGTTTTAGGAGCAGATAGTGTTATCGATCTAAGTGGAGAATTAATATCTAAACCCTCAGACAGAAAAGAAGCCATGGAAATATTAAAAAAACTTAATGGAAGGGAACATTATTTAATTAGCTCTGTTTGCATATCTAAGAATGGATCAATGATTTGGAATTATACCGACAAAGCTAAACTAAAAATGAAAAATTTCTCTGAAAAAGAGTTAGAGCAATACCTTTCAAAAATTTCTGACAAAGCACTTTATGCATATAATGTTTACCAGATTGAAGGAGAAGGAAGAAATCTTTTTTCTGAAATCAATGGAGATAAGAACACTATAATGGGACTTCCAGTTAAAAAAATTAAAGAGTATTTAAAAGAAATTCAATGAAAAAATACTTAGTTATTGGAAACCCAATAAACCATTCCCTGTCACCCAAATTACACAATTTTTGGATTAAACAAAATAAAATTAATGCAATTTATGATAAGGCAATATTAAACCCTAATCAATTGGAAGATTTAATTTTAAAGGTTAAGAACAAGATAATAAATGGAATTAATATTACGGTACCATTTAAAAATGTAGTGATACCTTATTTAGATCATCTAAGTGCAGAGGCAGAAAAAACAAAATCTGTGAACACAATATATTTAAAAAACAATAAAGTAATTGGCCATAATACAGATATAGGTGGTTTTGAAAAAGCAATAAACAAAATAAATTATAAGGTAGCTGATAAAAAAATTTTAATTTTAGGTGCCGGAGGTGTTGTACCTTCAATCGTCTACGCTTTGAACAAGATGGGAGCTATCGATATTTTTATAAGCAACAGAACAAAAGCAAAGGCCCAGAGGGTGAAAGATATTTTTAATAATCTTAATATAGTTGATTGGGGAGATGTGCCAGACTTTGATGTAATTGTAAACGCTACCAGTTTGGGCTTGAACAAAGAGGATAAGATAGAATTAGATTTTTCCTCAGCAGGTAAGAATAAATTATTTTATGATGTGATTTATAACCCAAGCGAAACTAATTTTTTAAAAATTGGAAAAAAGTTGGGGAACAAATGTGAAAATGGTAAATTAATGTTTATTTACCAAGCCTTTGAAGCATTTAAGTTATGGCACAATGTAGAGCCTATGATTAACAATAAAACAATTAAACTTTTAGATTGATGATAAGAATTGGAATTTTGGGAGATATAGGATCTGGCAAAAGTTATGTTGCTCAATGTTTTGGATATCCAGTCTTTAATGCGGATCAAGAAGTTTCAAAACTATACAAGGAAAATAGAAAAGTTTACAAAAAATTAAAAAGATTACTTCCAAAGTATATTTTTGAATTTCCAATAGATAAAATACAACTTTCAAAAGCAATTCTTGCAAATAATTGT
>CACHCH010000030.1 GCA_902578255.1 uncultured Pelagibacteraceae bacterium
TTCAATATCTTTTTGAGATAAATTTAAATTTTTAATAATATTGTCAAAATCTTTTTGTAGTTGTTCTTTCATCTAATTAAAATTTTCATATCCTTTTTTTTCTAATTCTAAAGCTAGGTCTGGACCACCAGATTTAACTATTTTTCCATTCATTAAAACATGGACAAAGTCAGGCTTAATATAATCAAGTAACCTTTGATAATGTGTAATTATTAAAAATGAGTTTTTTTTGTTTCTTAAAGTATTAACTCCGTCTGCCACAATTCTTAAAGCATCTATGTCTAGCCCTGAATCTGTTTCATCAAGAATTGAAAGTTTTGGGGATAACATTGACATTTGTAAAATTTCATTTTTCTTTTTTTCTCCCCCAGAGAAACCAACATTTAATTGTCTATTTAACTTTTCCTCATCAAATTTAAGTTCTTTAGATTTTTCTCTAACTAATTTAAGGAATTCTATCGCATCAAGCTCTTTTTCACCTCTTGCTTTTCTGACTGCATTTAGAGAAGTTTTTAAAAATATATTTGTGTTTACTCCAGGAATTTCTAATGGATATTGAAAAGCTAAAAAAATACCTTTGTGGGCTCTTTCCTCTGTTTCAAGTTCAAATAAATCTTTGTCCTCAAATAGAACTTCACCAGAAACCTCATATCCTTTCTTTCCTGATAAAATATTAGATAAAGTACTTTTGCCTGATCCATTCGGTCCCATAATAGCATGAACTTCTCCAGGATTAACGTTTATTGAAAACCCTTTTAAAATTTCTTTATTATCTATTTTAGCATTTAATTTATTTATTTTTAACATTAGCCCACACTTCCTTCTAAACTAATCCCTACTAATTTTTGTGCCTCAACAGCAAATTCCATTGGTAATTGTTGTAATACTTCTTTACAAAATCCATTTACAATTAAACCAACTGCCTCCTCCGCGCTTAATCCTCTTTGTTGACAATAATGTAATTGTTCCTCACTTATTTTAGAAGTTGTTGCTTCATGAGCTATATTTGACTCTGAATTTTTGTTTTTTATGTAAGGAACTGTGTGAGCACCACATTTGTTACCCATCAATAGAGAGTCACACTGGGTATAATTATTTGAATTTGATGCCTTAGACGAAATATCAACCAATCCTCTGTAAGTCATGTCAGAAAATCCAGCACTTATTCCTTTTGATATGATTTTGCTTTTTGTATTCTTTCCTAAATGGATCATTTTAGTGCCTGTGTCAGCTTTTTGGTAATTATTAGTGATGGCAATTGAATAAAATTCCCCAACAGAATTATCACCTTTCAAAATGCAACTAGGATATTTCCACGTAATTGCAGATCCAGTTTCAACTTGCGTCCATGATATTTTAGAGTTCTTTCCTTTGCACAAACCTCTTTTAGTTACAAAATTGTAGATACCACCTTTTCCATCTTTATCACCTGGATACCAATTTTGAACTGTTGAATATTTTATTTCAGCATCATCAAGAGCAACTAATTCAACATTAGCAGCATGCAATTGATTTTCATCTCTCATAGGTGCTGTACAACCTTCCAAGTAGCTAACATAACTTCCTTTGTCTGCAATAATTAAAGTTCTCTCAAACTGACCTGTATTAGATGCGTTTATTCTAAAATATGTTGAAAGTTCCATTGGACATCGAACACCTTCAGGTATGTAAACGAATGAGCCATCAGTAAAAACTGCTGAATTTAATGTTGCAAAAAAATGATCTGTTAATGGAATTACTGAACCTAAATATTTTTTGACTAACTCAGGGTGATTTTGAATTGCTTCTGAAATTGGACAAAAAATTATTCCTTGTTTTATTAACTCTTCTCTAAAAGTTGTTGCAACTGAAACTGAATCAAAAACAGCATCAACAGCAATACCATTTAATCTTGCTTGTTCTTGAAGTGGTATACCTAACTTTTTATAAGTTTCTAAAAGCTTAGGGTCTAGTTCATCCAAACTTTTAGGTTTATCATCCATACTCTTAGGTGCAGAATAATAATATAAATTTTGATAATCTATATTTGGATATTTTGGTTTTTGCCAATCTGGTTCTTTTAATTGTTTAAATCTTTCATAAGCTTTCAGTCTAAATTCAAGCATCCATTGAGGCTCTTTTTTAATATTAGAAATAAATTTAATTACATCCTCATTCAAACCTTTGGGTGCTCTCGTATTTTCTATATCAGTGGAGAAACCGTATTTATAATCTTTTAATTTATCGATTTCCTTCTGTCTATTTTCCATCTTAATTAACCCGTTCTGAATTATT
>CACHCH010000031.1 GCA_902578255.1 uncultured Pelagibacteraceae bacterium
ACAATATCCAATGAGAGTGAAGTGTGCTACACTTTCATGGCATACATTAGTTTCAGCATTTGAGGATAAAAAAGAAGAAGTAAAAACAGAGAATTAATTATGTCTAAGAAAGAATTAATCATAGAAGAAATAAGAAAAATTTATGATCCTGAGCTACCTGTTAATATTTATGAATTAGGTTTAATTTATGATATAAAAGTTGAAAATGATAAATCTGCCAAAATTAAAATGACTTTGACAACACCAAATTGCCCTGTAGCAGAAAGTTTACCTAAAGAAGTTAAAGAGGGGGCAATGCAAGTAGAGGGGATTGAAGAGGTTGATTTAGAATTAGTATGGGATCCACCATGGACCAAAGACATGATGTCAGAGGCAGCCAAATTAGAATTGAATTTATAATGTCTCAAATAATTAAATTAAGTGATAACGCTGCATCTAGAATTAAAGAGATAATGGCTAATGCAGAAAAAGATTCTCTTGGAGTAAGAGTATCAGTTAAATCTGGTGGTTGTGCGGGAATGTCGTATGTTATGGAATATACAAAAGAAGTTAATCCAAATGATGAAATAATTGAAGATAAGGGTGTTAAGGTATTCGTAGACTCTGCTGCTATTATTTATCTTTTAGGAACTGAAATGGATTATAAGAAAGAGGAGTTATCCTCAACTTTTGTTTTTAATAATCCTAATGAAACCGAGCGTTGTGGCTGCGGTGAGTCATTTAAAACATCATAGGTCAACAATCCCATTTTGAGCATATCAGATTTGTATTTTTTGCATATCTAAGATAAGGCTTTGTAATGAATACATTTGAGTTTAAAAATCTTGTTAAAAACTTAAAAAATTCTTTAAAAGAGAAATCATTTTTTAAAGATCTTAGAAAAGAAGTGGATACTGGTGCTAATGGCACACAGAATTACGTTCTAAAAAAAGGTATGAACAAGAATAGTATAGCTACAACAAAACAGTAATTAAATCTGCTAGCAACTATAATACATCTCAAACTCTACAGGATGAGGTGCATGTTCAAACTTGTGTATTTCCTCAAATTTCAACGCAATATAAGCATCAATTTGATCGTCAGTAAATACACCGCCTTGTGTTAAAAATTCTCTGTCTTTATCTAAATTTTCCATCGCTTCTCTTAATGAGCCACAAACTGTAGGGATAGATTTTACCTCTTCTGGTGGTAACTCGTATAAATCTTTATCAAAAGACTCACCTGGATGAATTTTATTTTTAATCCCATCAATTCCGGCCATAAGCATTGCTGCAAACGTTAAATATGGATTACCAGAAGCATCTGGGAAACGAATTTCACATCTTGCACCTTTTTTACTTAAAGTAATTGGTATACGACAAGAAGCTGATCTATTTCTTGCAGAATAAGCAAGAAGAACTGGTGCCTCAAATCCTGGAATTAATCTTTTATAACTGTTTGTAGTTGCATTAGCAAAAGCATTGATTGCTTTTGCATGTTTTAATATACCACCGATATAGTGCAGTGCAGTTTCTGATAATCCAGCGTAACCATCCCCAGAAAATACGGGCGTATCACCTTTCCAAATTGATTGGTGTGTATGCATTCCAGAGCCGTTATCTCCAGCAACAGGCTTTGGCATAAAAGTAGCTGTTTTACCAAATGAGTGCGTAACCATTTGTACTACATATTTATATAATTGAACATTATCAGCTTGGTCTACTAAAGTTCCAAAATACATTCCAAGCTCATGTTGGCTAGGTGCCACTTCATGGTGATGTTTTTCAACTTTAATACCCACTTCTTTTAAATTTTTAAGATATTCACCCCTCATGTCCTGCTCACTATCTACAGGTGGTACAGGAAAGTAACCTCCTTTGATACCTGGTCTATGACCCATGTTTCCATTTTCATATTCTTTACCTGAATTATACGGGCCTTCCTTGCTATCGATTACAAAGCCACAATCATTCATATCATTTTTAATTTTAACATCATCAAAAACAAAAAATTCGGGTTCTGGTCCAAAAAAGGCTTTATCTCCAATGCCAGACTCTTTCAAATAAGCCTCAGCTTTTTTTGCTACACCACGTGGATCTCTTTCATAAGGAGTTTTTTTAACAGCATCTAAAATATCACAAAATATCACAACAGTATTATGCGATGTAAAAGGATCCATAAACATTCTTGATGTATCTGGTTTTAAAATCATGTCAGA